>JASFHH010000010.1:0-48746 GCA_050123335.1 Gammaproteobacteria bacterium
TACATTAGCAGCGTCCATTGATGCGAAAAATTCTTTACGTGGTTCATCGCAAATAAAACCGTTAGTTACCGCAATGCTTTTAATGCCGAGTTTATGACACTCGGCAGCGGTATCTACGCAGTATTCCAAAGAAATGATTGGTTCATTATAAGTGTAAGCAACACTTGCGCAGTTATTTTCTTTGGCCATCCTGGCAATATCTTGTGGTTGTGCTTTTTCGGCAAGCAGATTCATTTCGCGCGCTTTGCTGATTTGCCAATTTTGACAAAATTTGCAAGCTAGATTACAACCTACTGTGCCAAAAGATAAAACAGAAGTTCCGGGTAAAAAATGATTCAATGGTTTTTTTTCTACTGGATCAATACAAAAGCCACTGGCACGGCCGTAGGTGGTTGATACAATTTGATTGTCGATATTTGCGCGCACAAAACATAAACCTTGCTGATTAGATTTTAATTTGCAATGATGCGGGCATACATCGCATTGTACGCGGCCGTCTTCTAATGCGTGCCAATATTTGGTTGGGTGTGTATTCATCATTTAAACATCCTTGTAAGGAATAGCATCTTTAGCTAATTACGAAGCGAAAATAAGATGCTTTAAAGATCGGAGCTTTATTTATTATATAGATTCAATAGGAAAAACTCAATAATCCAATAAGCAAGCTACTAAGATTCCTGCCAAAAGTACAAACGTATATTTGATGGGATTTTAATTAAATGGGGGGTTGATGTCTAAGTATGGTGATGCAAATATGTATAATGCATATTTGCATTATACGATTTTGTTTGGTATAATAAAATTGTCTTTCCTAATTTAAAGAAGAATTTAGAGGAAAACTATGAAACCAAGACACTATTTTCCACTAGGAAAAGCATATGGACAGGCATTCTGTAATCGAGTTATAGAAACAAATCAATTAATTGATAATATGCAAAACGGCAAACATACTTTTTTAGTGGCTCCCAGGCGTTATGGTAAATCTAGTTTATGTGAGAAAGCAATTGGTTTGATAGATTATCCACATGCCAAATTAGATTTTCATTTAGCGGTTGATGAAAAAGATGTGGAGCGCATTATTATAAATGGCACAACCAAATTGATTACAAACTCAATTAGCTCTATAGAAAAATTAGCGCAATTTATAAAGAAATATACGAGAAAATTAAAGCCTAAATTACAAATGGAAATTAAGGGTTTTTCTCTTGAATTAGAGCTTGAAAGTGATAGCAGTCCTGCTGAAAATATTGCAGATGGTTTGTTGTTGTTAGAAAAACTTCTACAAAAACGTAATAAACAAGCTGTTATTTTATTAGATGAATTCCAAGAAATTGGTGAAATGAAAGGCGGGAAAAGTATTGAAGGCGCTATAAGACATGCGGCACAAGAAACTAGTAATTTATCTTTGGTTTTTTCTGGAAGCAATCCACATTTATTAAGAACTATGTTTGAAGGAAAAAGAAGACCATTATATAAATTATGCAGAAAATTGGTATTGGATAGAATAGAAAGTAAAGATTATAAAAAACATCTCAATATAGCAGCAAAAATGATGTGGGGAAAACAACTAGAAGTAAACATTTTTGATAGAATAATGGAAAAAAGCGAACGTCATCCTTATTATGTAAACTATCTTTGCGATATTTTATGGTCTGAAAATAAAAAGTTACCAACATTAAAAGATGTGGATAAGGCATGGAGTGTAGTCATAGAGGAAGAACGTAGTGATCTGTTAAAAGATTTTTTCGGGTTGTCAGAAAACCAACGAAAATTAATGATGTGCGTTGCCAACCATGGTGGAACAAGTATTTATTCACATAAGATTTCTAAGGGAATGGATATGCCTGTTGGTTCAATTTCCAGAGTATTAACTGCTTTAATGGAAAAAGATCTTCTTGAAAAAGCAGGTGATAAATATCGATTTATTGTTCCGGTATATAAAGATTTATTATTAATATCTTAATTGTTTAGCTATTTATTTTTTTATGCAAGTAAGCTATGTTCTTACATAATGGTATGATTTATGATATTATTTATACCATAAATCATAAGGAAATTACTATGAAAATTCTTCAAGCTAGTGTGGCAGGGATGTTTTATCCAAATGATCCCAAAGAATTGCGTGAAATGATCCAAAAAATGCTAGCTGCTGCTGACGCAACTTTGCCTGTTCCTAAAGCAATTATCGCGCCGCATGCCGGGTATGTTTATTCCGGATCGACTGCGGCGGCAGTTTATGCTTGTCTGCATCGCGCAAAACAACGAATTAAGCGGGTGGTTTTGCTTGGACCGGCACATCGTTATCCGTTTCGAGGTTTGGCAATGACTGATGCTGATTATTTTGCAACTCCTTTGGGCGAAATTGCGATTGATAAAAATGTACCATCGCAAGTGCAAATTATCAATGAGGCTTATTACGGTGAAAATTCTTTAGAAACGCAATTGCCGTTTTTGCAGGAAGTGTTGGAAGATTTTAAATTGATACCGATTTTAGTTGGGGATGTAGATAATGCACAAATTGTAGAAGTGTTGGAAAAATTGTGGGGTGGTAAAGAGACTTTAATCGTAATCAGTTCTGATTTGAGTCATTTTTTAGATTATGATACTGCAAAAAATATCGATGCAGCAACGATTGATGCAATTTTAAATTTACAACCGCAGGAAATAGGGTATGAACAAGCTTGTGGGCGCAAAGCGATTAACGCTTTGTTAACTGTTGCGGTTGATAAAAAATTAAAACCAAAATTAATTACTGCATGTAGTTCGGGCGATACAGCTGGAGCTAAGGATGCAGTGGTAGGTTACGCAGGATTTCATTTTTACGCAGAGGGCGATTTAAATTGCTCTAATTTGGCTTAATGCGAAATTTATTTCGCATTAAGCCAAATCTGTCGCTTTTTAAATCGCCTAGCTTCGCCTTTTTTGCAATCTCTGCGTTACAGCGTTTTCTGCGGATGCTCATTTATTATTTATAAACTCCGCTCCGCAGAAAACGCTGCGCCTTGATCTTGCAAAAAATGCTCGTCTGCGTTATATAGAAGACGATTTTATGTGGCTTTGATTTGGGAGGTTTTTTATGGCTGAGTATTCTATGTCTGAAAGAAAAGTTTTATTGCAAGTAGCACGTGATGCAATTGCTTATTCTTTAAAACATCATATGCACATGCGGCTTGATATAAACAAATATGCAAAACATTTACTGGAGCAAAAAGCTTGTTTTGTAACATTGCAAATTAATCATAATTTGCGTGGATGCATTGGTACTTTAGTTGCATATCAACCGTTAATTGTAGATGTAGCACATAATGCAAGTGCTGCTGCTTTTGCTGATCCGCGATTTCCTGGAATTACTGAAACGGAATTTGAACAGCTTAGTATTCATATCTCAATATTGAGTAAACCAGAGCTAATGCATTTTGAATCAGAAGATGATTTGCTTAGGCAAATTCGTCCAGGAGTAGATGGCTTAATTTTATCCGATGGGCAATATGAAGGAACTTTTTTACCATCAGTATGGGAATCACTGCCTGATCCTAAACAATTTTTAACCCATCTTAAAATGAAAGCAGGATTGGCTCCAGATTACTGGTCTGATACTATAAAAGTAGAAAGATATACTGTGGAATTAATAGAATGTTGACGGGACGCGAGCTATTACATAATTACACGCGTAGCGTGTAATATGTAAAGCTCCGTCCCTCTGAGATCTGGTTAAAAACTGAGATACATGTCGAATGGTGAAGTTACGTATAAGTTAAAAAAAGAGTATTTATGAATATCGAAAAATTACTAGCTTTTGCTATCGAAAATAACGCATCTGATTTGCATTTGTCATCTGGAAGATTGCCGTTAATTCGGGTTGATGGTGATTTATTACCAATAGAGAATGCACAAGAAATCAAACATGAAATTTTACTGGAATCATTAAAAAAAATTTTGCCGCCAAAACGCTATGAAGATTTATTTAAAAATTTTGAAGTTGATTTATCGTTATCTTTTCCTAATTTGCAAGCTAGATTTCGTGTGAATGTTTTTTTTCAGTTACATGGAGTAAGTGTAGCTTTTCGTGTTATTCCGCTAAAAATTGCAACTCTTGAGGAATTGTGCATGCCAAAAGTTTTGTATGATTTAACGCGATTGCCTCATGGGCTGATATTAGTTACTGGTCCGACTGGGTGCGGAAAAAGCACTACGCTCGCGGCGATGATTGATCATATTAACAAAAATCGTTCGTGCCATATTGTTACGATTGAAGATCCAATTGAATTTGTTTATCAAAAATCAGCAGGTTTGTTACAGCAACGGGAAGTGCATCAACAAACTAAGAGTTTTTCTAATGCGTTACGTGCAGCATTGCGTGAAGATCCGGACGTAATTTTAGTTGGAGAAATGCGTGATTTAGAGACTATTCGATTGGCGATTACTGCTGCAGAAACAGGACATTTAGTGTTTGCAACTTTGCATACTAATTCAGCTGCAAAAGCAATTAACCGTATTATTGATGTATTTCCAGTCGGTGAAAAAGAATTGATTCGTACAATGTTGTCTGAATCATTGCAGGCGGTTGTTGCGCAGCGATTATTTAAAAGAAAAGGCAAGGGTAGGGTTGCTGCACAAGAAATTATGTTGTGTAATCTGGCAATTCGTAACTTAATTCGTGAAAACAAAGTGCCACAGATTGAATCAGTAATTCAAACTGGTAAAGTCGAGGGTATGCAGACTTTGAAAGATAGTATTCAGAAATTGGTTTCTGAAAATATTGTAAATGCTGCATCAGTTGAGCACCTTATGTGCTAATTGCCAGTGAGGTTGCGAAATTTATAGGCATACTAATGATCTGCTGTTAAATTGGAACTCGCGATTTTACAACCAGCTTGTTTTTGTAAAATCGCGAGTCAGCAAGCATGAAAGTAACTAAAAAAGAACACAGATTTATCATGCGCGGTAGCTGCCACAGAAATCTAATAATTGGCAAAAGTACTTAATAATAAAACTTGATTACCGTGAGTAAGATAAGTACACTTTAAAAAGTGTACAATTGTATGGTTGGAGAAATATTATGCAAAACATGGATGAAGAAGTAAGCTTAGGCAGATTGTTGCGTGAGGCGCGTGAAAGCAAAGGTATGAGTATTGAGACCGTGGCAAATGAATTGCATGTTTCTACATCAATTATCAGGATGATAGAGAGTGATGAATATGATTTAAGTGCAAAAGACTCGGTGTTTATGCGGGGTTATATTAGGTTATATGCGCGTTTGGTTAATTTATCTGAGGACGAAGTTGGTGATGTGTTTCGAAGTTTAGGTTTGGTAGCTGAAGTGAGGAAAATACCAAAACGGGAAGCAATTAAAATCAAACAAGTTTCTTTCAAAGATAAACCAGTAAAATTAATTACTAATTTTGTTATTATTATATTGGTGATTTTGTTATTAATTTGGTGGTATTCGCATTTTGTTGCTAATAATAGCAAAGCTGCGCAGTCTCCAGTGGTTGTTACCGAACAACCGGCAAGCAGCAGTCAAACCAGTGTTAGCACGCCGCAGCCTAAAGTTCAAGAGAATAAGCCAGTAAAGAATAATGCTGTAACCAATGAAGCTAATTCATGGCATAATCCGGATGAAATTAGTGAGTAATTATGAATAATAAAATTCAAGCAGTCCGTGGAATGAGTGATATTTTGCCGGAGCAAAGTGCGGTTTGGCAATATGTAGAACAACAATTGAGCCAGATAGCTTCTAGTTATGGTTATTCTGAGATTCGTTTTCCGATTTTAGAAAATACGCAATTATTTAAACGTTCTGTTGGTGATGTTACTGATATTGTTGAAAAGGAGATGTATACCTTTGAGGATCGTAGCGGTGACAATTTGACTTTGCGTCCGGAAGGGACTGCTGGTTGCGTGCGGGCGGGAATTGAGCATGGTTTGCTTTATAATCAGCAGCAGCGTGTTTGGTATCTTGGGCCTTTTTTTCGTCATGAAAAACCTCAAAAAGGTCGTTATCGTCAGTTTTATCAATTTGGGGTTGAAGCATTTGGTATGGTAGGTCCTGAAACTGATGCAGAATTGATTTTGATGACGGCGCGCATGTGGAAAAAATTGGGAATAATGGAACATGTGACATTACAGCTTAATTCTTTGGGTTCAGTGGAAACCCGGGCGATTTATCGGGAAAAATTAGTAGAATATTTTTCTACGTGTTTAGATCAATTAGATGAAGATAGCAGGCGTCGCTTACAAACCAATCCATTACGAATTTTAGACAGCAAGAATCCTAGCATGCAGCAGTTGTTATTAGATGCGCCAAAAATTTTAGATGTGCTGGATGAGGAATCAGAGCAGCATTTTGAAGAGCTATGTGCAATTTTAAATGAAGCAGGAGTTAAAACGGTAATTAATCCGCGTTTGGTTAGAGGTTTAGATTATTATACTGGTACAGTCTTTGAATGGATAACCGAGTCTCAAGGTGCGCAGAATGCTGTGTGTGCTGGCGGCAGATTCAATGATTTAGTAGAGCAATTGGGGGGTAAAGCAACACCTGCGTGTGGTTTTGCGATGGGTTTGGAACGATTAATTGCAATGCTTGCGGAATTGAAATTATTGCCGCAATTGTCATCGGTGCCTGATGTTTATTTAGTAATGGTTGGTGAAGGCACGGTGCAGGCTGGTATGTTGTTAGCTGAAAAATTGCGTGATGAGTTGCCGAGTTTGCGTTTAATTACTAATGGCGGTGGCGGTAATTTTAAAAGTCAGTTCAAACGGGCTGATAAGAGTGGTGCGCGTCTTGCCTTGATTTTGGGGAATGAAGAATTATTGGCTCAGAAAATAGCAATAAAATATTTGCGTGAAGACAAGCCCCAAGAATCCGTTTTAATTTCAAATTTACCTCAGTTTTTACAATCAGTTACCGTAAAAAATTAAATTTTATTTCAATATTTTTTAGTGTTTTAGTGTGCCTTTCGGCGAGCTTGTTTGCAAACACGCCTCAGCTGATTTTTCTAAACTGACAAGAGAAAAATCAGCTGGCACATCCCTGTGTGGCTTCGTTCGGGGCGTCCTGCCCCTCAAGAGTTTGCAAACAAGCTCCCCTCGGCACACACATATTGATTGCGAAATCTTTAATTCTACACAATCAGTCAGAATCGTTTATAATATGCCGATAATTCTTCATTTGGACGGGAGACATACATGAGTGACTATGTGACCGAAGAGCAGCAGATTGAGGCTTTAAAGGAATGGTGGAAAGAATATGGATTATCTATCATTGTCGGGCTGGTATTGGCGATTATTGTTATTTTTGGTTGGCGTTTTTATCAAAGATATAAAACCAATATTGCTGAGAGAGCTTCAATTGTCTATGCGAGAATGACAGTTGATGTGTTGAATAGTCAATGGCAAGATGCAATTACACAAGCTAAGTTATTGCGTAAAAACTTTGCAAGAACTCCGTATGCTAAAATAGCAGCTTTAACTTTAGCTAAGCACGCAGTTTCACAAAATAACTTTGATGATGCGGTTGCTCAGTTAAATTGGGCGGTGAAACATGCAAGCAGTGATGTATTGCTACAGCTGGCTCGTTTGCGTTTAGCTCGTGTTTACATTACGCAGAATAAAATTAAGGAAGCGTTGGCTCTGTTGCAGCGAATGAAAAATAGTTCGCTTGCTGGATTGGCTGCGGAAGTGCAGGGAGATGCATATGTTAAACTTGGTAATATTGATAAAGCACGTGAAATGTACCAATTAGCATTGAAAGAAATTTCAGAGCCTGATCAAAGTCGACCTGTATTACAAATGAAATTGGATAATTTGTAGGTGTCAGACACCTGCGGTGTCGGCCTATATACAAATGATAATGATAACGATGTTAAGTTAGATACCGCAGGTATCTGACACCATGGAGAAAAATAAATGAAGCGTTTTGGTTTGATCATATGTTTAATTACGGTTTGTTTTGCTTTAAGTGGGTGTGATACTTTTACGACTAAAGATAATACCTTACCGCCAGCAGAATTAACCAAGATAACACCAAAAATAAAAGTAGCACAGTTATGGTCTACAAATGTAGGTGATGGGGCGAGTAAATATTATTTGCGTATGGCGCCGACCTACGCCAATGGTTTGATTTATACTGCAAGTTATAGTGGAAGAATTTGTGCGGTTAATATAAATACTGGAAACATAGTATGGCAAACAAATGCCAACGCACGTTTGACTAGTGGAGTTAGCGTGAATGCTGGTAGATTGTTTGCGGCAACTGAACAAGGCCAAGTGTTAGCTATATCATTAGCTAATGGTCAACGTTTATGGTCAACACAAGTTGGCAGTACTATTTTAGCGGCACCAAAAGCTTATAATGGAATTGTATTAGCAAAGAGTATTGATGGTTCTTTAACAGCGTTGTCAGAAAGAAACGGTCGTTTAATTTGGCGTTTTCGTCAAACTGTACCATCTTTAATTTTACATGCATCGAGTCAACCACAATTCGCTAATGGTTTGGTTGTTGCTGGGTTTGCTAACGGTGAAGTTGTCGCAATTAACTCATGGAGTGGTAGAGTTGCGTGGTTGCAGAGAATAGCGCAGCCAATGGGATTAACTGATATTGAAAATATGGTAGATATTGATGTTAATCCGGTTATATCGCAAGGCTTAGTATATGTTGCTACTTATCAAGGTTATGTGGCGGCGTTAGATTTAAAAACTGGTCATGTAATTTGGCGACACAAAATTTCTGCTTATACTGGTATTACATCTGATTATAATAATCTTTATCTTACTGATGCAAAAAGTTATGTTTGGGCGTTTAGTAAAGATTCCGGGGCTTCATTATGGCGACAGACTGCGTTGCAAGGGCGTAATCTTACTGGTCCAGCTATGTTAGGACGTTATTTAGTTATAGCAGATGGGTATGGATATTTACATTGGCTGTCTAGAAACGATGGGTCTATAGTTGCGCGCAATGGTTTGCGCGGTATGGGAGTATTAACGCCGCCGCTAGTTGTTGGTAACACAGTAGTTGTGTATACCCAGCATGGTTATTTGATGGCGTTTAGGAAGATGTAGGCATGTCGCATACACATCCAGTTATTGCAATTGTTGGGCGGCCTAATGTTGGTAAATCAACTTTGTTTAATTGCATCACTAAAACTCGTGATGCAATTGTAGCTGATCAGCCAGGGCTTACTCGTGATCGTCAATATGGTTATGGTTCGTTTGCAAATCACACATTTATTGTAGTAGATACTGGTGGTATCGGTGCAGAAGAAGATACGATTGATAATTTGATGGCGCGTCAATCGTGGCAGGCGATTGATGAATCAGATGTAATTATATTTTTAGTGAATGCGCGGGAGGGATTAACTGCGGCTGATCAATTTGTTGCTGAAAAATTGCGGGTTTTAAATAAACCGATTTTTTTAGTAATGAATAAAGTGGATGGTTTGGATCCGCATATGGTTGCATCCGATTTTCACGCTTTGGGTTTGGGAGAACCGATTGCGATTGCAGCAGCACATCGTAGAGGTATTAATAATTTATTAGAAAAGCTATTGGCTGATTTTGCTCCCGTTGAAGAAAAAATAGTTGAGCAACCTGGAATAAAAATTGCAATTGTCGGAAAACCGAATGTAGGAAAATCAACTTTAGTAAACCGTATGTTGGGTGAAGAGCGGGTGGTGGTATATGATGAACCTGGTACTACCAGGGATAGTGTTTTTATTCACTTGGAACGTCGTGGTAAGCATTATGTGCTGATTGATACAGCAGGAGTTAGGCGTCGTGCCAAAATTACGGATGTAATTGAAAAATTTTCTGTAATTAAAACTATGCAGGCGATTGATGAATGTAATGTGGTAATTATGTTAATTGATGCGCGTGAAAATATTGCCGAACAAGATTTAAAGTTATTAGGCCACATTATTGATAGCGGTAAAGCATTAGTAATTGCAGTAAATAAATGGGATGGTTTGGAAACAGAAGAAAAAGAATGGATAAAAAAAGAATTGCAGCGTCGTTTGATTTTTGTTGATTATGCTGCGTGGCATTTTATTTCTGCGTTGCATGGTTCTGGTGTTGGCGATTTGTTTGTGTCGGTGGAAAAAGCTTATGCTTCTGCAATGAAGTCTTTGCCGACAGCTAAGATTACTAAAATTCTAGAACAAATTGTTGCAACGCATCCGCCGCCTTTAGTTAAAGGTAAAAAAATCAAATTACGTTATGCGCATATTGGTGGACATAATCCACCGATTATTGTAATTCATGGCAAACAGGTTGAGCTTTTACCCGGCTCGTATAAGCGTTATTTGGAAAATGCTTTTCGTAAAAGTTTGCGATTAATTGGTACCCCAATCAAAATTGAATTGCGTGAAAGCGCAAAATAAGTTGTTAATTATAAAAACAATAAACCATAAAATGAGAAAATGATAATGTTTAAAAAAATCAAAAAGAACCCAATATTACTACATATCCCAATAGAAATTATTGCAGATATAATAAGTTATTTGCTTGATTTCAACAACATCCATTTGCTATCTGGAAACAAGCTTTTCATTCCAAAAGAAGTTACAGTTCATTCATGGTTTTTAGCTGGATTTTTTGAATTTATGCGACGAGGGTTCCTCGATGACGAAGCTCAGATAAAAAAATTGATGGCAAAATATAGTAATGAAACAACTAGAACTTATAGTACTATGCCTTATTTTATGGGACAAATAATAAAGAACAAAACAACCCCTATCTCTTATGATTTAGCGAATCTTAGCGAAAAACCTAAGAAAGAACCTGATATTAAATTAGAACTTATAAGTCTTCAGAGAGCATTATTTACAGTCATTAAATATTTGTCTGAAACTATTAGAGAGAAATCTATTGGCGAAATAAACAAGATTGTATTGCTCGCCGAATTTATGTTCGCCGTACGAAAGTTATTTCAGAATAAATATGTTGTTAACCTTGAAACGGCAGCACAATTGAGAAATGAAAAAACATTAGAATTTGCTCAGTATATTACCTTCGATTTAACCCTGCTAGGCGAATATTCTACAACAAATAATGTGCAAGAAAAATTTAAAAACATACATGATATAATTAATTCATTTGGAAAAAATAAAAATTATCAATCTTTGAAACTGAAATTCAATTTTCCTTCTAAAGATTATAAAGAATTAAAAAAAATTGAGAAAAAATTATCGGAATGGGTACAGGCAATAAACAAATTACATTCACTCGAAATAGATGCGCCTTGGGAAAAACAAGTATTTATATCAAAGATAATCTCTAAATGTAAGAATCTAACACAATTGAAATTAACCTTACGGCAACACTGTGATGATAAAAATATACCATTTTGTGATGAAGAACTTTATCAGATGATACTTTGTCTACCCAAGCTTTCTGATATAAGTTTGTTTACAATTCATAAGAATGCTAAAAAAACAGCAAATACAGATGGAATAAAAAAATTTTTAACGCTTGCAAGTAAGAAACAAAACATCCCTTGTCGACACTTATCAATAAATGCTATTGATAGTGACTTAAAATATTGGAAAGAGAAAAACATAAAGCGAGCGTTTAAGTGGCTAAAATTCCTATTTCTTGAAGTACCATGTCCTTCATGTAATGGTTTCAAGAAAATATCACAAGTTCTATCATCTCATTTGTCTATCTTTAAAGCATATGAAAATTTGCAGTCCTTAAAAATTCGCTATAAATCTGCACAACTAAAGAATAAAGAAATAGAGGATGAAAATGTAACTAGTAAACTTAAAGAAATTGCAAAAATTGTAAATATAGCAACATCTGATATGACTAAATTATGTGTTTTAAATATATTTTTCTGCTTACGCATCCAATATTACCTCGACCCAGATTCTATTTTCATGAACTATGCTAGGAATAACATAATTGTGCATGGTGACTTTATAAACAACAAACAGTTGCAAAGGGAATATTCAGTCCAACTTTTAACTGGAGGATCACTTTCTAATTCCATAAAAATTAAATTATGTAAAGTGCACCACCTTCAAAAGACACATGGTTTTTTTTCGAGTAAACAACCAACAAAAACAAACACTTCACTGCAACCAGGTTTAAATTTGAACAGAGGTAAGCGTCAATGAAAAAAATTATTTTTGCATTATTATTTAGTTTGGTTGCAACAAATGTTTTTGCCTGTACAGCACTTTATATGTCAAAACCTAAATTACATATTTTTGCACGAACATTTGATTGGACTAATGGTGATGGTTATTTTGCCATCAGACAAAAAGGAATTGGAGGATTAGCGCGTTGGATTTTGCGTGACCAACAACCCGCATATTGGAAATCGAAATATAGCAGCGCAGTTTTTGAATATCGTATGTTACAAGGCAAAGACGTTTTAACTGCCGGCGGGATGAATAGTCAAGGTTTAGTTGCTGCAGCACTTTATTGTGGTGATATGGAATATGAAAAGCCTAGCGATAAACCAAACGTTTCAACTTTAGAGTTTGCGCAATATATTTTGGATAAATATAAAAGCGTTAAAGATTTTTTAGAGCATTTTGATGATATTCGTGTTGCACCATATGATAATTATATGCTGCATTATATTATTTGTGACCCGACTGGTAATGCGGCAATTATTGAATTTGTGCATCACAAGATGGTTATTTATACTGGAAAATCATTAACACTAAGTGTGCTGGGCAATAATTCTTATACGGAATCACTGGAATTTGTTAAAAATTATAAAGGCTTTGGCGGTCACAAACCCATGCCTCGTGGTTTTGGTCCTTTAAGTCGATTTTTATATGCTGCATATTATGGAAGACAATATGCAAAACTAACATCACGCGAACAAATTATACAATCATTATTTCACGCTTTTGATAATAAAAGTGTACGTCAAGCGAATAAAACACCTTGGCCAACATTGTGGTCTGCAGTTTATGATTTAGATCATAAGATTATTTATTATCAAAAACGGTCGGATTTAAAAATTATCAAGGCCGACTTAAATAAAATCAATCTTGATGAATATCACAATTCGGTTTATTTAGGTCGATTAACCGAAGGTTAATTTGCATCAATTTTATAACTTACGTTAGAATAATGTAATATCACACTAGGTTAATTTTTTCCGTAAAATTTCGTTTACTTGCTGAGGGTTGGCTTTGCCGCGTGATAGCTGCATAACTTGACCAATGAAAAAGCCAAATAATTTGGTTTTTCCTGCGCGGTAATCTGCTACTTCTTGTGGGTAGGTCGTAATAACTTCATCAATGATTTTTTCAATTGCTGTAGGATCAGTAATCTGAATTAAACCTTTTGCTTCAATGATTTCATCTGCTGATCCTTCGCCGTTCCACATGGCATCAAATACGGATTTAGCGATTTTTCCGGAAATAGTTTTGTCTTTGATGCGTTTTAATAAGCAGGCCAAATGTTTGGCATTGATGGGGCTGTTAATAATTTCTAAGTTATCACGGTTTAAAGCAGCGGATAATTCACCCATAATCCAATTAGCAACTAATTTTGGTTTAGCAGTGCTTTCGACCACGGCTTCTTCAAAATAATCTGCCATATCTTTGTCATTTGCCAAAAAGCTTGCGTCAGCAGTATTTAATTTATAACTTTCAATAAAACGTTGCATTTTTTGTTGCGGTAATTCAGGTAAGGTTTTTCTAACTTTATCAATCATTTCCGGAGTAATTTTTACTGGTAATAAATCCGGATCAGGAAAATAGCGATAATCGTGTGCTTCTTCTTTGGCGCGTAGAGATCGGGTTTCGTTTTTATCTGAATCAAATAAACGGGTTTCTTGTATTATACGGCCATCGCCTTCTAGAGTATTAATTTGACGAGTTATTTCATATTCGATGGCTTTTTCGACAAAGCGAAAAGAATTTAAGTTTTTGATTTCAGCGCGGGTACCAAAAGTTTTTTGCTCAACTGGGCGTACCGAGACATTTACATCACAACGAAATGATCCTTCCTGCATATTACCATCGCAAATTTCAAGTGAACGTACTAAAGAATGTAAAGTTTTTAAATATGTTACTGCTTCTTTGGCTGAACGCATATCGGGATCAGAAACTATTTCTAACAAAGGAACTCCAGAACGATTTAGATCAATTCCAGTCATGCCATGAAAATCTTCATGTAATGATTTACCGGCGTCTTCTTCTAAATGTGCGCGGGTGATTCCAATGCGTTTAGTTGAACCGTCATCTAAAGTGATATTAATTCCGCCTGGGCCGATAATTGGATGATGGTGCTGGCTGATTTGATATCCCTTTGGTAAGTCGGGATAAAAATAATTTTTGCGGGCAAAAACTGAATAGTCAGCGATTTCAGCATCAATGGCTAGGCCGAATTTTAGCGCCATATTTACAGTTTCTTTATTTAATACTGGAAGTACACCAGGTAAGCCTAAATCAATTGCGCATGCTTGTGTGTTTGGTTCAGCGCCATAGCCGGTTGCAGCGCCCGAAAATATTTTGCTTTGAGTGCGTAATTGAATATGTACTTCTAAACCAATAACTGATTCCCATTGTGTCATTTTTATCACTCTCTAAAATCTGGTGGAACTTGTTTATGCCAATCTGTAACTTGTTGGTATTGGTGTGCTACATTTAATAATGTTGCTTCGCAAGCATAATTTCCAGTTAATTGCATACCAACCGGCAAATCATCAAGCATGCCGGCAGGTAATGACATGCCAGGCAAACCTGCTAAATTAGTATTTACCGTAAAGATATCGGATAAATACATATTGATGCGGTCTTTCATAGCGTTAAATTTAAATGCAGTGGTTGGGGTTGTAGGCCCTAAAACCACATCAACTTTTTTAAATGCATTTTGAAAATCATCGCTAATTAAATGGCGAATGCGTTGAGCTTTTACGTAGTAAGCATCGTAATAACCAGCAGATAATACATATGTGCCTAGCATAATTCGATGTTTTACTTCATCGCCAAAAGCTTCACTGCGGGACCTTTCGTAAAGATCGAGTAAATCTTTTGGATCTTTACACCGATAACCGTAACGTACCCCATCATAACGGGCTAAGTTAGATGAGCATTCAGCTGGTGCAATAATATAATATACAGGTATTGCTAATTCCGTGTTTGGTAAGCTAATTTCGTGTAAGCTGGCGCCTAATTTTTGTAGTTCATCGGCAGCGCGATGAATTATATCACCAATTTTAGGATCTAGTTTTTCCGTAAAGTATTCTTTTGGTAAACCGATTTTTAAATTTTTAATTGAGTCATTTAAGTTTGCAGTAAAATCTGGGACAGGTTCATCAATAGAAGTTGAATCTTTTGGATCAAAGCCTATCATAGCATTTAACATGATGGCAGCGTCTTCTGCAGTTTGTGTCATGGGTCCTGCTTGATCTAAGCTGGAGGCAAAAGCGATCATTCCAAAGCGTGAAATACGTCCATAGGTTGGTTTAATTCCGGTAACGCCGGTCAAAGCTGCTGGTTGGCGAATGGAGCCGCCAGTATCAGTTCCAGTAGTAGCTAATGCTAATCTTGCTGCCATAGCAGCAGATGATCCTCCAGATGATCCTCCAGGTACAGTTTCCAGATTCCACGGATTTTTAACTGGGCCATAGTAACTGTTTTCGTTGGAGGAGCCCATGGCAAACTCATCCATATTGAGTTTTCCCAGTAATACAACGCCATTATCTGCTAATTTTTTGACTACGGTTGCATCATAAGGTGCAATAAAATTATCTAGCATTTTAGAACCGCAACTAGTTTTGATGCCTTTTGTGCAAAATATATCCTTGTGTGCAATTGGGATGCCAGTTAGTGGTTTAGATTGATTTTTAGCTAATTGCTCGTCAGCTTTTTTTGCATCAGCTAAAGCACGTTCTTCGGTTATGGTAATAAAGGAATTAAGCAATGAATCATATTTCTTAATTCTGTTTAAAAAATACTCAGTTAACTCCCGGCTGGAAATTTCTTTTTGCTGTAATAATTTGGATAGTTCTGCAATGGTTTTATTATACATATTGTCCCTTTATTCAATGACTTGTGGGACTAAATAAAGTCCTAGTTCTACACAAGTTGCGATTGTTTGCAACATATCACGTAAATTTGGTTCGGTGACAGTGTCTTCGCGTAAACGCTGGTAGAGGTTAAGCGGATGAGCCATGGGGGTTATATTTGTAGTATTAATTTCGCTAATTTGTTCGGCCAAATCCAAAATTTTGTTAATGTCGGTATATTTATCCAGCTCATCTTCGGTTAAGCGTAATCTTGCCATGTGAGCTACTTCAGCAATTTGTGTTCGGCTTAATGTCATATCTTGTCTCGTTTTTTTATAGAATGCACAGGTTAGCAGGGATTAGTGATTCAGGCAAGTGTTGTATGTATTGGTATTGATATGTGTTTACATAAAAGTTTTACATTTCTTTAGGAAAGTCCTTGAATCTTCACGTTTTGTTGGTTCTTTTTTCTTAGGGTTTTCTTTAATATATTTATATTTTTTAATCATCGTCGTTACTATATACTCTAATGCATTTTTTGGCATATTGTTTCTTTCTTTATATGGTACTAAAGATATTAAATCAAACACATGTCCTTTACTGAGTGTTAGTTTATGTAACTGTTTGGTAAGTATAAATTTTATATCTTGTATAGATGTTTTATGCTCTTTTATGTCTTTTGCAGACCATATAAAACCAGGGTTTTTTGGCGCACATTTTTTTTCATAATTATCCAATATTTGTAATAAGTCTTTTACATATTCATCTATACTATATTTTTCAGTACCTTTTTTACCTTTTTTTAGTTGGTTTGTTAATTTATTTATAATTGTGTTGCCGATTGTTGGTATGCTACTATTGTTTTCTGTATAAGATATTTCGTTATAATATGTATTAGTAAGGCGTATGAAAAATTTCCTGTAATCAGAAAAATCATCATATTTTATTTTCCAGTTATTTAATAAAAATTCTTTTTTTTGTGTTAAAAGCTTTTTTTTATCACGCTTAAATTTCATAGCATCTGTATACCAGTATTTTATTTTGTCTAGTCTATTGCAAATGTTGGTTTTAAGTGTGTCAATTTTTATTACGGACGTTGTTGATATTGTTGAAAATTCTGTTTTTAGCTTTGTTATCAGTTGTTTTATATTATCAATTTTTGTCGCATTGTTATATATTTTATCTAATTTTATTAATAAGGGTGAGGTTTGGATATTTTCGCCACTATAGTTTTCAATGGTGTGTCTTAATTTTTTGTAATAAGCGACGAATTCTTTTCGTTTTGATTTTAAAGAGCGATGTATAGAGCTAGAATAAGGGATTACTCCATCAGCTTCACTGCCTGTTGTTTTATATGGATTTTTATTGTTTTTATTTTTATCTTCTTTTACTACAACATGGGTTTTATATTCTATTGGTATTTTTTTGTATTGTTTAGTAACATTTAAACTCCAGTTGGCGCAGTATAATGTTGTAGTTAGTAGTAATTTATTTGGAAGCAAATATTTTAGGCAATGTTTGGAGAGGGATTTTTTTATTCTTTTAATATGGATATTTATAACTTCTGCTAATTTAGCAAATGATTTTATATTGATGAGTTGTACAAAATAACCAAGATTGTGCAGTTTTGCTGTTATCTTAGTGGCAAAAGCGCCTCCCAATGAGTATCCCGCAATGGCAAACTTATAGGATTTTTCTTTACCGCCATTTTTTTTAATTTCATGCAAAATAATTCTTACATAATCGTCAACAATTATATTTGAACTATAAGCTTTATTCAGAAATTTTGGATTTCCAACTCCGCGAGGATTAATGAGGTGCACAATAAGGGAAATTTTGTGTTTTTTTGCTGAGTCAATATATTTTTGTGCGTGATCTCTAAATTGGAATGCACTAGCTACATTACCTGGTATAATAATTAGATGCATTTCATCATTTGTTATATTTTTTGTTATGTTTTTTTGTTTTCGTGATATTTCTTCAGCTTCTATTGAAATTTTAGTCAGTTTCATCAAACCATCAAGCAAATATTTCTTTTTTTTGGTTGAATAAATTTCAGAGTCTAAAATTGTATTGCTTTCAAACTTTTTGAACTGAGCAGGGTGTATTATCATTGTCAATAGCAATCGCCATGTATTTAATAAATTAACTATTATTGATAGCCCAAAACAATGCCCACAACTTAAAAAAGTTAACCAAAATCCATCAGAAAGATCAATTATTTCCGTTTTATCTTTTGCTTTTTGTTTCGGTTTTTTTGGTTTTTCGGTTATTTCAAATGTTTCAATGTTTTGCTCCTTTTTTTTATTAAACATGATGTTCTCTCAATTATTAAGTTTAGTTAGTTTATACTGCAAATAATAGCAGCCAATTCTTAAGGTTTCCTTACCAAAGCAAAAAAATGCTGTTTTCTTTAGATGATTTGTAACGCTTTTACGAGCTGATCATATATTGACCAGCCATTCTCTCTATGGTAAATTATTTACTTTGGTTACTCATCATATATAATGCCTTTTTATAGTTTATATATCTTTCAAAGGAGCTTTATAATTATGCGCATCAACCCATTTAAAATTATTTCTGGTTTTTTATCTGAGGATATTTCAATCGATCTTGGCACAGCTAATACACTTATTTATGTAAAAGGTAAGGGTATTGTGTTGGATGAGCCTTCTGTTGTAGCAATTCGTCAAGATGAGCCTGGTGGGCCAAAACGTATTGCGGCGGTTGGTACCGAAGCCAAACGTATGTTGGGACGTACTCCTGGAAATATTCAGGCAATTCGACCAATGAAGGATGGGGTAATAGCTGATTTTTTAGTGACTGAAAAAATGTTGCAGCATTTTATTCATTCGGTACATGAAACCAGGTTTTTGAAACCAAGTCCTCGGGTGTTGGTTTGTGTGCCATGTGGTTCAACGCAAGTGGAGCGTCGTGCAATTCGTGAATCAGCTTTAGGTGCAGGTGCGCGTGAAGTGTATTTGATTGAAGAGCCGATGGCTGCTGCAGTTGGGGCTAATTTGCCTGTGGATGAAGCTCGAGGTTCTATGGTAGTAGATGTTGGTGGTGGCACCACTGAAGTAGCAATTATTTCTTTAAATGGCATCGTTTATTCTGCTTCAGTGCGTATTGGTGGAGATCGTTTTGATGATGCAATTATTAATTATGTTCGTCGTAATTATGGTAGTTTAATCGGTGAAACCACCGCAGAAAATATTAAAAAGGAAATTGGTACAGCTTTTCCGGGCAGTGAGATTCGTGAAATTGAAGTGCGTGGGCGCAATTTAGCTGAAGGTGTGCCGAAGAGCTTTACCTTGAACAGCAATGAAATTTTAGAAGCGTTGCAAGAACCATTATTGGGAATTATTAGCGCAGTACGTGCGGCTTTAGAGCAAGCTCCGCCTGAATTATCAGCGGATATTGCTGAGCGGGGAATGGTGTTAACAGGTGGCGGTGCTTTATTAAAAGATTTAGATCGTTTGTTAATGGAAGAAACTGGATTGCCGGTTATTTTAGCGGATGATCCGTTAACTTGTGTGGCACGAGGTGGTGGTGAAGCATTAGAGATGGTAGGTAGTTTTAGTGGTTTCGTTCATAAGGAATGAGAAATTAGGCGGTAAAATATCAAACTATTATTTAAGAAAAATTCTACAATTGGTGGCCGGGTGCTGTTTTTCTTACTTTGTGCTTTGTTGCTAATGATGTGTGATCATCGAAACAGCGCTTTTCATCGTGCGCGTTCTTCATTTGCAATAATAGTTTCTCCAATTCATTATTTAGTAAATTTACCGATTGATACATTTAATTGGGTCGTTTCTGATTTTGTTTCTAAGAAAACCTTAGTGAAGGAAAATGCTAAACTGCGTGCGAAAACATTATTATTAAATGCGCAGTTACAAAAGCAATTTGCGATTGAAAGTGAAAATCAGCAATTGCGTGCTTTGCTTGCATCAAGCGCTAAAACCGTTGATAAAGTTTCAGTAGCTCAATTATTGGCTGTTTCTCCAGACCCATTTGTGCAACAAATTGTTTTAAATCAAGGGGAGAATGCTAAAGTATTTGTTGGACAGCCGGTGTTAGATGCTTATGGAATCATGGGGCAAGTGGTAACGGTCGGGCATTTTACTAGTATTGTTATGTTGGTCACTGATAATAAAAGCGCTATTCCAGTGCAAATTGAGAGAAATGGGGTGAGGGGTTTGGTGGTTGGTAAAGGTGTGCCGGGATTGTTAAAATTGCAGGGGGTCACGGATACGATGGATGTAAAAAAGGGTGATGCGCTAGTTACTTCTGGGTTAGGTGATCATTATCCATTTGGTTATCCAGTAGGGACTATTGTTGACGTGAATCGTAATTTGGGGGGAAGGTTTGTTGATATCACAGTTAAACCTGCTGCGCATTTAGATCGTAGTCGTTTAGTGTTGTTGGTTTGGACTTTATCGTTCAAGATTGACAAAACAATAAAAGATATAGTGTTAAAGCGACCAGTAAGTAGGAGACATATTTGATGAATCGTGCGCTTAAAGGTAGGTGGCTGGTTATCTTAACAATTTTTATTGCATTGATGTTAGATGTAATGCCTTTATCAGATTGGGCGATTTGGTTGCGTCCACAATGGACATTGTTAGTGATGATTTATTGGATGATGGCGTTACCATCCTATGTCGGATTTTTTTATGCATTTTGTATTGGTATTTTGTTAGATTTACTTAATGGAACATTGTTAGGTGAGCATGCATTCGCGATGCTAGTTGTCGCATATTTGATAGTTAAATTTTATCAATTGATCCGTGTTTATCCAATTATGCAGCAAACATTGATTGTTTTTGTGTTGGTGGCGCTATACAGGGTGTTAATATATATTATTCAAGGTATGATTGGAGAGTTACCGCATACAATGGCTTGTTGGTTAACTGTGTTTATATCCACTATTTTATGGCCTTGGATATTTATTATATTGCGTGACATGCGCCGAAAATTCTGTTTAACTATTTAAATAATGTTTGTAAATAATCTTTTATCTAAATTAGCAAAAACAGCGCTGTCTTTAATGGTTATTTTCTTAGTTGGTTTTGCGGTTTTTTTTCTAATTGCGCGGTTATCAATGCCGCTTTTAAATTCACATGTAAAATTGTTTGAGAATTGGGCTAGCAATTTAGTGCATCAGCCGGTAACAATTGGGCGTGTTAGTGCTTGGTGGAGTGGTGTGCATCCCGAATTGCGGTTAGATGATGTCACTATTTTTAATAACGACAAAAAGCAGGTGGTTTTTCATTTAAATAAGTTGCAAATTGATATTGGTGTTATTCGTTCATTGTTCACTAAGAAATTACAACCAAATAATATTATTATTACTGGAGTAGATTTAAATATATATCAGAATCAGGAGCGCAAAATAAAATTCCAACTAATTGATTCCATTAAGAAAACTAATCGCAAGAATGGTAGACACGCCTTAAGTTATTCAGATGTTTTTAGTTGGTTATCAAAGAGAAAACAATTATTGTTGGAAAATGTTCATGTAACTTGGTATAAAAACCAAGCAATAGTTGGTAATGTTTTGTTACATAACTTATTATTTGCTAATCGGGAACATCAACATGTTATTAGTGGTGGTGGTTATGTAAATAAAGATTCTTCCTCATCATTTGATTTTTATCTCAGTTTTAAAGGTTGGGTTGTTAACTTTGATACTTTACAGGCGTCACTATACGCAAAAATCCAAAATTTAAATTTAAGTGAATGGCATCAATTACTTAAGTTATATGGATATCAAGTTAATAGTGGTATTTTAAATGGGCAATTTTGGATTAATTGGAACCAGGGGCAGATAAAATCTGTACAATCATTATTGCATGCCGAAAAATTAAATTTAACTGCATTGGATCATTCACATGCTGTATATACAATACCAAAATTATCAGGTAATTTTTTATGGCAGCCAGTTAAACAAGGTTGGAAATTATTAGCCGATCATTTTTATTTCAACATAAATAATGTTGTAGAACCAGAAAATAAATTTGTTTTGATTATTCAGCGTGACAAGAATGGTATTAAACAATATTTTTGGACACACTACTTTTATTTAGAAGGTTTGCCATTTTTATTTACGCATAATAATTTTTTGCCAGCAAGTACACGTAATTTATTGTCGCATTTGAATCCTAGCGGTGAATTGATTAACGTAAAATTTGTTCATCATGGCAATTTTAATCAGGTTAATAATTATGATTTATCTGCGCAACTTAATAAGGTTACTACAAAATATTGGCAGCATATTCCAGGAGTAGAAAATATTTCTGGTAATCTTAAATTGCAGTCAGGTAATGGCAATTTATATATTATGTCTAATAATACTCGTTTTGATTTTGGTAAATTATTTTCTGCGCCCATTGTTTTTAATAAAATGTCGGGTCATATACAATGGTCGCAAATGCAGGATAAAGGTTGGTGGATAAAAAGCGATGATTTATCTGTAAATAATGCGGAATCTGCAATTAATGGTCATGTGGCTATGTTATTCCCGAAGAATGGATTGAGTAATCCGATAATAAGTTTATTGGCTGAATTTGATTTACATGATTCGTCGATAATCAATAAATATTTACCGATGAAAATGTTTGCGCCAGCATTAGTGCATTGGTTAGATAATGCGTTTGTGCGGGGTGATGGTGTTGTTGGTAAAGTGGTGTTGCGGGGTAAACTAAACAATTTTCCATTTGATCATCATGAAGGAGTTTTTATTGTTGATTCACGCTTTCGTAATACTTTATTACATTATGCTGATGATTGGCCTGATGCAAACGATGTTGATGCTAATTTAAAAATTAAAGGTCGTAATTTATATTGTGATTTAATTAAAGGAAAAGTCTTTAATAGCAACATTAAAAGCATGCATGTTGCGATTAATGATATTGGAAAAAAACCAGCGATAGTAAAGTTAACAACTTCAATTGCAAGCAATGCATCTGATATTTTACATTATGTTGCTAACAATGATTTGCATAAGATGTTGAATCAAGTAGTGCAGTCAGCAAAAGCTATCGGCATAGTTAATTTAAATTTTAATATGTCTTTGCCCGTTGATAAACCATCAGCAGTCAAATTGTCTGGTGCAGCAGTGTTACAACATAACGATTTTGAACTTCCTTTATGGAATTTAGGGTTTAACGAATTAAATGGTAAGTTATTATTTACTGAAGATAAATTATGGTCACAAGATTTGCAGGCAAAAGTATTTAATTATCCAGCGAAAATAACTGCACAATTTTTCCGTGTTGCTGGGAAAAATCAGCAAAATAAAATCGATTTAAAAAGCCAAATTGATATGGCAACTTTAAAAAATAATTTTCATTGCTTAAATTTGCCGTTTATACATGGGAAAACTAATTATGCTGCTGAATTTGTTTCATTGCCGTCAAATTCAGCTGATAAGGTAAATTATGCATTAAATGTTACGTCGGATTTACAGGGGGTTTCAGTGGATTTGCCGGTTCCGTTGGCGAAAACAGCTCAACAAATAGATCCATTTTCGATGCAGATACAGTTTGGTAATGTTATGCCGATTGTCGCTGAAAATACAAAATTTAAAACTTTGCGACAGTTTGAAGTCTATCCTGCGAACCAGCTTGTTGATCGGTTAAAGTTTAATAGTTTTATACCAATTAAAGCTAAAATTAATTTTGATGATACTTTAAGCGCTGCTTTACAATGGCATTTCAAAAATCATAACCCTTATTTTTATAGTGGTAATATTCATTTTGGTGCAGGACAAGGTATTTGGCAACAATTGCCAGGTTTGTATGTTGATGGTTCACTACCGACTTTTGATTTGCAAGCATGGCGCAATTTCTTGCAGAATCAAAAAAAAGCTGGTGCTGCAAATAATAAAATTCAATTAATGAGTAAAATTAAGCAAATTTTGCGTGAAGTTAACATCAAAGTTGCAAAAATTAAATTTTTAAATAAGCAATTTGATAATCTAATTATTAAGCTTAAGCCAGGTTTTAAAGAATGGCTGCTCGACGTAACAAATAATAATATTGTTGGTGATATAGTAGTGCCTGACGATTATCCGCAGCGCGCGCTAAAAATTAATTTAAAGCACCTTCAGTTGATGCCGACAGAATTTACGGCAAATGAAACCAGTCTGCTTGAACCTGCAGATATGCCGCCGATGGATTTAAAAATTGATGATTTTATTTATGGTCAACAAAATTTTGGAAAAGTTAATTTATCTTTGCGTACTTCTAAAAATATTGCACAAATTAAATCTTTTGATATTAGTTCGCCTGCTTATTCAGTATCAACGCAGGGATATTGGAGAAAGTTATCTGATGGTAAATATCAAAGTATGATGCGTGGAGATATCGAAAGTAATAATATTATGCCGTTACTTACAGCATTAAATGTTCATTCAGGTTTGATTATAGAAGAGGGAAGTGCACAATTTAATTTGATTTGGCCTAATGTTATTTATCGCTTAGATATACAACATGCGGTGGGAGATGTTTATATGCATTTGGGTAAGGGACAAATTACTGGCATTGGTGAAAAAGCTAATCAGACAATGAATTTAGGCCGCATTTTAACTTTATTAAGTGTTAATCGACTTTTTACAGGGGGATTTTCTGATTTATTTCAAGATGGTTATAGTTTTAATAAAATGCAAGGGTCCTTGCGTTTACATGATGGAAAAATGGCTATCAAGAGCTTAAATTTTAATGGTTCAGTAGCATCAATTGATATTTTAGGTGATGTGAATATGTTGACACATAATTTAAATTTGCACTTAGCGATTACTCCATACATTACTTCTAGTGTACCAGTTGTAGCTGGAATTATTGGCGGACCGGTTATTGGAGTGGCTGCATTTTTAGCTAATAAAGTTTTGGGTAAAGTAGTTGATCAAATTGCTACTTATCGTTATGTGGTTACTGGGGGTTGGCAGCATCCTAAAATTACTAAAGTGCAGCAGCAGACTGCGTAAATCAAAATTTTATAGACCAAATTAAAGCATAACTCATTGATAATTTAAGAAAAACACACTTGTAGCTGTTCAATGGGCTTTAATGAAATGGAATATCCTTAATGAGCCAATTTGCCACTTGATAGTTGCTCGGTTATCGCTTCTGCCATATGATCATTTACGTATTAAATTTCCGGATTATTTCCGGATTATTTCCGGATTATTTCCGGATTATTTCCGGATTATTTATGTGCAGGCTTCTTTGGCGTCCAAACAGTTTGAGGGCCTTTGCCTTGTCTAACCACTAATCCTTGATTAGCTAATTCAGCTAAATCATTTCTTAGTGTGCGATCAGTAACAGAAACACTCAAATTGTCTAAAATATATTTTGGAGAACAAATATTTTGTTTTCGTATAATCTGTAAAATTTCTTTTTGACGATCGGTTAGCTTTTCTTCTGCTTCATAGGTCGCCTCCCGACCAACCGCAAATTTAGCTTTAAATCGAACAATAAACATATTGTCATCTTCAGTAAATTTCGGCTCATCTAAATGAGCATTGCGACAAAGCTCAATCATCTCATTTGTCCCGCTTCCCCATTGCTCAATAATCCCTCTTCGAAAAAGCACATTTGCAATAATCTTATTTCGAGGACAAGAATCATGATCTATTTTTAATTTTTCAATAGTGATGTTTCTAGGAAGTCTTCCAGGGCTTGTCAGTTCCAATCTATCATCATAAATGCCAAGGCTTATCGACCGATTTGATAAGGTATAATCACGGTGACATAACGAATTTACCAAAGCCTCTCGAATAGCTCGAATTGGAATTAATGGTTTGTCTGTTCTTTTTATTTTCCCGGGCTCTATTTTTCCAGCAATTGGCATATGCCTTTGAACAAAATCCATGGCCACATTTAAAATATGGAAAAAATTACCAAAAATTTGTTGGTTATCAATAAACTCTGATTTTGCGGTTCCTTTGAATCTAGCCAAACGCATCATACATTGAGCGTACTCTGGCAGAACATCTTTAGCAAACAATACAACTGCAGCGTTAGTTGGCACATCATCTTGCAATAACTTTAAACTAATTAATGCTTTTTTATAATCGTTGGTTAAATGCTTCGCCTCAATACGTCCGCTAGCAACACCTTCCTGAATGGTTTTTATTATCTCGTTTTCATCTAGATCATTTAAATTAATATTTTTAGCAGGTTCGGTTTCCCAATGCTTCGGATCATTCAAGCGCTCCACCAATAAAGTTTGATAAAGATCCTGAGACATTCTGGATGTTATGGATTGATTGCGTTGATAAGCACGACCATTAAAAATGTATGGGGTAGAATTGTTATGCTGATTTGTTGAGATTACAATAACATACTTGTTATCAGATATTGATACATATTCAACTTCTAATGATGGAAAAGGTTCTAATAACCGCAAAGTTTTTGCAATTTCCTGACGGGTGTTATCAGTGACATGTTGACCAATAATTTTTCCTTCATCAGTAACGCCAATTAACACAAATCCACCAGCACCATTTAAAAAGGCACATAATGTTTCACCAACTGCTTTTAATTGAGATGTTGATTTTTTAAATTCTAAAGTATCAGACTCGCCTTGCTTAATTAATTTTATAATATTTGTTGTTTTCAAATTCTCGCCCCATGTCATTTAGTAATTAAAATTAATAACCATATTAACATTAAAGTATAAATTATTAAACTAATGAATAAAATGTTTTACAAAAGATATACGGCTCTCCAATAAAGATGCGAGATTTATAGAAACACTAATAATTTGCTGTTAAATTGGAACTAGTGATTTTACAACATGTTTGTTTTGTAAAATCACTAGTCACCGCGCATCTGCGCAACTAAAACAAAATACAGATCTGCCATGCGCGGTAATTACCATTTAGTTTATTTCTGTGGCAGCTACCGCGCATGATATACTTGTGTTCTATTAAAGCTATGATTGTGCTTGCTGACTCATGATTTTACAAAAACAGACAGGTTGTAAAATCATGAGTTCCAATTTAAACTGGCAGTATAAATCCGGCATCTTCAATGGTGAGCAGTATACACAGCTAAAATTAAATCCTAAGTTAATTACTCTCAAATGTATAAAATATATCAGCGCCTTGTTCAAAACTGCTGCTTTGGGTTTGTATGGAAAATAAACGCGAAATATAATAAGTTAAATTTAATACACTAACCGGATTAGAAATGCCGATGCTATAATGTAAGTAAAGTTTTGGGGTAATATATTTTCCTACGCCAAATGCTGGTTGTGCTGTAAGCGTTTTTTTGTCTGTGGATGATGGAAGTTCTTCCTGGCTAACCCCAAAATCAGTTAAACCAAAAATTTGCTGCATTTGGCTAATAGCATTGCTGCCGCCAGAACCTATCAATTGTGCGGTCTTAAACAGTGTTTGTGTTTGGCTGCTGGTTGCCTGATTGGCTGAAGTACCAAGTATTAAGTACGATAAAATATCTGTATCACTTAAACCGCCTGGATCAGAAAATAATTGTATTTTTGGCCGTTGTAATGTTCCGGAAACTTGTACCCCAACAGTTAGGCGTTGTAAATCTGAAATGGCACTGAATGTTTGCCCGGGCTTAATTTGTGTTGTTCTGACAGGTTTAGCATAAGTATTAATGGTTTTGCTGGCGCGAATATCCAATCTTGGATTATTAATTAAACCCCCAGTAAAGATTAAGCTTCCTTTGTCAATTTTTAATTTTTGGCTATATGCAGTATAGGTTCCGTTAATTATGTTTAATTCACCAGATGCTACGGCGGGCTGCATTGAAGCGTAATTAAGTTCGAGTTGGCCGGCAAGTTGCGCATCTAAACTTGAAGTATCAATTTTAATATCATTTCCTAATGCAATTTTAATTTTTACATCATATTTGTATTTTGATTTCTTTATTTCATCTTGTCGTTTTATAATAATCGTGTTATCCGGCAGGGTGGTAATATTTGTAAAATCTTCTACTTTAATTAGAGCGTGTGGTATTACGAGTTCGCCAGTAATGGTAACAGCTGGATAATGATAACTAATATTAAATTGCGGTGAAGCAGTGATATTGTAATCTTTATTATTAGCAATCAAAATGTTATCGCCGTAAATCTTAAGCTGTGATGGTGAAAAATTTTGCCATAAAACTGAAGTACCATCTAAATGAATTTTGCCGTGTCCAGATGTTGCGCTTCCTTTAAGTTTGATTTCTCCATTTTGGTTAATATTTGTGGTTATGTTAATGGCATTTAAAGTGATGCCGAGCGGTTTAATTTTTGCAGAGGCGTTAACAATTTTTGCGTTGCCGGAGAATAATGGTTGGGCAAGGGTTCCGGTTAATTTAGTGTCCGCAGTAAAAGTTCCTCTAACATCATTAATTTGTGATGGTATTAAATTAGAAAATGCAGATAAGTAAGGAAAGTTTATTTTAAGATATCCAGTTAAATGATCGGCTTTTTTTGCATTAATTTTTCCGCAGATTTTGCCTCTGCCATATGATGTTTGTAAACAAAATGGATTAACTATTAATTCATTTTGTCCAATAGTTATTGGAACAGTTTTGTTTAAATGCCAATTACCTAAATTAGTATCATGTATATAAAGTTGTTGCAGCTGAGCTTGCCATTGTTTTTGAATGAATTTGCCGGTTAATTTTAATGAATATGTTCCAGCTTGTGTATTGACTTTGGCTAACAAAGTATGTTGACCTGTATGTCCATTTAAATTTAAATCAAGATCTTTACAGCGTAACAAGTGATAATTAAAATCCTGACCAGATAAACTTATATTGCTAATACCGTTTGGTGCCATGTTGAGATTAGCGTTGGCAATTAATTTTTTTGCGTGAAGTTTGAAAACACTTAGATTATTAGCGGTTATGTTACCTTTGATTTGTGGTGCATTTCGTGAATTGGTTATTTGTAAGTCGGCTAATAGTGATCCTGAGCTATGCGGCATAGCCTGTTTCAGGTTGGGAGCGTTAATAATTAAGTTGCCGTGCCAATCGTGGTTTAAATTGCCGTTCAAACGAATTGAGTTATTTCCAGCACTTAAATAACTATTATTAATCGCAATATTGCTGTTTGTTTTGGTAAGTTTAAAATAACCATCTAATGGCTGTTTGCGCCAGCTTCCATGCAGATTATTTATAATTAAATTAAATATATTTTTATCATCAGATTTTTCTTTATACAAAGTTAGAGATCCGTTGATGTCACCGTTCCATCGCGGCCACTTAATTGCTGGATTAATGTGAGTTGCTTGTAGATTAGCTTGCAAGGTAAAATTTGGTTTCCAGCTTAAATTTAAGTTGCCATTTATTTTGCCGCCTAAAGTGTTGATGTTAATTGTAGTTAAGCTGATTGCATTGGAGTTGCCGGTACCATAAATATTGTAATAACCTTTTGGAATATAATCATCATTAATATCGGTATTAGCGTAGATGGTATAATTATTTAAAGTTCCGCGTACTGTTAGCATTCCTGATTTGCTTTCTATGGTGTTGGTTGTGCTAATCGGAATAGTTAAATTGTTCCAGTGACCATTAATTTTGATTGGTCCTTGATTGAGAAAATTATTAAAAGAAGCGATAATTTGTGCATTATGATCGTGATTTACATCTATTTGCATCAGCATTTGTTCAGTTAAATTGCCGGTTATGTTAATTTTTGTTTCTATTGGCTGTTGTCCTGATATTTTTGCAACAAGTTTGCCCTGTAAATTGGTTTGATAATTTTTAGTTAAGTGAACCGAGCCGGATAAATTGCCGGAATAGGGTCGGCCTGCAAAGATTAATTGTTGGATATCAATCAATGATTTTTTAAGTTTAGCTTTGGCTTGTATGCTGTCAATTCTGGCAATGGCTTTATTATTATATTGTATGACTATTTGGTCTGCCTGCAGATTTTTAAGATAAATTTTACCAAGTAATATTTGCAGTGGCTGTAAACGTAATTGTGTTTTATGGATAAATATTTTATTGTTATCCCATTGATAATTTAAATTGGTCAGATAAATATTTTGTACCATGGATCCATGAATGGTTTGAACATTTAATTTGCCAGGCAAAAATAAATTGGCAATAAAAATGCTTGAGCGTATTCCAGCAGTAGTGGAAGTTAAAAACACAATTGCAATTAGTATGATGAATGTAGTGTAAAAAATAATTCGTTTTATCATAAATCAGGCCCCAAACTAAATTCTAAGCGGTAATGATGTTTATTTTTTCTATTATTTTCATCACTTGCGCGGGCTACATATATCTGTAATGCCCCAAGTTGTGTTTGCCATACTATGCCGACACCATAACTGTGTACTAAATTCATGTTATCCCACTTATTCATTGCATTGCCCTTATCATAAAATACCGCGCCATAGATTTTTTTATAAATGCGTCGTTGCAATTCAGCGCTGCCGACAGCCAGATATTTACCAGGTCCCAGATAATTGTAACCGAAGCCGCGCACACTATCGATTCCTCCAGTGTAGAATTGTTTTGAGACTGGCAATTGTGCGGTTTTTTTGCCGGCGGTATAACCCAAACGTCCACGCAGAACAATTCGATTATCTTGCCAAATAGTATAAATAAATTTGTCTTTGACTATAGCTTGAATAAAACTGACGTTTGACAGTATGTCTTCAGATGCTCCGCGAATGGTAAAGGTAAAACGGTTACCGCGACTTGTATCAATAATTTTATTAGTGGTTAAATGTGAAATCGATATAGTTGGTACCAGCATTTTTGCGTGATACTTTGGTTGACCGTCTAAAACACGATAATGTTCATTTTGACCTTCTAACGAAATAGTTTGCTGCCATCGGGCATAGTGGCGAATGTAACTAACTCCCAGGCTTTGCATAAAGCTTTCGCCTTGTTGTGGGGTTATTTTGTAAATTCCGCCGGTGATTGCATATTGCTCTTTGGCTGGATGTTTGCCTGGAATGATATATTGTGCTACTAAATTACGTTCGGTTGCAGATACTCTGGTATACAAATTTAGTTTATCTCCGGTGCGATTTAGCCACCTCCAGTTAAATCCAATCGTTGCTCGAGGGCCAGAAACGGTACCATAACCAATACCAAATTTATACGCTTTGTTTTTATTCATTTTTAGATTAATACGTACGGGTATATGTTTTTGTTTTGGATTTTTATGGTTAGTTACGGATGTAACACTGCTAAAATATCCGCTGCCGCTTAAGCGGTCTTTTAAGTCAATAAGTTTGGTATATGAAAATGGTGTTTTGGAATCGAACTCAACGTATCTGTGTAAAAAGCTGTTAGCTAATGGTGAAGGTGAAAATGTTACTAAACCGAAATAATAGCGTGGTCCAGTATCAAATACTAAAGTAATTGCGCACGTGTATTGGTGTTGATTGATTATTATTTGATTTTTAGAAAAAGTTGCGCGCAAATAACCGTTTTCTTGCGCTTTCTCCAGTAATCTATTGGTAATGTTGTTATAAAGCTTGGTGCTAAAAATTTTACCGGTTTTGCGGCGTAATTTTTGTAGTAGTTGTTGTAATTGTTGATTGTGAGCACCTGGTCCAATTATATTAATATGCAATGTGGTGATGTGTAACGGTGGTCCTGGGTTCACATAATAATAAGCAGTCCAGACGTTATTTTTCGATGTAAGTTTTTTGGTGATGCTTGGCTTAAAATAACCAAAAGGCTGAATTGCCAGGCGAATTTCTTTGGTGCCTTTTTGAAATAATTTTTGAATGATATCTGGAGTTAGATTATCTTTTACTGGTTTTTGTATAGCATTAAGACGAGCGACAGCATTAGTTGATAAAGGTTCTTCTAAGCCTGTAACTTGCACATTAAATTTTAAGGTTCCTTGTGCCAAAGCTAGTTGGCAAAGGCTGATAAGTGCTATGAATAATATAACTCTGCGCATCTATTAAGCTTAGCTTAAATTGGTGCTATATACAATTTTAACTTGATTTGTTAAACTACGTCTTTGTAATTTTATCTCTTAAAATGAGGCAGTTATGACTATTCGTACCAGATTCGCACCAAGTCCAACAGGATATTTGCATGTCGGTGGCGCGCGGACCGCGCTTTTTTGTTGGTTATATGCTAAGCAGCAGCAAGGCCGATTTGTTTTGCGTATCGAGGATACAGATCTTGAGCGTTCGACTGCAGAATCTATTCAGGCAATTTTAGATGGCTTGGCTTGGCTTGGCTTGGATTATGATGAAGGGCCGATTTTTCAAACTGATCGATTTAATCGCTATCAGGAGGTGATTCAGCAATTGTTGGATGAAGGTAAAGCATATAAGTGTTATTGCTCTAAAGAGCGCATTGAAGAGCTTAGACAGTGCCAGATAAACAATAAAGAAAAGCCGATGTATGATCGCCATTGTCGTGAATTGATGGAGGCTAAAGATTGTCCGTATGTGATTCGGTTTAAAAACCCTGATGAAGGAGTGGTGCAGTTTGAAGACGCTGTTTGTGGTACGATTGAATTTCAAAATAGTGAGCTGGATGATTTGATTATCGCTCGCGGTGATGGTTCGCCAACATATAATTTTACTGTCGTAGTTGATGATTTGGATATGGGGATGACGCATGTGATTCGCGGCGCCGATCATATCAACAACACACCGCGGCAAATTAATATCATGAAAGCGTTAGGTGGAACACCGCCGATTTATGCGCATGTGCCGATGATTTTAGGTGATGACGGTAAGCGTTTATCCAAGCGGCATGGCGCAGTTAGTGTATTGCAATATCAGGCAGATGGTTATTTGCCGCAGGCATTGTTAAATTATCTAGTGCGTCTAGGTTGGTCGCATGGCGATCAGGAAATTTTTTCTATAGACGAAATGATTGAATATTTTGATCTTGCGCATATTAGTCATTCACCTGCAGCATTTAATACAGAAAAATTGTTGTGGCTTAATCAGCATTATATGAAAACTATGGATACGGCGAAAGTTGCGCCGCATTTAGCATGGCAGTTTAAACATTTAAATATTGATATCAAAGCAGGGCCGGATTTAGCTGAAGTAGTTAAGTGTCAAGCAGAACGTTGTAAAACTTTAAAAGAAATGGCTGAAAAAAGCCGCTATTTTTACGAAGATTTTACTGAGTATGACGAAAAAGCTGCGCGGAAAAATTTAAAATCGGAAACCGCAGCAATATTAAAACGTGTGCGCGATGAGTTTAGCCAATTAACAGATTGGCAGGCAGAAGTAATTCATCAAATAATTATTAGAACAGCAGAGCAATTAGAAATTAAATTAGGTAAGGTGGCGCAGCCAATTCGCGTAGCAGTAACTGGTGGCACCGTTTCGCCGCCGATTGATATTACGTTGCAGTTGATTGGTAAAGAACGTGTATTTCGGCGTTTAAATGAAGCAATTGAATATTGTAATCGGATTGAATAATTGAATTATGAAAAACATCGCAGAACAACTTAAAATCATTCGGGAAAAAATTTCACAGGCAGAACAGAAATATCATCGTGAATCTGGTGCAGTAACATTAGTTGCAGCTAGTAAAACCCGCAGTGTTGCTGAAATTGCTGAAGCGATAAAACATGGTCAAATGCATTTTGGCGAAAATTATTTGCAGGAAGCTTTGCCGAAAATTAAAGCTTTAAAAAATCAAAACATAATTTGGCATTTTATTGGCCCAATTCAATCTAATAAAACTAAATTAATTGCCGAAAATTTTGCCTGGGTGGAAACAATTGAGCGAGAAAAGATCGCACAAAGATTAAATGACCAACGGCCGAAAAATCTCCCGCCGTTAAATGTTTGTATTGAAGTTAATTTAAGTGAAGAAGCAACCAAATCCGGAGTAGGGCAGGATGAAATATTACCATTGGCAAAAAAAATTAAGACAATGCCACATTTAAAATTACGCGGTTTAATGTCAATTCCAGCGCCGTCACATAATTTTAATGAACAGCGTAAAGTTTTTCATAGATTGGCTCGCGCATTACAGCAATTAAATCAACAAGGATTTAATTTAGATACTTTAAGCATGGGTATGTCCGATGATTTTGAAGCAGCCATAGCTGAGGGTGCTACGATTGTGAGAATTGGCTCAGCTATATTTGGCCCGCGGAGTAAATAAGATGTTAATATTTCTAGATGAAAGCGGCAATATAGGTGGAGATATTACTACAAATGCGGGTTCAAATTGGTTTACAATTTCAATATTAATCTGCCATTCTGCTGATGCAAGTAGATTAATAAAAAAAGCAGTAAAAAATACTTTAAGAAGAAAAATAAATCATAAAATTACTAAGAAAAATCGCCGTTATGAATTAAAAGGTTCAGCAACTACTATAGCCACAAAAAAATATTTTTATCAGCAGATTTGTGAAAACAAAGATTGGGGTATATATTCTATAGTTTTAGATAAACGTAAACTTGTTGATACAATTATTCAGCCAATAAAACCACATAAAATATATAATAAATTAACACGAATACTTTTTGAGAATATCGATTTTAGTCAGGCTCCGTCTTATATTCATTTAATCGTTGATAAGAGTAAAAAGCCAAAGGAGATTAATGAATTTGATAACTATCTAGGGAAATTTTTAGAATCAGTCGTGCCTTTAAATACTAGAGTTACAATAGAACATCAATTATCTCAGATTATTGCTGGTATACAAGCTATTGATTTATTTTCTTGGGGAATTTTTAAGAAGTATGAGTCAGGGTTATTAGAATGGTATAACGAGTTTAAGGGTAGGGTGCTGTTTGAAAAAGAATATACTGAATTTTAGGCAAAAAAAAGACGGTACCAATTACGCCTAATCCCCACAGATCATTGGGTCATCCATATGGCGACCCTCCCTATAGGCACGTAATTTGGGCTTACCCGTCACTAATAAATATAGATCAAAATTTTTTAAAATGCAATAATAACACGTTGAAAAATTAATTTTCGGTTTGTGATATCTATTTGATAATTAGTTATAAATTGCTATACTGAAGGCAATTTAAATAACAATTTAGGTGAATAATGAAGTATAAGTTATTGATTTTTGATTGGGATGGCACGCTGGCAAATACCCACCCAGCGGTAGTAAGAACTATGCAGCAGGTGGCGGCTGATTTACAATTGCCTATTCCCAAAGAGGAAGACATTACCGCTGGTTTTGGTTGGACATTGGAAAATATAGTGCGCAAATTATTTCCTACGGCTGATTGTCAGATTTTTCATGAGAAGTTTTACCAATATTGTGCGAATGGTGATAGTCGGGATCAGTTATTTGATGGCACTTTGCGAACTTTACAGAATTTACAACAGCAAAATTATTTATTGGCGATTGCAACCAATAAAACTCGCAAAGAATTACTATTTTCCTTAGATCATTTGGAATTGCATAATTATTTTTGTACGCTGCGTTGTGGTGATGATGATTTTACTAAACCACAGCCAGAAGTTTTGCATGGAATTTTAAATGAACTATCAGTCAAACCACAAGACGCAGTGATGATTGGTGATAGCAGTTTTGACATGTTAGTAGCGCAAAATGCAAAAGTTGACGCAATTGCAGTTTGTTGCAATAAGCAGCAGAAACAAGAGTTATCGCAATATAATCCGATTGTTTGTATCAAAAGTTTAAGCGAATTACATCATTATATATAATTAGCAGCCATTGCGGGCTTTGCCTTAAACTAACCATAGCACAATAGACGTATACCTTTTAATTAACGACTATTTTTTGAACTTTGGGTTGAGTCTGATTTATTTAAATAAGAACCAGAAGATTTGATTTTACGATTCAAAGTAGTTATGATGCTGTTATCCTTTCCTTTATAAATATCTAAAGCTTTAGAATAATAGGTTTTAGCCTGTTTGTAATTACCCATTGCAAAATGGCATGATGCGATAATGCGAAATTGTGTCTAAAATTAATAAGCTATTTTTTGTTAACAGAAAATGAGTGAAGTTTTATATCTTATTTTTTTGAAAATTGGTCTAGGCTTTTAACTCAAATTAGTTCACTATAGTTCACCAATTTTAGTGAACTATAGTGAACCGACATGAAAGCATTGCTGGAAGCCAGATTGAGGGCAAATGAATACGTAGAGGGGAATTATCTATGCAATGGGAATCACTGGGTTTTAAAAGTAATCCGTTAAATACGGATCCTATTCAACAATCAACTTTAGAACTATATACGGGGCATAAGGAAGATAATGATTATTGTATTAACGCAATTAGCGAAAGAAACGTTGCTATAGTTGTTGAAGGAGAACGAGGTGTTGGCACAACATCATTCGCCAATTATATTCGCTTTTATGCGCAGCATGCCAAAATGTATTTTACTCCACGGGAAGAAATTCGTGTTGAAGCTGGTTGGACATTGGAGATATTGTTGGCTGCAGCAATTGCAGCTATTGTTCGAGAAATAGAATTATTTTTGCCTGAAAAAGTTTCGAAAAATAAGATTTTTCAAAATGCCAAAGCAGTTTCATCTAGAATAGCCGAAGTGTATCGTTCATTTGGTGTTGGAGCGAATGTGCAAAATTACGGAGGATATATCAAAACCTATGTTGATTAAATTAGCTAAAGAAAGAGTTTCTCGTAATGAGTTAGTCCCAAGTGAAGAAGCAATTCTTAGTATTGTGGTTAAAAAAGGAGAGGTGACGGGTACAGATATTATTAAGAAATCTAAAACCTCTAAGTCTTTTGTTTCAAAAACTGTGAATAATCTTCTGAAGCGTAAATTAATTAAAGTCAGAAAACACGGTAAAAATAATTACTATACTCCAGCGTTGGATGCAATTATTGCTTATGGAGATGATTGATGATAGCAGATGAATTGTAAAATTCAGAATCTAATCTGGCAGTTATTATAAACTCAAGCAACATTGTCATGGTTGATATTGTTGTCCGAAATTTTTAATACACTACCATGTTAATCCAATGCCGTTATTATTTGGTGCAACTTGAAAAATTTTCTGTAATTTCCCGCAGATCATCATCTATTGACCAAAGTGTATTATAGATTGTATTATAATCAAGGGTAGGGCAATGATCCATTGATGTTAATAAGCAATTTAATATGGCTCTTATTTTTGGTATTTTTTCATCAATGATGTCTTGCAGCTCAATTTTTTTATACATATTGTTTACTTTTTATGGCTTTGTGATATCAAATCCGTTTTTCAGCGCAAAGTATTATGTCGCGTGCTAATATGATGTCTTTATAGCAGCATAAAAAGTTACGATATGTATATGCCCGTTTATTACCGTGTGAAATTGATTGTTTAAAGTACATCATGCAAGATTTGAAATGATTCTGTATCAATGCTTTTATTGCTAATTCAAAATACATATCCATATTTTCTTCGTTTGTCATGCTTGTGTCAATTTTAGTATTAATAGTTGTATTCATCTTATTTCCTCCTTTATTGGTTATTGTACCCCTCTCCATTTTTTTGTTCTTAACCCTCATTTTCTTGTTGGTTTTTATGTAGTAGCCATTTGCAAATTAACTTTTGCAATTTTTCCATCGAAAGCGGTTTTATTGCAAAATCATCACATCCAGCACTTAAGCATTTGTCTTTTACTGTATCTCCAAAAGCAGTTAAAAAAATCACTGGTGTGGTTTGATTGATAAAGTTTTTACGAATAAATCGGCAAATTTCAACTCCGCTAACGTCTGGTAAACCAATATCAAGTAAAATTAAATCAAATTTATTCTGCAGTGTATCGAATGCTTCCCGGCCGTCTTTGGCGGCAATAACTTTACAGCCTAAAGATTCTAAAAAAGTTGTGTTAACTTTGCGGATAATCTCAGCATCTTCAACCAGTAAAACCTTGGGTTTTTTGCTTAGTTTTTCTTTGGCTGAAATTAACGTAATTGGTATTTCTTTTTTTTGTTTATGATAATACGCTTCAACTTTTTGCTGTAAATCAGCCTGCATGCGCTGATATTTTTCTCTAACACACACATCGATATTATTAGATGTCTTAATACCAAGCCTAATGCGCGAATTGTTATTCTTGTTGTCATCGCGCAAAAGCACCAGGCATATCTCTCCATCTTCGCTCAGCAATTTTAGCCCCTCCCCAAAATTGCATTCGAAAATTTCCATTTTTTAATCCTCGATTAATTACGCGCCTTTCTGTTTTTCGTGTTCTGCTAAAATCTTGTTATAAATTTCTTCTCGATGAACGATAACGGCTTCAGGCGCAGAGATTCCAACACGAACCTGACGCCCTCTAACTTCCAAAATTTGAATTTTGGTGTCGTCATTAATAATTATTGATTCATTAATTTTTCTGGTTAAAACTAACATATTTATATCCTCCGTAAATTTCGCTTTATCAAAGCTTGCTTCCATTCCCAAATACATTGCGTTTTTAGGATAGGTTTTGCTATTGTTATTTTTGGTTGGCTTTATGCCTATTAAGGTGGAGATTTCCCTATTGCTTGTCTGTTTAGAGCAGCCAAGCAAATTTCCCTTAGTTGTTTAAAGTATAGTAGGGTGTGTGCATAATTAAATTAAGTAATAATTCAGTTAAATTTACCATATAATTTACTTGGTTAATTGACAAAGGAAGGCTAATATATTATGATATGATACATTCGCAAAAGGATACAAAATATGGCAGAAACTAGGACTCAAGCCAACATCCGCCAAGTTACCTGGGAACAGGTGCGCCCCAAAGTCAAGAAAGTTAACCCAGCCCTATGCAATATTATCGATGAGCTAAACCCACCAAAAGAACTTGGCCTCTTTGTTGCACAAATACCATTTGGCCAGGAGACAGTGCAACGAGGTGTTTTGCATTTGCCGGATAATCAGGGAAATTTAGTGAAACATGATAATCCTAAGTTAGATAAAAAACTGCAGCAACTCGCATATAACTTTGGCACAAATCCTGTAAGCTTGGTTTTAAAAAATTCTTTTGAAGTTTATTTAAACATGGATAATTATACAATTCCATACATCATAGTTCCAGAAGGTGCATTATTGAGTGCATGGATAGTATTAAATCCAGAAAAAAACCTCCAACCAGCTTTCTTATGGCATATCAGCGCCGGCGTCAGATCAATGTTTATGCTCTCCAAAATTTCATTAGATAGAAATCATGCTCGATTGGCACAACATCTTGATGTTAATCTGGATAAACCGGAACATTATGCCGAACATGGCAATGTATTTCGTAAAATTTATGAAAGCGAAAATTTTCAGGAAGACTGGTATACTGAAGTTTTATATTTCAGTAAAGAATGGTTTGATAATTTGCAAGATCCAGCATGGATAAAATTTTCCAAATATCTATATGAGAGTTATTGGAAAAATACGGAATTTTGGCGTAATGAATTCATATGGCATTTAATTTTTTCCATAATCCAAAAAGAAAGAAATTTAAAGCCCAATCCTTATGTTGCTGATACAGTTAAACATTTATTGGCCATGAGCTTAGGGGTTTATCCAGGATTTGCACCATCAAACAATAATTCAGCTGCACCTATTTCACGACTACAACAATTGTATGTTGACATTTATCAGCTGGAATACGCGCCAATTATCATGTGCCCGACTTATTTTAAACGATATTATTTTAAATCACAAAAACGTAATAGCGATATTTACTATTCGCTTGCTTACCCAACAACAATTAATTTTTCACCCAAATCAAAGCGTACTGCCAATAAAATTACTGAATTAAAAGAAATACATTACCTGCTAAATAAATATTTAGATGCTATTAAAACTGCTGATTTAAACCTCAACAATACACCATTAGCAGAAATTCCTGATTTAGTGGAATTTAATTTTTATCATACCAGTGAAATCTCAACCAATATTAACTCAAGTGAATTATTACCACAAAGAGATCAAAATTTTTTACTTAATAGAAAAGGAAAATTCCCTGATAAAAGTCCATTTTTAAGAGGATGTATAAGCATTTCTGAGTCATCCAAGGCTAAAAACACTTAATCTGCGTTTACGGTTAACTAAAGCTGAATAAAATAAATCTTCATGGTGAACTAAGCCAGCATACTGCACATATTGCATAATTTCATCATCTGATGGGAAATAACAATAATCTTTACCGTAAGAAGTTTTAATTATACGATCATTGGGGGTTGCTCCAAATGCATTAATTGAAACAAAATCTACAGATACAGTATCTAAAATAAGATAACCTTTTTTGCTTAACAACTTGCTAAGATACGAAATCATTTGTGACTGTTCAGTTTTAGAAAACTCAAAAATTCCAGTCCACATCCATAAAATTAAATCAAATTTCTCATCAGTCTTAAAATTCGCAACATCATCGCAAATAATATCCGCTCGTCCATAAAATTGTGATTGCAAAAATTGACAAAATCTTTGATTCCTTTCAACCGCAACTAATTTACCCTGATAACCTTGATTTAAAATATGAGCTAACACTCGGCCATAACCTGCACCTATTTCTAAAATAGAGTTTGCGTTTCTGATATACTTCTTAATAGTTTTAACATCTACGCCTGTGTCTAAGCCTGATTGAATCGCAATTTGATAAAAAGCTTCTATAGGCATATTCTTATATATATTTATATTATCAGTATTTGACCAGTTTTCATGCTTTGAATGATGAGATTTGAGATTTGTTACGCACTCTTCTTGTGTGTTTTTTTTTGTCATCTTGATCAAAAGCCTCTCTAAACACCTTGTTTAGTGAGTTTTTATTATTATTGAATGTGCATATAATACCACATAATGATAATCATAATAACTTTTTGTGCTATAAAATTGAGACATCTGTCACAAAAAGGAGGATATTAACATGAAATTTATGAATTAAATCACACACATAATCTCCCCACTCGGGTTTATAAACTTGAGCGGGATTTTATCTGAATGCAAGCTGCAAAAATGAATGTAGAATTACTACAAGTCCGTTTTGGCGTAGAGCGATCAAAATTGTTAATGATGGTATTTGATTATGCATCGAAGCAATATTCTAATTTTTTATTTATTAAAAAATCGTAAAAAAATGTAAAATATAACCCGTAAACTGGCATAACTGGATCCCGCGGTCAACAAACATGGCCGCGGGATGACAACATCATCTAACTACGTATAAGATAAAATCAATCCCGCCTGGAATAATGGTTGTTTATACAGAATATGATTTGGTGTAGGTTGTTTATCTTTGAAGCGTATATATAAATATCCGGCGCCGGCGAAGATTTGGGTTGTGAAATTTGATTTAGCTAGTAAATTATATTTTAGACGCAGATTTACGGTGGTGATGTTCAAATGAAATAGGGGAATCGCTGTAGCTGCATCGCCATCAATCGCAAATTTGTTATTGATATTATAATTGCTATATATTCCTGCGCGTACGGCAGATGGAATAAAATGTCGTGGTGCGATGTAGTTGGGAATCCGGTAATCAAAGTCCATCATAGCAGCTTCAAGCTGTGGAGCAATCGACCATTTGTTGTTTGGGGAAAAATTGTATTGTGCGCCAATTCTTGCCCAATCTAAAGTTAGTTTTGAGCTGATCGATGATCCTGCAGGAATGGTAACATTATGAGTAATGATGGTTTTGTTTAGTGTATTTGATCCAGAAGGACGAATGTTTTGATAGCCGCCATAAAAAGTTAATTTGTGCCAATTGAGTTTTAATAGAAAATCATAATTGTTGTTGTGCTTGATGCCTAAATCATTCAAAGTGGGTAAATGATAGGATGTAGTGCCGGCTTGACCACCTTGAGGAATTTGCACAAAGCCGTTGGCCGGTCCGGTTTGAAAACTGGCCATAAAATTTATCGAAAATGGCGAGAGGCTTTTTGCATATGTAATAGAACATGTTGTTGCCAGCAGTAATATAATTGTGGTTAGTTTTTTTATCATATAGGTTTAACTTTTATTGGAAGAATATTATTTTTCTTCTTTTTAAATTTTTGTGCCATCAGGTTATTGGTTGTTTTTTTGTATGGCCAATGATATTGATTCATAATATCGTTGATTTGTTCTATAGATAGAAGTTTTTTAACTTTATTTATGTAGTTGATAAATTCTGTGGTACATGTGTTATGTTTTTCTCCTTTTATATTGGTTTGTTTTGCTGCTTTGGATTTTTGGTTTGTTATATTAGCCATGCCAATATAGGTTTTCGCCAGTATGACTTTACTCTGAATTCTGGATTTATTATTGATGAGATGTTTATAACAGGATATTGCTGGTTTAATCCTTCCGCTTTTATGTAACAATTGAGCTTTTAAAAAAATAAGTATAACTGGCGTATAATATTTCTTTATATACTTATCAATCTGTTCTATGACTGTAGGAATTTTGTCAAATGTTTTCGGTGGTATTCCTTCATTTGATGTGACTTTTTTCCCAATTACTTGTTTGGCCTGTCGTACAACCTTATCAAGTTCTTTGATTTTATTTCCCTTGCTTTTAACCAACCAGAAGACGAAAGCCATAGTTTATTTTCTCTTTAGTGTTAACGAAACGATTACTAATAACAAGAAAGAAGCCAAAAAGCAAGAAATTCATAGATCCTGCATAATCTTCTCGCCATGATAAAAAAGTAGCGTTATACTTTTTATATTAATTATGAAATAGTATGGATCCCGCGGTCAACTGACTGGGCCGCGGGATGACGAATGTGTGCGATTGTTGAGGTAACAGTTTGAGGAATAGTCAATATGCTTGCTGCTTCAAAAAAACAACGGCAAGAGTTAATTGATCAAGTTATTGGTAAAATCACGCAGCAATATCCGGCAGAGCAGGCCGAATTGTTGTCAGCTTTTGCGCAAAATTATTATGGTACGGTTGCTTATGAGGATTTACGGCAAAAAAGTCCTGATGATTTGTTGGCTATTTTATTATCTCATTGGAAAATAATTGATGCGCGCGAACCAGGTGACATAAAAGTCAAAGTTTTTAACCCGCAGTTGAATCAGCACGGCGGGAAATCTCAGTATACGGCAATTCAAATTTCTTGCGATAATATGCCATTTATTGTTAATTCAGTGCGTAGTTATCTCAATCGTCAAGGGTTGTTGATTCATTTTATGGTGCATACTGGCGGAATAAATTTAATTCGCAATCATGCAGGTAAAATAGAAAAAATTTTGTCTGGCGGCCAGGAATTACAAAAGGCTGTCACTGAGGCGCCGGTTTTTATTGAAATTGATCGTATAGATGATGAAAAGCGCTTACAAGAATTAACTGATTCTATTTGTGCTGTTTTACAAGATGTGACAGTTGTAGTGTCTGATTGGTCGGCGATGCAGGAACACTTACAGCATTTATTGGTAATGTTAGAGCAGCACCCGCCGCAATTAAGTGAAATTGAAATTACGGAATCTTGTGGTTTTTTGCGTTGGGTTCTGCAAGATAATTTCATATTTTTAGGCTGTCGTGATTATCGGTTGATCGAGCGGCAAGGCAAAAAAGGTTTGCATGCGATTCCTGGTACTGGCTTAGGTATTTTGCGGCGCAAAGGAACCAAAAAAATATCCGCAGAATTTTCTGCGCTATTACCAGCAGTAGAAGAGCTGTTGCTTTCACCACGAATTTTGTTTTTTGCTAAAACTAATAATTTATCTACGGTACATCGGGATGCTTATACTGATTACATTGGAATCAAACATTTTGATGAGCGTGGTAAAGTAATTGGCGAAACTCGATTTGTTGGTTTATATACTTTGGAGGCATATCACAGTAATCCAGGTAATATTCCATTTCTGCGGCATAAAATTGCCAGAGTTTTGCAAGAGTCGCAATTTAATTTATTGGGATATGCAGGTAAGTCATTGCGTGAAATTTTACGTACTTTGCCGCGGGATGATCTGTTTCAGGCTTCGATCGCTGAATTGTTAGATTTGTCATTAGGAATTTTACATTTACAAGAGCGACAACGTACTCGCTTATTTATTCGCAAAGATATTTATGGGCGGTATTTTTCATGTTTGGTTTATATTCCGCGTGACCGTTTTAATATGTTAATGCAGCATAAAGTGCAGCATATTTTGATGCTGCTGCTGCATGGAAAATCCAGCACTTTTACTTTGAGTTTTTTGGGTTCGGCATTAGTTTGTTTGCATTTTGTGATTAGAATTGATCCGCATGAAAAGATTATATTTGATACTGATGAAATTGAGCATAAAATTATTCAAGCAGGGCAATCCTGGAAGGATGTTTTTCGCACAGAGTTAGTTAAGCATTATGGTGAAATCGTTGGTTTACAATATGCCGATAGATATCAAAATTCATTTCCTGCAGGTTATCGTGAAGAATTTAATCCATTAACTGCGATACATGATATTGCACATCTTGAAAGATTATCTGAAAAAAATGAATTAAGTTTACATTTCTATGATACTGAGAGACAGTATCATGATCATAAAGTTATTCATTTAAAATTGTTTCGCCGTTATCATACCATTTCTTTATCTGATGTATTGCCGATGTTGGAACATATGGGTCTTAAAGTGATTGACGAGTGTCCGCATCAGATTGTTTTATCGGATGGTACAATTATTTGGCTCAATGACTTTGAGATGATTTATCAAGATCATCATGATATTGAGATTTCTAAGGTAAAAGATATATTTCAAGAAGCTTTTAAAGCAGTGTGGTATAAAAATGCTGAGAATGATAATTTTAATTGCTTGGTGTTAGCTGCGAGCTTAAGTTGGCGTGAAATTGCGATGCTGCGTGCTTATGCAAAATATTTACGTCAAATTGGTTTTACTTTTAGTAAAAATTATATTGGTGAAACCTTAAAGCATAATGCAAATATTACTCGTTATCTTGTTGATTTATTTAAAGTTAGATTTGATCCAGCAAGTGCGTCTAATGAGGATATTAGTTCTAAAATATTAACGGCTTTGGATGCGGTGAAAAGTTTAGATCAAGATAGAATTTTGCGGCGGTATTTAGAAGTTATTCAGGCGACAACGCGTACTAATTATTTTCAAACAAACCGTGATGGTCTCCATAAAGCTTATTTGTCACTCAAATTTGATTCAGACAAAATATCAGATTTGCCATTGCCGCGCCCAAAATATGAGATTTTTGTTTATGCGCCAGAATTTGAAGGGGTACATTTGCGTAGTGCGCGCGTTGCACGAGGAGGTATTCGCTGGTCGAGTCGTTTAGAAGATTTTCGTGTTGAAATTCTTGGTTTAGTAAAAGCCCAACAAGTAAAAAATGCCGTAATTGTGCCGCATGGAGCAAAAGGTGGGTTTGTGGTTAAGAATTTACCAAAGGATGGTAGCCGTGATGAAGTTTGGTCTTTTGGGGTGCATGCTTATCGTAATTTTATTCGTGGTTTGTTAGATCTTACTGACAACTTAAAGGATCAGCAGATTGTTCAACCAGCTAATACTGTATGTCATGATGATGCGGATTCATATTTAGTTGTTGCAGCCGATAAAGGTACAGCAACTTTTTCTGATATTGCGAATGAAATTTCTAAGGAATACCAATTTTGGTTAGGAGATGCATTTGCTTCGGGTGGTAGCACCGGCTATGACCATAAAGTAATTGGTATTACTGCGAAAGGAATGTGGGAATCGGTTAAGCGGCATTTTCGTCATTTAGGTATAGATACCCAGCAGAATGAGTTTACGGTTGTTGGAATTGGTGATATGTCTGGCGATGTGTTTGGTAATGGGATGTTGTTATCCAAGCATATACGACTAGTTGCCGCATTTAATCATCAGCATATTTTTGTGGATCCTAATCCGGATCCACAAGTTAGTTTTGTTGAGCGTCATAGATTATTTAAGTTGCCACGTTCTACATGGAATGATTATGCACGAGATAAAATTTCAACAGGTGGAGGTGTGTTTGATCGAACAACAAAGTCCATTAAATTGTCTTCTGAAATTAAGCAATTATTGGGAATAGTTAAAGATGTTCTTACGCCAAATATGTTGATCAGGCATCTTTTAACTGCAGAGGTGGATTTATTGTTTAATGGTGGTATTGGCACGTTTGTTAAAGCAGGCAGTGAGACGCACTTAGATGTTGGTGATCGTGCTAATGACTCTGTTCGGGTTGATGCAGGTGAATTACGTTGTAAGGTAGTAGCAGAGGGGGGTAATTTGGGTTTAACTCAGTTGGCACGTATAGAATATGCTTTAAGTGGTGGATATATCTATACTGATTTTATTGATAATTCTGCTGGGGTTGATTGTTCGGATCATGAAGTTAATATTAAAATTTTATTAAATGCTGTAATGGCGCAAGGCGCATTGACTTGGAAACAACGTAACCGATTATTGCATGAAATGACTAATCAAGTTGTAGAGTTAGTTCTGGAAAATAATTATCGGCAGACTCAGGCAATTGATTTGATTCTGCACCAGGGAGAAAGTAAATTAGATTTATTTGTACAATTTATTAGTGATTTAGAACGGCAAAATAAAATTAATCGCGCGCTGGAGTTTTTACCTGATAAACAGGAAATTGCCAGGCGGCAGGCAGCGGGTGTAGGATTAACTGCACCTGAAATGGCAATTTTGTTGGCATATAGCAAAATAGTTTTGAAAGAAGAAGTGTTGGGTTCTAAGTTGCTGGATAATCCAGTATTAAATAAAATTATCTTATTTGCTTTTCCAAGCATGCTGCGCTCAAAATATTATTTGCAAATGCGTTCACATAATTTGCATCATGAAATTATTGCAACGCAACTTTGCAATCATTTAATTAATGAAATGGGTGTGACTTTTGTTTACCGTATGAAAAAAGAAAGCGGTGCATCATTAGATAAAATTATTACCGCATTTGTGATTGCGAAAATGGTGTTTAATAAAGATAAATTATGGAAAAAAATTGAATCATTAGATTTGGTGGTGAATTCAGATGTTCAGCTGTCAATGTTGAGGCAGCTCAGACGCTTGATTCGTCGTGGTACTCGTTGGTTTTTGCGCAATAGATTTGACCGATTAAATATAGAATCAACAGTGACTCAATTTATTCAGCCAATGACTATTTTAAGTCGTAATTTACCAAAATATATTTTGTCGGAAAATTTGGAGAAACTAAATAGTGAAATTGCAAATTTTGTTGAGCAGGGTGTACCGCAAGATATTGCGCATGAAGTAGTGTATTGTTCGGTTTTGTTATCAGCTTTAGATATCATTCAGGCGATGTTAAGTTCCGGTTTTACTTTGCGCTCAGTTGCACCTGCTTATTTCAAGTTGGGAACTTTGTTGGAGTTGGATTGGCTTAAGGCGCAGATTATATCATATCCGGTAAAATCACGTTGGGATGCGCAAGCGCGGGTTGCGTTTAAAGATGATTTGGATCATTTGCAGCGCGAACTAACAATTGTGGCTTTAATGGCAGTTAAACATAAATCAGTACAAGGCAAAATTGAGAGATGGATAGAGAAAAACTCTGATTTATTAGAGAGATGGAGAGCGGTAATTGCCAATATTCGTTCAGCAAAGTCGGTAGAGCCAGTGATGATTTCGGTGGCCTTAAGAGAATTGCTTGCTATAGTGCAAGCTTATGCTGACAAGCAGAAAAAAAGCTGATTTTTTGCATGCAAAATTTATAAGTGGTGCTAAACTTTAATTATAAGCATAAAAAATGGTACGGATTTCAAGCATTGTGTGGGCTCGATGCGCGACACAATAAGAATAAAAAATTATCATGAGGGATTAGCGTATGAGTGTGAGGGATACTGATATATTTACATCTACGTTTTCATATCAATCAAGGTATGTGAATATTTTGGGTTCAAAAATTCATTATATAGATGAGGGCAAAGGTAACCCAATTTTGTTTTTGCATGGCATTCCAACTTCCTGCTACCTTTGGCGCAATGTCGTTCCGTGGGTAACCGATGTAGGCCGTTGTATTGCACCTGATTTAATTGGTATGGGCAAGTCAGATAAGCCGGATCTTCCTTATCGGGCCAATGATTTTATTCGTTATTTCAATGGTTTTGTTGAAGCTTTAGATTTAAAGAACATTACTATGGTAATGCATGGTTGGGGTTCGGTGATTGGTTCAGATTATGCCATGCGTAATAGTGATAGAATTAAAGGACTAGTATTTATTGAGCCTTATTTGCGCTCCATTAAAGGCTGGGCTGATGCTTCTCTGCCGATGCAGCATTTAGGTCTTTTATTAAGTAATCACGATAACCCATATGATTTAATTACGAAAACTGATTATTTTCTTGATAAGATTTTCCCCGGTTGTGTCATGCGTCATTTATCGGATGAGGAAATGAAATATTATCGTGAGCCGTTTTCTAATCCCAGACAACGCAAATTACTTTGGCAATATCTCTTGGATTTACCTTACAACCCAGGAGCAAGTGATGTTGCCAAGCTAATTAGCGAATATTCTGATAAATTAGCTGTTTCTCCTATTCCAAAATTGATGATGTATGCAATTCCTGGATATAGCACTACGGTGGATACCATTATATGGGCTAGAGATCATGTGAAGAACCTTAAATTGGTCGATTTAGGCGAAGATTTGCATTATATGCAGGAATCTAAACCCAAAGAAGTTGGTGTTGCGATCGCTGATTGGATTTCTGGTATATAAATCTAATACGTATAATATAAGTAAATTTTACTCAAATATTGCAGATTGCAATCAATTACATTCTAAATTAATTCATATATAATCACATGAATGCCCCGGTGGCACAGATGGATAGCGCGGCTCCCTCCTAAGGAGCAGGTCAGAGGTTCGAATCCTCTCCGGGGCGAAACTAATATTTTCATCAGAGAGATTTCATCAAGCAGCCATCCATGGATTTTCTTCCTGCTTTGCCATCCATGGCAAAGCGTTCGC
>JASFHH010000011.1:0-48456 GCA_050123335.1 Gammaproteobacteria bacterium
AACTGATAATAAAGAAATCGCTAAAATCACCATGCAAAATGATAAAAAAGTAATCGAAAGCGGTAAACGCATGATGTTTGAGGAAAGGGCAGTTGATAAAAACGGCAAAGAAATTATTTATTTGACCGAAAAAATTCCTCTGGTTGATGATAATAACAAGGTAACTGGGCTTTTAGGAATATCGGTAGATATCACAGAACGTAAATTAAAAGAAAAACAACTGACTGCCGACCATAATGAGTTGAAGTTTTTAACTAAACAGCAAAATGATTTGCTAGCAAATTTAACTCAGGAAGTTACTGGCACTAAAGTGGATAAAAACATGTCTGCTGCAGAATATGCTGTTATTATGAAAGATTATCTGGAAGGAATCATTGCACGTATGCCTGGTCATGTTTACTGGTCTAATAAAGATAATGTTTTTCTAGGTTGTAATAATCGTCAAGCCAAGAGTGATGATTTGAAATCACGCAAGGAAATTATTGGTAAGACTAATTATGATTTACCATATGGTGAGGAATTTGCAGAAAAATGGGATGCGATTAACAATGAAATTATGCGTACCGGAAAGAATTATATTGATGAAGAAACCGTAACGTTTGCAGATGGCCGTGAAGCGACTTATTTATCCGAAAAAGTTCCTTTAAGAGATCGCAATAATAACATTATTGGAGTGCTTGGAATTTCGATGGATATTACTGAGCATAAAAAGAAAGAAAAAAAATTAGCTGCTGAAAAAAAGAAAGCCGAGCTTTCGATAAAAAATAAAGATAATTTATTAGCAAAAATAGCGCAGGAAGTTACTGGTGTAAAGATTGGTGATAATATGTCTGCAGAAGAAGCTGCGATAATCATGCGCGATTATTTAGAAGGAATTATTGCACGTATGCCGGGTCATGTTTACTGGTATAATAAAGATAATGTTATTTTGGGATGTAATGATTTGCAAGCCAAAGATACTGGATTAAAATCACGTAAAGAAATTATTGGTAAAACTAATTATGATTTAACTTGGAAGGAACAAGCTGAAGAGTTAAATGCAATAAATGAAGAGATTATGCGCACAGGGGGAAAATCTGTTAGAGAAGAATCTGCTATATTAGCAGATGGGGAAAAAGTAGTATTTTTGTCTGAAAAAGTACCATTAAAGGATAAGGATAATAAAATAATTGGTGTTTTGGGAATAGCAATCGATATTACCGAGCGTAAACGTCAAGAACAAGAACTAAAAGAAGCAAAAATAAAAAGTAAAATACAAGAAGAGCGGATTCACACCATGAAAGCTACAGCAGCTGGGATTGCGCATGAATTGCGGACGCCGATACGGTCAATTATGGCAAGCGCTGAGGGAATCGAGAAATTTTTGCCGATTTTATTAAAAGCTTATGATGCTGCGAAAAGTGCTGATCTTGATATTGAGCCTATTTATCCGCAGCATGAAAAATTGTTGCGTGATGCGGTTAGTCGTTTGGAGTATGAAGGTGCTGCAGCGAATACTGTTGTTGATATGCTGTTGATGAATATTCGAGAAATTGATATTGATGAAAGTAAATTTAAAGTTTTATCAATTGGTGATTGTATTAATACTGCTTTACATCGATATCCCTTTCAGCAGAAAGAAAAACAGTTGGTGCATTGGGATAGGAGTAATAATTTTAAATTCAAAGGCGATGAGACTTTGGTGATGCATATTATTTTTAATTTGATGAAAAATGCTTTGTATTATATTGCGCGTGCTGGCAAAGGTGAGATATTTATTTCGCTTAAAAAAAATAAAAAAGGAAATCAATTGATTTTCAGAGATACTGGTACTGGTATTGACGCAGATATTTTACCGCATATTTTTGAAAAATTTTTTACTAGCACGGAACATGGTACTGGTATCGGATTGTCATTTTGCAAGATGGCAATGCAGCGTATGCATGGTGATATTTCCTGCGCGTCTTGTGAAGGAGAATTCACGGAATTTTGTTTAAGTTTTCCAGTTATGGATTGAGGAGGTGTTATGACAGATAATCGTATAGCATGTTATTATCATCCAACTACTGTAGTTTTTATTGATGATAAGCAAAGTTTTTTAGAAAGTATTTTAATGTCATTTAATTCAAGTCTTAAAGCACAAACCTTTACTAACGCCAAAAAAGCGGTTGAGTATCTTAAAGGTGACTGCAAGTTGGATTATATTGAGCGATTACTGCAAAATTTACGTGATAAAGAGTCTGATGATGAATTAGGATATAATAATATAGAACACAGTATTGTTGATGTTGATATCATGGGTATTCATAAAACAATTTATAATCCTAAACGTTTTGCGATGAAAACAGTTGTGGTGGTAGATTATTCTATGCCGGATATGAATGGTTTGGAGGTTTGTAAGGCGCTGCAGGGTTTGCCGCTAAAATTTATTATGCTAACCGGTAAGGCTGAGCCGGAAACTGCGATAGAAGCTTTTAATAAAGGCTTAATCCATCGGTTTGTAAAAAAAGAAACTTTAAATTTTGCAAAAAAATTACAAGCTGCTATTGTTGAAATGCAAAAGCAAAAATTTTATGAAGTATCCGAGCCGATTGTTAAAATGATCGCATCAAGTTCTACTAGTTGTTTAGATGATTCTGTTTTTATCGAATTTTTTAATAAATTTTGTGAAGAAAATAAAATTGTTGAATATTATTTGGTGAATGAATCAGGATGTTTTTTATTGCTTGATATTGAAGGAAATATTAGTTGGTTTGTGATCAAGAATGAAAAAGAAATGACGGATTATCAGGATATAGCCGAAGCAAATTTAGCGCCGCAAAGCATTATTGATGCATTGAAACAACGCAAAAAAGTTTTGTTTTTGTTTACCCAAGCAGATGAAAATATTTCTGTTACAGAGTGGAATAGATATTTGCACGTTGCGCAGAAACTTGCTGGCGCTGAAGGTGAATATTATTATTCGCATGTAAAAGATACAAATATTTATCATCTTGATAAAGATAAAATTATTTCATATAAAGATTTTTTACTTAAGGGTTAATTGTTTGCGTCGATGCCATAAAACTGGTGCGACATTGATTAATTCAACTTCGTTAAGAATATTTTGATTTGTTTCGATATTGCTACATAATAAAGTATAATGATCTTTTTCTTTGCCCTGGCGCAATTCTCTTAATAAAATTGTTCCATCAGTAAGCTGTACAATGCACGGCATGCCAAATGCGTTAGCATAGTATTTTGGTTTTAATTTAACGCCGGCAACCACATCTTGTGGTAAAAACATAGGCGCCATAGCATCATCAGGTGTAACAAAATCGATACTGTCGAGGTAGTTGCTGCGAAAACATCTTAATTCATCCTGAATACGTTCTTGTTCGGTTTTGATGATTGCCTGCATTATATTATCTTTGGCTTTGATGGCTTTTTTGGCGCTATATACTAGATTTTTTTGTGGAGGTTCTCCAATGCCTGACATTAACCATTCAAGATTGCATTCTATTCCTTCTGCTTGGAAAATTGGCAGCAGAAATATAGCGCGTCGTTTTGGCAAGCCTCCGTGCCGCCCATTTTCCCAGCCTTTATATGCGGAAAGTGATATGTTTATCAGGCTGGCTACTTCTTTTTGGCTAAAACGGGCCAGCTTTCTGAGCTGCTGTAATCGTCGTCCTTTTTCCTCTGCAGATGAAAGATCCATTAAATCAATTCCTTAGACCATATTTTAATACTAAATGGTTTATTTCTTAGCAAATATCTTACATAATAATACGACATTTCTTCCTACCTTTTAGTTTACATAACTTCTATAATAAAGCAACTTAAGGTAAGTGACAATAGGTATTGAAAATGAAAACTGACCTTGAATTTCAGGATATGGTTGATGAGAATTTAACCAAAACAAAAGCGATTTTAGATTGCTTGTTAGCAGCATGGGATAGCCAAATCATGCTTGATCGAGAAACGATTTATAACATTGTTTGGTCAGCGCATGATTATTTACAAGAAATTGTTAAATCCAAGAGAGGGGTATAAATAGGAGACGTTATGATGCAAACAAATCAAAGAGAAATCGAAAAATTATTAAAGTTAGGTCTGCAGGCGTTAGTTGATAATCGTATTAATTTTGCCAAAAAACATTTTTGTAATGCTGCAGCGCAAGGTCATGAACATGCTAATAAACTTTTAATGTTTTTGTGTTGCAGCAAAGATCCGTCTATTGCGCGTGATGTGATTTTATGCGCAGAAAAGTTGATTTAATATGATTTACATAATTCTTACTTTGAAGAATAGGTAGCATTTTAGCTTCAGAGTAGAATTCAAAATGTAGATATGTTGCAATTAAGTTTTTGATTAAAATTAAATCACGAATTTCTAGGAAATTCGGTGTTTCTTGGGTATTCTATTATGAGTAATAGAGGAATAGTCAATGAAACTCCGCATTTGGCGCAATAATCAATTAGCAGCATGGCAGCCCAATGTTTGGGATGTGGTGGTTTTGCTGCTGGTTTTTATGATTTTTGTGGTTCTCGCGCACGGTGCTAGCCAAATGGCTACACCATATCGGCTGGGAGATCAGCTGCCAATTTCGTTATCAGTTAAATATTTACCCGCTTATGCTTTGCGTACTACTTTGCGAATGTTTATCGCCTTATTTGCTTCGTTATTATTTACTTTTCTTGTGGGTAGTTTGGCAGCAAAAAATAAGCATGCTGAGCGAATTATTATTCCGATCATTGATATTGCACAATCAATTCCGGTATTGGGTTATTTATCGATCACAGTAGTTGTGTTTATCGCATTATTTCCAAATAGTTTGTTGGGGCCGGAATGTGCGGCTATTTTGGCGATTTTTACTGGGCAAGCATGGAATATGTTTTTAGGGTTTTATCAATGTTTGAAAAACGTGCCTAGTGATTTGCGTGAAGCAAGCGCTATGTTTCAGTTATCTCCCTGGCAAAAATTTTGGCGGGTTGAGGTTCCGTTTGCGATGCCGAGTTTAATTTGGAACACCATGATGTCAATGTCGGCAAGTTGGTTTTTTATTACCGCTTCAGAAGCGATCGCAGTTAATAACCAAAATATTTTATTACCAGGAATTGGATCTTATATTGGGGTTGCAATTGCCCACATGAATAAATCAGCAATATTTTATGCGATTGTTACTATGTTAATTGTGATTTTATTGTATGATCAATTATTATTTCGTCCAATAATCGTGTGGAGTGAAAAATTTAAGGCGGAGGAAGATGAAGGCAAACAAAAACCTGGTTCATTAGTTATAAGTTTATTGCAGCACACACGTTTGCTTTATTATTTTGGACAAGTATTTGCGGTTTTTGCGGATGGAATTGTTAATTTTCGCGCAGGCAAACATTTAGAAAAAATAAAATTTGTACGGCCGAAAAAATCAACTATAATTTCAGCGATAATTTATATTTGGTACTTTATAGTTTTTGTTTCTTGTTTGCTGATAACTGTGTTTTTAATTCGGTATATTTTTAAAGCTTTATCTATTCACGAAACTTTACACGTAGTTAAATTAGGTGTTTATACTACGATTCGTATTGCGATTTTATTAATTTTATGCATGCTTGTTTGGGTGCCGATTGGCGTGTGGATCGGATTACGTCCACGAGCGGCGCAAATTGCGCAACCTATCGCGCAATTTTTTGCAGCATTTCCAGCAAATTTGTTATTTCCAATCGTGACAGTGATAATTTTGAAATATAAACTTAATGTAAATATTTGGACATCGCCGTTAATAATTTTAGGTTCGCAATGGTATATTTTATTTAATGTTATTGCAGGAACAACGGCGTTACCGAAAGAATTAGTACAAGTGGCGACAAATTTTGGTTTAAAAAAATGGTTATGGTGGAAAAGATTTATTTTGCCGGGAATTTTTCCATATTTAATTACTGGCGCAATTACTGCGGCAGGTGGTGCATGGAACGCGACAATTATTGCAGAAATGGTGCATTGGGGGCATACGACTTTAAAGGCAGAAGGATTAGGAGCGTATATCGCTGAAGTTACTGCCACCGGAGATTTTCCGCGTGTGGCGCTTGGAATTGCCATGATGTGTGTTTTTGTTTTGGTATTTAACCATATAGTTTGGCGGCCGTTGTATAAATTGGCGGAGGAGCGTTTTACTATAACGTAAGATTGAACGGGGCCGGGTCTTTACTTATTACAAAGCTGCGCACTTGTAATAAGTAAAGACCCGGCCCCCTGGAGACACTCTTAGGAGTTTGCTATGAAAGACCTAATCAAGGTACAAAAAATTAAAAAATTATTCCGCAAAGATCCAACGCAGGAAATGTTGGTGTTAGATGATATTAATTTTGCGGTACATGAAGGTGAAATTGTAGCGCTTCTTGGGCGTTCCGGTTCTGGCAAATCTACTTTATTGCGTATTATTGCGGGTTTAATAAAACCTTCGGAGGGACAAATATTTTATCGCGGCGAACCAATTTACGGACCGGTTCCGGGGATTACCATGGTATTTCAACATTTTGCATTAATGCCGTGGTTGACTGTGTTACAGAATGTGGAGCTTGGTTTAGAAGCGTTAGGTGTTTCTCGCAAAGAAAGAAGGCAGCGTGCATTAAAGACTCTTGATAATATTGGTTTGGATGGATTTGAGTCGGCATTTCCTAAAGAATTATCTGGAGGGATGCGGCAACGAGTTGGGATTGCAAGAGCACTTGTAGTTAATCCTGATGTTTTGTTGATGGATGAACCGTTTTCCGCTTTAGATGTTTTGACTGCGGAGAATTTGCGTGGTGATTTATTGGATCTTTGGGCAAAAGCAGAGAATAAGAAAAATGGAATTTTATTAGTTACGCATAATATTGAAGAGGCGATTTTTTTAGCAGATCGTGTGGTAATTTTGGATGGTAGTCCAGGAAAAATTCGCGCTCAACTGGAAATTAATGTGCCGCATCCTCGTGATGAGCAAAGTTCGGAATTTCGTCGGCTGGTTGATCATGTTTATACGTTAATGACGACCGAAACGCCTGAAGAAGCGGCGCAAGCAATCGATTTGGGTTATCGTTTTCCTGATGCAAGTGTTTCGGAATTATCTGGTTTAATTGAAATGATTGCTGAAGAGCAAGAGATGCGTGGAGATAAGTCGGTTGATTTGCCAAAAATTGCTGATGAATTTTCACTGGATATTGACGATTTATTGCCATTGACAGAAGTTTTGGATATTTTAGGTTTTGCTCAAGAAGCTGGGGGAGATATTAAAATAACCGAAGCAGGTAAGCAATTTGTTGAAGCTGATATTTTAGGTCGTAAGAAAATTTTTGCTAAACATTTATTGGAACATGTTCCATTGGTTAAATTTATTCATAAAGAATTAGCGCAAAGTTATAATCAGCGTGTATCGAAAAAACATATATTAGATAGTTTGGAAGATTATCTGAGTGAAAGTGATGCGGAGCGAGTTTTAAAAATTGCAATTGAGTGGGGACGTTATGCAGAATTGTTTGCTTATGATGATAAGGCTGGTGAATTAAATATGGAGAATCCGGAGTAACATTGTCATCCCGCGGCTTGACCGCAGGATCCAGCTTTAAAACTAGTTATTTTTTGGATCCCGCGGTCAAGCCGCGGGATGACGAGGTGGAAAATGAATTTATACACGATCATTTCAGTTATTATTACTTTAGCTATTTTGGTTAGTTATTGTAATTATCGATTTTTGAAAATGCAGCCGGCGATTGCAATTATGGCAACTTCTTTGTGTTTATCAGTGATTTTATTGGTTGCAGATCATTTGGGTTTTCATGTTGTGCATCATGATGTTACTTATTTTGTTAATCAGTTACATTTTCATGATTTATTAATGAATTGTATGTTAGGTTTGTTGTTATTTGCTGGATCATTAACTGTAGATGTTTCGTTGCTCAAAAAACAAAAATGGGAGATTGGGGCTTTAGCTACGGTTGGGGTAATTGCGTCAACGTTTTTAGTTGGCTTTGCAATTTATTTTATTTTGCATATTTTTCATTTAAAAATTTCTTTAATTTATTGTTTGTTGTTTGGGGCTTTGATTTCACCGACTGATCCGATTGCGGTAATTGCAACAATGAAACAAGCAAATGCGCCAAAAAAACTTGGAATTTTATTAACGGGGGAATCATTATTTAATGATGGTGTGGCGGTGGTGTTATTTGTTACTTTGTATCATGTGGCATTTGCTTCGGAAACGGTGAAATTTTCTGCTATAACATTATCATTTTTGCAAAATACTTTGGGTGGCATTGCTTTCGGTTTGTTTTTAGGGATATTGACTTATTGGTTAATGAGTCCAATTGATGATCGTAAGATCGCGATTTTATTTACAATTGCTTTAGTAACTGGCGGATATACTTTGGCGCAGGCTTTAGATATTTCAGGCCCATTAGCAATGGTGACGGTAGGAATATTTATTGCTAATAACAAAAATAGAATTTTTCGTTCGCAAATTACTCAGGAGCATTTGGAAGGATTTTGGGAATTAATTGATGAGTTGCTGAATGCAATTTTATTTTTGTTGATCGGGTTTGAGATTTTGTTGGTGCATTTTTCATTATGGTTAATAGTTGCGGCAATTTGCGCTATACCTTTGATCTTATTAATTCGTTTGGTTACAGTTGCAATCCCAATGCGTTTTGCCAGATATTGGCGCAAATATCCACCGAATACTATAAGAATTTTGACCTGGGGCGGTTTGCGTGGCGGATTAGCAGTAGCGTTGGCACTTTCGATTCCTGAAGGAACAATTGGTAATGTGTTTTTGCCAATGACTTATCTTGTAGTGTTGTTTTCGATTCTAATTCAGGGGTCAACCATCAAGTGGCTGATTAAAAGAAGTAAGTTTCCAGTGCTTGATGGTATTGTTGGAACAAAATGATGGACATATACCATTCTCCATTGAAGCGAGATTTATGCTGCTAGTTTAAACAGGAACTCATGATTTTACATCTTGTTTGTTATGTAAAATCATGAGTAAGCAAGCATCAGTATAGCTTCAAAAGAACCAAGTTCTTGCATGCGCGGTAGTTGCCACTGAAATTTAATAAGTAATTTGTCAGCTACAAATTCCGTATTCTAAGGTGTGGTTGGCATAGTAACATCAGGCATTGATTATCGTTTTTTACCATTTTTTTCTTTATAACAAGCTCGGTCGGCTTGTGATAATATGGTGTTAACATCCTTGCTATTTTCGTCTATAACAGCACATCCTGTTGAACATCCAAAATTTTTACAGTGTTTAAATTTGTTATTGGCATATTCCTTTATTTTCTTTGTTGCGCGTGAAATCATAATATTGGCATGTTTTAATGTGGTGTTATATAAAATGATAACAAATTCGTCACCGCCAATTCTTGCTACAATGTCGGCTTTTCTGACTGCTCTGGTGAGAATTGTAGCTATTTTAGCTAGCAGTGTATCTCCAGCTAAATGGCCGTAGGTATCATTAATGCATTTAAATTTATCCAAATCAATAAACATTAAAACGCCATTGGGCCCACCGCGTTTTACTTGATTTATTAATATTTTTAATTGTTTTTGAAAAAAGCGTGTATTGTATATTCCAGTAAGTCCATCATGTTCCGATTCGTATTGTAGTTTTGTAATATGCTTAACTTTAGTAATAGTTTTTAAACTTAAATTTGTTATTAAAAATACAAATATTCCACTGCCTAAAAATATTAATGCTTCCACAGTATCCAGATGTGCTTGTTGTATTTTTAAAGCTAGAATAGCATAAATAATATATCCAAGTATAAAAAATATTATTAGGGTTAACAATATTTTCCAATGTTTGCTATAAGGAGGACTAGATTCAATTATTCTATAAGTGTAAAAAAAGCCATAAGCTAAAAAAATGGCTCCAATCATTGTAACTATGATATTAAAGTATCTGATCATAATTAAATTGTATCTGAAATTTTATTAGATGCACATAAAGAAATTATTGTAATTTAAAATTAGCTTTTTATTGTTATAAATTATTGATTTTACTGGGTTGTTGTTGGAGTCTGTGCTGATATTTTAACTCAGTAACTTTTGGATTAGCTGCATATGTTTAATTACCGCGCCGCGATTGGCATCAACTACAACTTTAGCGTTTTCGCCAAATTGTTGTCGTAATTTTGGATCATTAAAAAATTTAATAACTTGCGCGGCTAATTCGGTGGAGTTTTCAATTAATACTAAAGCGTGTTTTTCTTGTAACATGCGTGCAATTTCAGCGAAATTAAATACGTGTGGTCCGGAAATTATTGGCAAGCCAAGGATAGCTGGTTCTAAAAAATTATGTCCGCCGATTGGCGCTAAACTTCCGCCGACAAATGCAATGTCACTTGCTGCGTAAAACTGCATGAGTTCTCCCATAGTGTCACCGAGAAAAATATCGGTTTTTGTGGTGCATGGTTCATTGGAACTGCGTAATACAGTATTGTAATTTTGTTTTTTACATAATGTGTGTACTTGCGCAAAACGTTCCGGGTGTCGCGGAACTATAATTAACAAGCAATCTGGTAGCTGATGCTTGATTTTTTTGAATGCGTTTAAAATAATTTCTTCTTCGCCTTCATGGGTGCTGGCAGTAATCCACACGGGGCGGTTTGCGCCTAGTTGTTGGCGTAGAATTTCGCCAGCTTCTTTAATGCTTGGAGCTAAATCAATATCAAATTTGATGCTGCCGGTAGTGATAACATGTTCTTGTGGTGCGCCAAGCTGTATGAATCGGTTTGCATCAAGCGGCGCTTGTGCTGCGATGTTATTTATATTTTTTAGCATATTAGTGGTAAAGTTTTTAATTTTTGCATAACCTTTGGCGGATTTTTTAGAAAGCCTCGCGTTTGCTAATAAAATAGGAATTTGTCTAGCGCGTGCGTAATGCAAGAAATTTGGCCATAATTCAGTTTCCATAATAATTAACATTTTTGGTTTAGTTTTATTAAAAAATCGTTTAACCGCATCAGGTAAATCATAAGGTACATAAACGTGGAACACAGAATCTTTCAATGATTTTTTTACTTGTTGTGAGCCAGTGACAGTCATTGTAGTGACAGTTATTGGACAATTTGGATAGTCTTTTTGTAGTTGACGAATTAACGGTATGGCAGCGATAGTTTCACCAACTGAAGCAGCATGAATTACAATACCATGTTGAAATTTTTTTGGGATAGTAAAAAAACCAAATCGTTCATTCCAGCGCTTGCGATAACCGGAAGATTTAATTGAACGCCATAATAAACGTATTAAAATAAAAGGTACTGCCAAATATAGCAAAATATTGTAAATATAACGCAACATATTTCTCCATTAGGATTTATGGCTGTGGGGCCGGGTCTTTACTAATTACAAGTGCGCAGCTTTAGTAATTAGTAAAGACCCGGCCCCTTTACCTGATTGTATTTTAGCAGTAATATATGAGTTGTATACTCGTTTATAGGAATTCTTTATGAACAAATATTTGATTGCGCCCTCGATTTTGTCAGCTAATTTTGCTCGGCTTGGAGAAGAAGTAGTAACGGTACTGCAAGCTGGTGCTGATCTTATTCATTTTGATGTGATGGATAATCATTATGTGCCCAATCTGACTGTTGGGCCATTAGTTTGTCAGGCGTTGCGTGATTATGGGATTAAAGAAAGTTTGGATGTACATTTAATGACTGAGCCGGTGGACAGTTTAGTTTTGCCATTTACGAAAGCTGGGGCAAATATGATTACTTTTCATCCGGAGGCATCGAAACATGTAGATCGTACTTTGCAATTGATTAAGGATAATGGTTGTCAAGCAGGGCTTGCATTGAATCCAGCAACATCAACTTCGGTATTAGAAAATGTTATGCATAAGCTGGATTTGATTTTAGTAATGACGGTTAATCCTGGTTTTGGTGGGCAACGATTTATTGATTCGATGGTTGGGAAGATCGCAAAGGTACGCAAATTAATTGATGAGTCGGGTTTTAAAATTAAACTTGCGGTTGATGGTGGTATTAATAAAGATACTATTGCTAAAGTTGCACAAGCTGGTGCAAATATGTTTGTAGCAGGATCTGCAATTTTTAATTCAAAGGATTATCAGCAAGCTATTCGAGATTTGCGTCAGCAGATAAGTTGAGAGTGTTTTTAAGCTTTGTTTGCCCAGTCCGTAAATCCGCCAGTTAGATTGTAAACTTCTCTAAATCCTTTTCCCATTAGGCGTAATACAGTTTTTTTGCTACGATTGCCGCGGTAACAATGCACAACGATAGTTTGTTTTTTATCAGTTTCTTCAACAAACTCATTAAAGTTATATTGGTCGAGAAAAACAGCACTAGGGATGTGTTGTTTTTCGTAATCTTCTGCGTCTCTTACATCAACAAGAATAATTTTTTCGTGCTGCATTTTTTCTTTTAATTCTTCAACAGTAATTTCTTTGATTCCATCCATTTTAGTTCCCAAATTTTTTAACCGAGCCATCTTGCATGCCAAGTAATGTAATATCTGCTGCATTTTTTGCAAAAATCCCATTGGTTACAACTCCAGTAATATTATTTAAAGTTTCTTCCATTTTTAATGGTTCCAGCAATGGCAAATGATATACATCAAGGATAACATTTCCCCAGTCAGAAATAAATCCTTCGCGATATTGAGGGTTGCCGCCGAGCTTGACAATTTCGCGTGCTACATAACTGCGGGCAGTTGGAATTACTTCTACTGCGACCGGAAATGTTCCTAACGTTTCCACTAATTTATCTTGGTCTGCGATGCAAATAAATTTTTGCGCAACGGATGCCACAATTTTTTCGCCGGTTAATGCTCCGCCGCCGCCTTTAATCATTTGTGAATGATGATTTACTTCATCAGCGCCATCGACGTAGATAGGAATATAATCAGCAGTATTTAAGTCAATTACTTGAATCCCAAGTTGTTTGAGGCGTTCAGCTGATTGTTTTGAGCTGGAAATTGCAGCCTCTATTTTGTTTTTAACTTTTGCTAATTCATCAATGAAGAAGTTTACAGTTGAGCCGGTGCCAACTCCTAGGATGGTTCCAGCTTCAATGTATTCTAATGCAGCAATTGCAGCATTTTTTTTCATTTGGTCTTTGGACATAATTTTTCCCTCAATGTGTTTTGCATTTTTGGATTTTTGTTCCAATATTTAATCAATTTCTCATAATCTTTTTTCCAAGCGGAAGTTAAAAAATACCATAGAGTAGGTAATTTTTGCATATCGTCTAGATCAAGTAAATAAAGATCGTGATTTGCTACTAAAAAATGCATAGTTTTTGGATCACGATATCGTATATGTTGTTGCTTGAAAAATTTGAAAATATTAATTAGTTTGTTTATATAATATTCCTGATCATTATTGTTATTATTCAGATAAATGTCTAACGGAGTTCCAGCTATATATTCCATTAGATAATAAGTTTTTTCACGTAGCCACCAGGATTTTTTTTCAATTATTGCAAGTGGTTGTGGGGTTGCAATTTGGTGAAATAGCAAACGATGTGCGTTTTCCCAGCATTTTGATGCGCGACTGCGACGCAAACTGCGTGTGATGCGGTGCCAAAGATTTTTGGTGTTAAAGCGTTTGATAACAATATTTTTGTTTTTTGATTTTATTTTGATGAGAGTAGTTGTGACATCGCTTTTTAGGATTTCTCCTTGTTGCATATAGGTTTCTATGTTTTGTAAAATATGTTTAAAATCATCGGTATAATTTTCACGACGACAGATGATTCGCATTAATGCATTTTTTTTGCAAAGATAATTAGCAGAATCGCAAAATATTTGTTTGAGCAGTAGTTGTTCGTTCAGCATACTGAATTGTATTGATTCTTAGCTCGTATTGCAATACTATATTAATTATTGATGTTACGTAAAAATATTAAATATAAGATATATGCATTAATTTTTCTCCTCCCTGGCACATCCATGTGCCTCCCGCTCTTCCATCCATGGGAGCGCATCGCTCGAAAAATTAATGCATATATCTTATATCGCTTCTTGCGTAACATAACTTAGTTAACAAGGAGGACAATGTTATGGAACAGCAAGTACAAACTAAAAGTCGATGGAAAGTGCGTTTGGGTGTTAGTATTGTATTGTTGGTGTTATCTTTTGTCGGTATTATTGTGACCGATTTTCTTCCAAGGCTATCATTAACTTACTGGAGTTTCATGATCCCAATTTTTGCATTGTTATGCTTATGGTTAAGTTGGGTTGACTATCATGATAAACGCAAATTTTCTGGAATTACTTTGTGGCATGAGTTTTTGCATTGGATTGCTACTTTGGCTGCGGTATATATTGTTGCAGTTTTTGTGCATAATGGATTGGTGAGCAATATTACCGCAGGATTATTTGTGTTAATGTTATTAGCGCTTAGTATTTTTCTTGCTGGAATTTATATTGATTTAACTTTTCTTGTAATTGGTGCATTGCTTGGAGGGTTTGCGCTCGCTACGGTGTTGTTTCTTAAGTACATATTAATTATCGCAATTCCGCTTAGTATTTTTGCGTTAATTTTATTATTTTATTTTTATTTTCGCAGCAACAAAACAAATAAGCCGGAAAGTTTAGATTAAGAATTTATCTACTATGACTGTGAGGATTTGGGTATCTTTTTTTTCCTCCCTGGTACATCCATGTACCTCCCGCGTTTCCATCCATGGACGCTAGTCGTCGAAAAAAGACACCCAAATCCTCATTTGCCGTAAAAAATTTGCTTGGAGTAATTACAATAATTTTAGCACTTGTTCAGGCGTGATTTCACGCAGACATTTATAATGACCGAATTTGCATGCTCGTTTAAAACACGGAGCGCAAGATAGTTCACTTTGTAAAATTTCAACTTTGTTGCTTAAGGGTGGAGTAAATTTCGGGCTGGTTGAACCATAAATTGCAATTGTTTGTAAATCTAGCGCTGCAGCAACATGCATTAGGCCAGAATCATTGGTGATTACAAAGTCGGTTAATGACAATAAATCAGTTACTTCACCAAGATCGGTTTTGCCAATTAGGTTTACACAGCGTGCTTTAGTTTTATTTTGGATTTCTTGTCCAATAACTTCATCTTTTTTACCGCCAAATAGCCAAACTTGCCAGTTTTCGTTTCGCTTTTTTTCTGCAACATGTGCAAAATTTTCTGCCGGCCAGCGCTTTGCCGACCCATATTCCGCACCAGGGCATAAAGCTAAAACTTTGTCCCGCGGCTTGACCGCGGGATCCAGGCTGTTTATAAATTTTTTCAATGTAGCATTAACAAGTTCTTTATTAATATTTAATTTTGGTAATGGATATGCTTCTGGTAGAGTGGCTTCATACGGCAAACCAAGCGCCATGAAACGTTCGATCATTAATGGGTAATGTTGTTTATTTAAAATGCGTAAATCATTTAACAATCCATAGCGCCATTCACCGCGCCAACCAGTGCGTAAAGGAATCCGCGCAAAAAAAGGAATTAACGCGGATTTTAAGGAATTTGGCAAAACAATTGCTTGAGAATAATTTTTTTTAGTTAATGATTTTGCTAATTTGTATCTTTTGATTAAACCCAATTCTTTATGCTTTAAATTTAAATCTATGGTTTGATTTACTTCCGGCATGCGTTGCAGTAATGGATGTAGAAATTTTGGTGATAGCACGTCAATTTGTGTGGCGGGATCAATTTGCTTAAGCAGTTTAAACAAACATTGCGCCATAATAGTATCACCCACCCAGCTTGGGCCGATGATTAAGATTTTGTTGGTGGTTTTTTGCATTTTTAAATTTTACACTATAATTGGTCGAGGCGCTATTGTATGTTTATCGTGTATCTTAAGCCAACATTTCTATAGCGGCATCTGTTAGGAATTGTGAACGATTTTTTCCTATCATTTTGGCCGCGTGATCGATTTCGGTTAGTAAACCAGCATCCATTGAAATATTTAGCCGCTTTATACGTCCAGTAGGTAAAATAATTTTTACCAATGCGGGAATGGCTGTGCGATTTTTTGGGTCTTTAGTTATTTTTTCTAGCGGAGTTGGTTTTGGTATTTTTTCTCCAGATTTTTGCATACCTTCTATATGAAAAATTAATCCGCGGCGCGCGTTTTCAAGAGCCTTTTCCATGGTTTTCCCCGCAAAAACGCAGCCAGGAAAATCTGGAAAAATTACGCCATAAGAAGCGGTTTTTTTCTTTGCTTTATGTAATAAAGCTACATAAGTTGTATGAGTTGTGGACATAACTTATTTCTCTCCTATTAGAGTGCTCAAATCAAATCCATTTTGCCTGTTTGAAAATACTTTTTACTATAAATTTACTTAAATCCTTTGTTGGGTGTTGTATTGTAACTGTTCCTTTTATTTCAGGATGTTTAAATTGATAATGATCCCCACGAACCCTATCTAATTTCCATCCGTCTTTTTTCAGTCTTTTAATTAATTCACGACTACTATAAGTTTTACTCATGACGTATTCCCTTAATTATTTTTCTTTCCATGAATAATAGCCATACTATATTCTTTATAGTATGTCGTGCCGACTCTAGATATATATAACTGTACACAAAATTTTGTGTATAAGCAAGTTTTGGTTTGACTTAATTGACAAATTTTTTTATTGTATTAGGAGTATCGTTAGCAATTGTTTTATTTTTGCGAGTATTATTTATAGAGTTGGTATGGTTAACTTCAGAGTTGCATTTACAGACACATGACTTTTTTCTCTTTCTTATTTGTTTATTAGAAGAATTGACTTGATTGCATATATTGCATATTCTATAAGTTGATGTGCTTTGAGTTTTATTGTGCGAGACACTAATATTATGTATATTCTTGTATTTTTGCTTTAGGTTAATTTCAAATTTTCGGATTTGAATTAGGAGTTCGCTCTTTGGTTTAAGCCATCTTGTAAGCCAATAGCCTTCATTTTTTATTTCCTTCATAATCAGGTTTAATTTATTTAAAATCGTCTGAATCTTTTCAACACGAGTTTTGGCTGAATATAAATGAAGATCGCATATCTCTTCTTGCATGTTTTTCAAAGAAGTGATGTGTTGACGTCTTTTTTTGCTTTTGCGTTTAAACAAGTTGCGCCATGTAAATTTGTATCTATTTTGTTGGTAATTATTTAATAATTTATCTAAGCTTTCTTTAAAATCTATTAAAAACTGATCGTTTGCCATAGCACCAATGTCTCTTTGTTTTTCTGTTTCTTTCACGCATAATTCATTAGGGATGTTTTTACTAAATTTTTTATTTTCCTTTAAAGCAAGAGGATTTGCTTTTAAAACCCCAAGGAAATTTCCCCATTTATCAACAGTGGTTTTTATCGATTTTATGGTTTTTTTAGGCAAGGCGATAAAGCGTGACAACCATTTTTCTTTACTACTTCCAAATAAAGCTGTGCAAAGTTTATGGTATTCATTTTTATTTTCGCCTAGCAAATCTTTTATAGAACCGACATGTAATGATTGAGGATCTGTGCAAATTTTATTTTTGGAAGGAAGTTGTTCGCCTTCCACTTTTTTAAAGTTATTCCTGAAAATTTTTAATAATTTTAATTCATGACTTAAATCTTTTTTTGTTTGTTTGTCAAACTTAAATTCTGTTACGAGGTCATGAAAATGCATGGAAATGCGAGTTCTATGGTTAACAAAGTCGCCTTTTGTTCCCTGCATAAAAATCAAAAATTCGTCAAAATGCTCAGCATTTGTAGTTGTTCTGTAATGACAATTAAAGTTTTTTATAATTTGTTGCTTATCGCTTTCTGTTAGACTGCGTTTTAAAGATAACATTCGCATATTGTCATCAACAATTTCAAACAATGCATCTTCAACACTTTGATTGTTTTCAAGCGCATATTGCACCGCATCAGCTATACGCTTAGAGTACCATATAGAATCGAAAAATTTCCCAAAATTTGTGCGAGATAATTTATTGCTAAAGCAATAGAGATTGATTTCCGCTAAGAAAAACTGAACCAGAATAGAAAGCTTTTCTTTTGCTTTGTGTTCATCGTTATCACATCCATCCCGAAAATTTGTAAATAAGTTAGACTTGCGACAAAAAACATCACCATCCATATTAGCATTTAATAGACTTTTAGCCATCAGATCAATATTTTCCTCTTGATATTCATGTTCAATTTCTTTATTAGTGTACATTTTATAGCGAATAAGAGGGTCAAAGCTCATGGGAACTTCTTGTTTATCTAGTAAAAAACGCTCATGTTTTAAAAATGATTGCAAATCAGAAGGGGTTTTGTTTGTTTCTTTAAAAATCTTTTTATTGCCAACCCATTTTTTCACCTTAGAAAGCAGCTCATCTTTAATAGTTTTAACTTTAGGTATTTTATTAATTTTAATTTTCATTAAATGTTTTCTAAGAGAACTAAATAATGTTTCATGTACGAAATTGTATATTGCGCCTATACTTATCCCGCGGCGACGGGAAATAGATAAAGTAACAGATGTATCCTTTTTTCTGTACAGTGAAAAAATCGGACAACTTATACCTAAGTGAGTATCAATATTTTCGGGGGATAAGCGGATTCCGAAGCAATTCGTTTTTCTTTTGAGAACATTTGTTATAACTTTTGGATATTTCGGGTTTTTCGAGTTGCACAAATTATCCGTAATTTGCTTATCGTAGTTTATTTTTTCTAAAATTTTAATATATGTTTCAATTTGTTTTAATCTAGAGCGCTTGTCTGCAAGTATACTGTGGACCTTATCGTTATCCATGATTGGCTTATTTGAGGATTTACCAGTTTCCAAAGATTTTTCTAAAAATTCAATATCTATTTTCAAGTTTTTTTTGTACTTTGTCAGGACAGACGATGCGCCATTATTGTCGTAAAAAAAATCATGCGGTTCTTCGTAAAATTTACATGTATTATTAATTCCTATGTTCTCGCCTCTGGCTAGAGGTAATAATAAATGCACAATGTTATCTTCATCTATATAAATGTAATCTGACGATGTTGGTTCTTTAAATTTTTTATTTTCATCAACAATAATAATTTCTTCGTCGCGATTGTGATTGTTATGAAGCATATTGCATTTCCCCTCGCTAAATTAGACTTGCGCGTCAGCTTGCAAAATATTGCGTAAGTCCTAATTTATTATAGGCAATGAAACTTAAGAAAACCTTAAATATGGAGCGAAATTTGGGTGAATTTTATAAATAATTGAAAAATAAAACATTTTTAAAACATGAGTTTGGTAATGGGATAAGGCATTGAATAATAAGGCTATTTGTGGTGTAACGACAAATTGCGAACCCATAAAAGGTCTTTTTTATGAATTTAGTGGAAATTTTTGCATTAATATGTCGAAATCATCCTGTTCAATCCAATGCAAATCAGGCCATTTTTTTAGCCAGGTTAGTTGGCGTTTGGCAAGTTGTCTGGTTGCAGCAATTGCTTTCTCAATCATGGTTTCATAATCATATTCGCCGGCTAAATATTGCCAGACTTGACGGTAACCAACTGCGCGCATGGAAGGTAAGTTTGGGTTTAAATCAACACGATTAAGTAGTTTGCGTACTTCTTCAACTAAACCATCTTCCAACATTTGTTTAAAGCGCTCGGCGATTTTTTGGTGTAACTCGCAACGACTTTTAATTTTTATTGCGAAATTAATGAAGTTAAATTCATTTGAAGTTTTGTTTTTAGTTTGCAATGTAGAAATTGGTTGGCCAGTTAACTCGTAAACTTCAAGTGCGCGTTGAATTCTTTGTGAATCATTCGGATTAATTTTTTCAGCGGATTTTGGATCAATAGCTTTTAATTTTTCATGCATAGCTGGCCAGCCGAGTTTTTCAGCATTACGAGAAATTTTTTCACGGACATTTTTATCAGCTGACGGCATTTCATCTAAACCAAATTGTAACGCTTTAAAATAAAGCATCGTTCCTCCAACCAAAATTGGTTTTTTATTTTTGGCTAATATTTCTTTTATCGCAGTGCGTGCATCCGTGCAAAATTCTGCTGCGGAATAACTTTCTTTGGGATCACGAATATCAATCAAATAATGCGGAATTTCTTTTAATTCTTTTGCAGTTGGTTTTGCTGTGCCAATATTCATGCCGCGATAAACTAAGGCGGAATCAACACTAATAATTTCACCATTAATTTCGTGTGCTAATTGCATCGCAAGCTTTGACTTGCCTGATGCGGTTGGTCCCATGATACAGATGATGTTATTCATTGGCATAATAATTTCTCGGATCTTTTGCGATAGTAGCAATTTTTGTGGCAATTGCTACTAATTTACATAAACTTGCGTAAATTCTTAATAAACGTGATTGACAAAACGTACGTTTTATCGTACCATTAATAAAAATTATCGAACTTGGAGAAACCATGACTACTTTTACTGCTAGCAAAGCAAGAGCAAATTTATACAAATTAATTGATGAAACAGCAAAATCACATACACCAATACATATAACTGGTAAACGTACTAACGTTGTATTGATTGCCGAAGAAGATTGGGAGAACATTCAAGAAACCTTGTATTTACTTTCCATTCCCAACATGCGTCAATCGATAAAAAAAGGCTTAAACACTAAATTATCAGAATGTTCTGAGGAGTTAGACTGGTGAGTTGGAAAGTTGTTTTTACTAAACAAGCACAAAAAGATGCAAAAAAATTGGCAAAACACAATTTAAAAACCAAAGCACAAGAAATATTAAAAATATTACAACAAGATCCCTTGCAAAACCCACCAACATATAAAAAACTATTAGGGGATCTGCGCGGCACTTATGCTAGACGAATTAACATTCAGCATAGAATTGTTTATCAATTAATATCCAATAAAAAAATCGTAAAAGTAATACGCATGTGGACACATTACGAATAATACATCTTAAAATAAAATCATTTTCCTCGCAAAAATAATTTACCCAATTGCTCCATAGTCAACTGCGTCCAGGTTGGACGCCCATGATTGCATTGTCCGCCGCGTTCGGTGCTTTCTAAATCGCGTAATAATGCATTCATTTCCGGAATGGTCATTTTACGGTTGGCGCGTACAGATCCGTGGCAAGCCATCGTTGCAAAGATTTTGTTGATGTTTTCATAAATACGAGACGAATTGCCATATTCAATTAAATCAGAAATCACGTCGCGGGTTAATTGTTCGACATCTGCATTACGCAACAAGCTTGGTATTGCTCGTACCACGATGGTATCAATGCCCATGCAAGCTAACTCAATGCCTAATTGTTGAAATAGCTTTGCGTGCTCTACAGCAATTGTTACTTCTTTTTCACTTAAATTAATTCTTAGCGGGATTAATAATGGTTGTATTTTTATTGTTTCTTCTTCAAAAGATTTTTTTAATTTCTCATATACAATGCGTTCGTGCGCTGCATGCATGTCAACAATAATTAATCCATTTTCGTTTTGTGCCAAAATATAAGTATCATGCAATTGAGCAATGGTGAATCCTAGTGGGCTCTCTATGTTTTTTTCTTGGGTTTGTTGAGGTGTATATAAATTCTTGTACACAGAAACTGCTTCACGCGCTTGTAATGGTATTTTTGTTTGATAACTTGGGTGAATATTTATTATTTGTTTTTTAGCGGTAACAAAGTCATCTGGACGAATTTTTGCTAGTGCCTGGTGTAAAGTATGAAATAAAAAATCATGAACTAAACGGCTATCACGAAAACGAACCTCATGTTTGGTCGGGTGAACATTTACATCTACTAAAGTTGGATCAATTTCAAAAAATAGTACGTATGCTGGATGCCGTTCATGATATAAAACATCCCGATAAGCTTGACGAATTGCGTGATTAACTACTTTATCACGTACAATGCGACCGTTCACATAAAAATATTGCATATCAGGTTGGCTGCGCGAGAATGTTGGTTGTGCAACCCAACCCCATAAGCGTAGGTTGTCATTTTGCATTTCGATAGTAATTGCGTTTTGTATAAATGGTTCACCGCAAATGGCAGCAATTCGTTGTTCTTGTTGTTCGGTTGAAGTTGCAGCTGAAAAATGATGAATTAATTTTTTATTATGTTGCAAAACAAAATCAACGTCGAATTGACTTAACGCGGTTTTTTTAACTAATTCTTCGATGTGTGCAAATTCAGTTTTTTCTGCACGTAAAAATTTTCTGCGAGCAGGAGTATTAAAAAACAAATCGCGTACTTCTACTGTAGTTCCCTTAGGATGAGCAGCAGGAGATACTTTTGCATTTTGTTCTCGTCCTTCAGTTTGTACTGCGAAGCCTGATGTTTGTTGCGTAGTTTTCGATTTTAAAATTAATCTGGAAACCGAACCGATGCTGGCTAAAGCTTCACCACGAAAACCCAGGGTCATCACTTTTTCTAAATCATCTAAATTTTTAATTTTGCTGGTGGCATGTCGATTTAAAGCCAATGGTAAATCATCTGAGTGAATGCCGTCACCATCATCACGAATGCTAATTAATTGCGAGCCTGCTTTTTCAATATTAATTTCAATGCGGGAAGCATGAGCATCTAAACTATTTTCAACCAATTCTTTAACTACCGCGGCAGGACGTTCAATTACTTCACCTGCAGCAATTTGGTTGGATAAATTAGGGGTTAAAACGTGAATTCGATTTGCAGACATGATAAATTACCTTTTTGGGATTTGTAATGTTTGACCGATGCTTAAAATATTATTGTTTAAATGATTAATGCGTTTTAATGTAGCAATAGATATTTTATATTGACGCGCAATCTCAGTTAAGTTTTCACCTGGTTGCACCTTATGATTTATAGTTTTGCGATATAATATGGTTAAGACAGTTCCTGGTGGTGGATAACGATGTAAATAATTGATTATTCCCTGCATTATAGCGTGTGCAATTTTTTGTTGGTATTTGGGATTGCGCAGCAGTTTTTCTTCAAAGCGATTAGAAATAAAACCAGTTTCTATTAATAACGAAGGAATATCGGGTGATTTTAATACTACAAAAGGAGCTTGTTCGACATGCCCTGTGTGTAAGCGAGCAACTTGATTAAGTGAACGAATAATGTAGTTACCTAATACTAGACTTTCGCGAATGGTTGCGGATTGGGATAAATCAATTAAAACGGAACGTAACAAGTAACTTTTGTCTTCTAAATTGGTTCCGCCCATCAATTCAGAATGGTTTTCTTTTTGTGCTAACCAGCGTGCAGCTTCACTGGTTGCACCATGTTGTGATAAAGCAAATACTGATGCGCCTCTGGAAGAAAGTTTTCGATAAGCGTCAGCATGGATTGCAATAAAAACATCTGCCCAACCTGCGCGTGCTGCTCTTAATCTGCCGCGTAATGGCACAAAATAATCACCAGTGCGGGTGAGTTTTACCTCAATACCAGGTTGTTGTTGTAATAAAGCAGCTAAGTCTTTGCTAATTGCTAATACAATATTTTTTTCGTGCGTGCCTAGTTGTCCAGTAGCGCCGGGATCTTGCCCTCCATGTCCTGGATCAATAACGATAACCGCATTTCTTAGATTAATTTCTTTTTTTTGAGGGATGTTGGTTTTTATGGGGGGCTTTTTTGCAGAAGCTGCGGTTGAAGTTTTGGATATTTGTTTGTAGGGGATTAAATCAATTATTAAACGGTAATTAAAACGGCCATAGGGTGCTATGGAATATGTTTTAGGAATAAACCGTTGACTTAGTGAGAAAACCAGACGTAATTGTTGGTGTGGTTGTATGCCGGTACGTATGTTTTTAATAATGCTGTTACATTTGATACGTTTGAGTTGTTCAGTAACTTTCGTATTAGCGAGATCAACAATCAAACGATCAGGTTTTTTTAAAGTAAAACAATGATATTTAAATGGATGATCAAAAGATAAAACTAAGCGGGTATGTTGATTGATTTGTAAAATATTTACTTGTGTTAATTTGGTTTGAGTAGCGCTTGCAGAAAAAGGTAATAGCAGTAAGTTTAAAAAAATAATGAAATATTTTAGTTTCAATCTTATAACTCCAGTTTAGAAATGATATCAGTATTTTTTTCTTCAAAATGCACTATTCTACCAGATTTTTCTGTTTCCAGGTAACAACAAAGATTAGCTTCTGGCAAAAATCCTTCGCCATTTTTCGGCCATTCGATTAGCCAAATATCTTGTTCTGCATAATCACGAATACCAATAAAATTTAATTCTTCCGGGTTGGTTAGGCGGTATAAATCAAGATGATGAATGGTTTTGTTGGCGGTTTGATAAGTTTCCATTAAGGTGTATGTTGGGCTTTTGACTCGGCCGATATGGCCTAAGCTTTGCAAAAATCCGCGCACCAAAGTGGTTTTACCAGCGCCTAATTCGCCATATAAATAAATTACAAAATTATTCGGCACAATTTTTGCTAATTTTGCGCCTAATTCTATTGTTGCTGCTTCGTCTGGTAGAAATATTGTGAGTATGTTTGAATGCATGGTAATTTTTTGTTAAAGATAAAAATGTTATAATATAAAAACGGTAGAATTATGGCAAATGCTTATTAGCGGTAAAACGATCCTGCGAAAATTTCGGTTAAGATATCCCCATATTCCCACGAAATCTTATTTGTAGTGCGATTTTTGTGTTTTGTACAAGATTTTTATCTTTCACCAAATCGATAATTACCTGTTTGGTGAATAAGCATTCGGCCGCATATTACTTCACCAAATGGTAAATTGACAATTTGGTGAATTATTATATACTAGTAATAGTAATACGTAGGAGAACACAAAGAATGAGTCAAGACGAGTTTATTGGGCGAGAGAAGGAAATGCGAGAATTAGAAAGGTTTTTAGATAAAAGATCGGCTAGTCTTATTGTTCTTGAAGGGAGGCGAAGAATTGGAAAAAGTCGCTTAGTAGAAGAGTTTGCACGTAAAAACAAATTGCAGTTTTATCGGTTTGTTGGTTTACCACCAGAGCGTGGAATAACTGCACAAACACAACGCAATGAATTTGCAAATCAGCTGGGATTAAAAAATGTTAAGACTGAAAATTGGAGTGATTTGTTTAATATTCTCGCGGATAAAACATCAAATGGTAGGTTATTGATTTTGCTTGATGAAGTGTCATGGATGGCAATGGATGATGCAACTTTCAATGGTAAATTAAAAAATGCTTGGGATTTGCTTTTTAAAAAAAATTCGCAGCTTTTATTAATATTGTGTGGTTCTGTATCAAGTTGGATCGATAAAAACATCCTATCTAGTGCGGGATTTGTAGGTAGAATTTCTTATGTACTTAACTTGAAGGAATTACCATTACCAGATTGTAATAAATTTTGGGATGGGATTGGTGGAATGATTTCTCCGTATGAAAAAATGAAAGTGTTGAGTGTTACTGGGGGCGTCCCAAGATATTTAGAGGAGATTAATCCAAAAATAAGTGCTGAGGAAAACATCAGGAATTTGTGTTTTAAAGATGGCGCACTGTTATTTAAAGAATTTGATCAGATATTTAATGATATTTTTACAAATCGGAATATTATTTATAAAAATATTTTAACGTTTATATTAGAGGGGCAATATCAATATGAACATATATACAAAAAACTTGGGGTGCAAAAAAGTGGTTTAATAAGTGAGTATTTAACAGATTTGGAAAAGGCAGGGTTTATATCAAGAGATTATACTTGGCATATTGCAACGGGGAAAGCTTCTAAATTAAGTAAATACAGAATTAGTGATAATTATATTAGATATTATTTGAAATATATTGAGCCAAATAAAGAGATTATTAAAAAGGGCGCTTTTGCTACGAGGGCATTGACTTCGTTGCCTGGATGGCAATCTATTATGGGGCTGCAATTTGAAAATTTGGTCTTAGCTAATCGCACCCTAATTCAAAAAACATTACATATAAGAGCAGAAGATATTTTATATGATAATCCTTTTTTTCAGACTAAAACCACAAAGCAGCAAGGATGTCAAATTGATTATATGATACAAACGCGTTTTGATACTTTATATATTTGTGAAATTAAATTTTCAAAAAATCCAATAAGCACAAAAATTATTGAAGAAATGAAAGAAAAAATAAACCGATTGAGACTTCCTAAAAGAATTTCATGCCGCTCAGTATTGATACATGTTAATGGAGTAATAAATGATTTATTGGATACTAGATATTTTGCGGATATTATAGATTTTGGTCAATTCTTAGATAATGGTTAATCTTCTCACAAGTTAACTAACCGCTGCAAATAAGGCAACAAATCAGTTGCTAATAAGCCGCGTTCTCCAGAGATAGATGCGACATAATCCGCAGCTTCAGCATGTAGACATACACCGCATTCAGCTGCAGTTGCAAGTGGAATTCCTTGCGCCACAAGTCCGGCAATAATTCCGGTCAACACGTCGCCCATGCCGCCGCTGGCCATTCCGGGATTACCAGCAGTACATATTTTTATAGGATTTTCTCCATCATAAATTAAGCTGCCAGCTCCTTTTAATACACAAATTCCACCATATTTTTTTTGGATTGCAGTGATTGCGTCAAAGCGATCGTTTTGAATGTCGTGAGTTTTAGTTTTAAGTAGGCGTGCTGCTTCTGCTGGATGCGGAGTCAGAATCCAGCTGGACTTACGCGAAAAGCGATCTGCTTTGTTAAAAGCTCGCTCAAAATGCTCATTTATTTCAATAAACTCCGCTTTTTCGCTCGCTTTTGCCTCGCATCTCATCTTTTCGCGTAAGTCCAGTATAAGGTGTGGATTTTTTGCTAGTAAATTTAGAGCATCAGCGTCAACAACCAATGGTTTGTTGGCAACGTGTTTTAAAGTTATTTTTAATATTAATTGACCCCAGACTGATTGTCCTAAGCCTGGGCCGATCGCAATTACCGTGGCTGTTTTAATTAGCGCTACAAGTTCTTTTGCAGTTTTTATGCCGCGACACATTAGTTCGGGTTGAGTAATATTAAGCACAGTTGCGTGTTCTGGTCGTGTTGCGATGGTTAGCATGCCTGCGCCAACTCGGGCTGCAGCGCTTGCAGCCATATATGGTGCACCAGACATACCATAATCTCCGCCAATAACTAATACATGTCCAAAGTTTCCTTTGTTGGCGGTTAAAGCCCTTGGAATAAAATTATTTTCATAATCATCTACAGCGATTATTTCTGCTTGATGATTAACTTCTGCAAATAATTTTTGTGGAATGTCTAAATTATCACAAATAAGATTGCCACAGTAATCAGGAGCATTTCCAGTCAACAAGCCTGATTTGATTCCGATAAAAGTAACCGTGCAATTAGCGATTACTGCATTACCTAATACTGCGCCGGTGTCGGCATTAATGCCGGAAGGAATATCAACGGAAATAATATCAGCAGCGCTGTTATTAAGATAATCTATTGCTTTAGCATAGTTTTGTTTAACTTGTCCTTTTAAGCCGATACCAAGTAGGGCGTCAACGAGTATATCGGCAGTCAATGATTCACTAGCATCGAAAGGTTTAATAGTCACACCTTGTTTTTCACATGCTTGCATAGCATACAGCGCTTCATTTTTTAGTTTGCTAAGTTCTCCTAAATGGCGCACTTCCACATTAATACCTTTTTCATGAGCTAAGCGTGCAACCACATACCCGTCGCCGCCATTATTTCCAGTTCCACAAAACGCAATAATTGATGTTATGTTAGGCCAATGTTCGATTATTGTTTGTAGAACCGCACCACCTGCTTTTTGCATCATCATATCGGCTGTTATGCTATTTTCAATTGCATTTTGTTCAAGTTGGCGGATTTGTGTTGTGGTATATAAGAATGACATAATCCGGATTATAACTTAAAATAATCGACATTTTGAGATATTATTAGGTATATTACTTCAAATCAAACTTGGAGGTTTTAAATTGTCTGATTTATCATCTTGTAATCGCACTTCTGAAATGAGGCGGATTAAGCATATTCACTTTGTTGGTATTGGTGGTTCTGGTATGGGCGGGATTGCAGAGGTTTTGCTGCATGAAGGATATAAGATTTCTGGTTCGGATCTGAGTCAAAATACAGTTACTAAGCGGTTGCTTGATTTGGGGGTTGATGTATATATTGGTCATGATGCTGATTTTGTTGAGGGAGCGGATGTGTTAGTTATTTCCTCAGCAATTAAAGAAAATAATCCGGAGGTTGTTGCTGCACGTAAACAGCATATCCCAGTAGTACCTCGAGCAGAAATGTTGGCAGAATTGATGCGTTTTCGTTATGGGGTGGCGATTGCTGGCACTCACGGAAAAACTACGACTACTAGTTTAGCTACCAGTATTTTGGCTGAAGCAGGTTTAGATCCTACTTTTGTTATTGGCGGGCGTTTAAATAGTGCAGGAACTAATGCGCATTTAGGATCGGGCAAATATCTTGTTGCGGAAGCAGATGAAAGTGACGCTTCGTTTTTATTATTACAGCCTACAATTGCGATTGTTACTAATATTGATGCTGATCACATGGTGACTTATCAAGGTAATTTTGCCACGTTAAAACAAGCGTTTGTTGATTTTTTACATAAATTACCTTTTTATGGTTTGGCGATTTTATGTGTTGATGATCCAAATGTGCGGGAAATTATGCCAAAAATTTCCCGACCAATTATGACATATGGATTCAGTGAAGGAGCTGATGTGCAGGCAATTAATTTTGAGCAATTTGGTACCAAAAGTTATTTTACGGTTAAACGTAAAGGTAAACAGAATAATCTTGATGTTGTATTAAATTCTCCTGGTGAACATAATGCTTTAAATGCATTAGCTGCAATTGCGATTGCTACAGAATTGGGAGTAGATGATGCAGCAATTATGCAAGCGCTGCAGCAATTTGCAGGAGTTGGGCGACGTTTTCAGCAATTAGGTGCTTATAAATTTAATCAAGGGCAAGCTCTGTTTATTGATGATTATGGGCATCATCCTAAAGAGGTTGAAGTCACAATTAAAGCGGCCAGACAAAGTTGGCCGGATAGTCGGTTAGTAATGATTTTTCAACCACATCGTTACACGAGAACACGAGATTTATTTAATGAATTTAGTCATGTGCTTGGTAAAGTCGATTGTTTGTTGATGTTGCCAATTTATGCTGCTAGTGAATCACCGATTGAAGGAATTAATGCAGAGAATCTATGCGAAAATATTCGTAAAACTGGAAGTCTTAATCCTATTTTTATTGAAGACGCGGAAAATTTATCGCAGCAATTAAATAAAGTTTTATTAGATGGTGATATCGTGATTGCGCAAGGTGCAGGTAGTATAAGTTCAATAGCGCGCGGATTGATTGAGGAAAACAAATGAATTTGCGCGGTAAATTATTTAAAAATAAATCATTGGCGGAATTTACTTCGTGGCGTGTTGGTGGGAATGCAAAATGTGTTTATCATCCGGCCGATTTAGATGATTTATCTTTGTTTTTGTCTTTGTTGCCGAAACAAGAAGCGGTAATTTGTTTGGGAGCAGGTACTAATGTTTTAGTGCCGGATAACGGTATTGCAAAAACGGTAATTATTTTAAAAAATATTTTAAATGATATACAGTATGACGAAAGTTCGGGTTTGATTCTTGCCGGAGCAGGGACCTTGAGCTCTAAGTTATCAACTTTTAGCATCGATTTGGAATTTCGTGGTTTGGAGTTTTTAGCAGGAATTCCTGGTACAATTGGTGGCGCTCTTGCTATGAATGCTGGAGCTTATGGCAGTGAAATTTGGAATTACGTTACAAAAGTTGAAACAATAAATTGTGCAGGCGAAAAATTTGTGCGTGAAAAAAAGGATTTTGAATTTGGTTATCGTAAAGTTAAAAATTTAATTTCAAATGAAGAATGGTTTATTGCTGCGTATTTTAATTTAGAAAGAGGCAATAAGGAAATAAGTTTACAAATCATGCAGGATTGGTTAACCAAAAGAAAAAATTCTCAACCGTTAGATTTACCGAATGCAGGATCGGTATTTAAAAATCCAAAGGAAGCAAAAGCTGCACGTTTAATTGAGCTTTGTGGTTTGAAAGGACATCGGATTGGCGGTGCATCAGTTTCCACTAAGCATGCTAATTTTATTGTGAATGATAAAAATGCTACAGCAACTGATATTGAAAATTTAATTGAATTTGTGGCGGAAAAAGTTAAACAACAAACTGGAATTGAATTGGCACGTGAGGTTAGGATATTAGAATAACGATATCGGGGTACGTAATAATGGGGTCAAAGCTTGAATTTTAAATATTAATTTAATAAACAGAAGTAGAAAAGTTAGGTTTTAGTGGCTTAATTTAGAGTGTAAAATGCAAGCTTTGACCCCGCTTAGTGGTACCACTGGCCTTGTTACGGAGTTGGAGAAGAGTTATTATGAAAGAAATAAACACAAAAAAATTTGGAAAGGTAGCAGTTCTAATGGGTGGCATGTCCGCCGAACGTGAAGTTTCACTGTCTTCCGGTAAAGCTATTTTAGCTGCTTTATTGCGTCAGGGTGTAGATGCGCATGCAGTTGATGTTAAGCAAAATGCAATTACTCAATTGCGCCATGGTAATTTTGATACAGCATTTAATATTTTGCACGGTCGTGGTGGTGAGGATGGAGTGATTCAAGGTGTTTTAGATTATTTGGGTATTCCATATCCAGGCAGCGGAGTCACAGCATCAGCAATTTCTATGGATAAAATTCATACTAAGCATATTTTGCAAAATCTTAATATTGCAACGCTGCCTTTTTTGCAGATAACTTGTGAAAAAGATTTGGATTTAGCGCAGCAACAATTTGGCTTTCCGCTTTGTATTAAGCCGGCGCGTGAAGGATCAAGTAATGGAAGCTCAAAAGTTACAGCACCAGAGCAATTATTGGCAGCATATGAGACTGCTTTAAAATTTGATAATAAAGTTATGTCAGAGCCATGGGTTGAAGGACGTGAATTTACTGTGGGTATTTTGGAGAATCAAGTATTGCCGGCAGTTGAGATTTGTCCCGCAGAAGGTTACTATGATTATAATGCAAAGTATAAATCAAAAAGTACGGTTTATATTTGCCCATGTGATGTTAATGATGAAGAGAAACAAATTTTACAAGATTTATCATTAAGGGCTTTTAACGAAATTGGTTGTGAACATTGGGGAAGAATTGATTTTTTGCAAGATAAGCAAGGTAAGATTTGGTGTGCAGAAGTTAACACTTTGCCTGGGATGACGGAAACAAGTTTGTTCCCTAAAGCAGCCAAAGCACACGGCATGGATTTTGATACGTTGGTATTGCGTATTTTAAATGGAGCGCGTTATGGAAGATCAAACAGCAAGTAAAAGTAAACTTTATATTTGGTTATTATCGATAATAGTTATAGTTGGCATTCTTGTTTGGGCGGGGTTTAAATTGTACAGTCCAAATACGTTGCCAATTCATTCAGTGGTAGTTAATGGCGATTTACGTTTTATAAATCAGCGAGAGTTAGAGCAAACGTTGCAGCCATTGTCTCGCCGTGGATTTTTTTCGGTTGATCTCGCGGATATTCAATGCAAAGTACATCAATTGCCTTGGGTTGCAGAAGTAGAAATAAAAAGAGTATGGCCTGATAAAATAGTGGTTAATATTGAAACATGCAAACCGGTTGCGCAATGGAATAATGATGGTTATTTGAATGCATATGGAGAGATTTTTATTCCGCAGTCATCAGATAATTTACCAAAAAATTTACCGCACTTTTTTGGCAAACAAGATCAAACGGTTAAAATACTTGATAATTATCAGCAAATGAATAATATTTTAGCTCCATTAAAATTACGGGTACAATCATTGACATGCGATGATGATGAAAATTGGCAGATTATGTTAAATAATGGAATAAAGCTACAACTTGGACGAAAAAATTTTTTAAATCGTTTAACTGGTTTTACGCAAATTTATCAAAAATTGTTAGTGGCACATAATAATATCATACCGAAAACTATTGATTTAAGGTATAGTCACGGTTTGGCTGTGTCGTACGAAAAGGGTTAGTTTATGGGAAAGAAAAGGAAACAACCGGAAAAAAATTTTCTTGTTGGTATAGATATAGGGACTTCTAAAGTTGTAGCTATTGTTGGTGAAATTCGTCCTGACAATGTGATTCACGTGGTTGGAATTGGTGCTAGCCCTTCTCGAGGATTAAAGCGAGGAGTGGTGATTAATATTGAAGCTACAGTTAATTCGGTGCAGCGTGCAATTGCTGAAGCAGAACTGATGGCGGGTTGTAAAATTCATTCGGCTTATACTGGAATAGCTGGTAGCCATATTCGTAGTTTGAATTCACATGGTATTGTTGCAATTAAAGATCAAGAAGTTACTCAATCGGATGTTGATCGAGTCATTGATGCTGCGCGCGCTGTGGCAATTCCTGCTGATCAAAAAATGCTGCATATTTTGCCGCAGGAATTTATTATTGATAATCAGGATTGTATTCGCGAGCCGATTGGGATGTCAGGCGTGCGGTTAGAATCAAAAGTGCATATTGTGTCAGGTGCTGTTAGTGCTGCGCAGAATATTGTAAAATGCGTGCAGCGTTGTGGAATGCAGGTAAATGATATTATTTTGGAGCAATTAGCATCAAGTTATGCAGTTTTGTCGGAGGATGAGAAAGAACTTGGTGTTTGTTTAATTGATATTGGAGGGGGCACGACAGATATTGCAATATTTACTGATGGAGCGATTAAGCATACAGCAGTTATCCCAATAGCTGGTGATCAGGTGACAAATGATATTGCAATTGCTTTGCGTACTCCGACGCAAAATGCAGAAAAAATCAAATGTGAATATGCGTGTGCTTTAACCGAAATGGCCAGCAATGATGATATGTTTGAGGTAAAATCTGTTGGCAATCGGCCGGGCAGAAAATTATCGAAGAAGGTACTTGCTTCAGTATGTGAGCCGCGATATGAAGAATTATTCAGTTTAGCGCGTGCAGAGATTAGACGCAGCGGTTTTGAAGATTTAATTGCTGCGGGTATAGTGTTGACTGGTGGAGCTTCATCAATGTCGGGGGCTTTAGAATTAGCGGAAAAAGTTTTTGAGGCGCCAGTACGTTTGGGTGTTCCTGAGAATGTAACTGGCTTGGTGGATGTTGTGCAAAAACCAATGTATGCTACTGGTATAGGATTGTTATTGTATGGTTATCAAAAAGAAGTTAGTTATGATGATGACCAATTTTCCGGTGGTTATAGTTTCAAAGGATTGTGGCGACGGATGAAAGGATGGTTTACTGGGTTTTAGCAGGTGTCAGACACCGCATCGCGGTGTCTGACACCAATATTGTTTGCTTTTTTGAGTAAATTTAAGCTAATATGTTTAAATATGATACATATTTTTAGTAGGAGTTGAGCATGCCGAAATTTGAATTAGTTGACAGCTTTCCACAGAGTGCTGTAATCAAAGTTGTTGGTGTCGGCGGTGGTGGTGGCAATGCAGTTGAGCATATGTTGTCACAAGAAATTGAAGGAGTTGACTTTATATGTGCAAATACAGATGCTCAAGCGCTGAAAAATTCGAAAGCGCGTACTTTGCTGCAATTAGGTGCTGAAATTACCAAAGGTTTGGGTGCTGGTTCTGATCCTAAAATTGGCAGGCAGGCGGCAGAAGAAGACCGCGAAAGAATTAAGGAATTATTAGCAGGAGCAGATTTGGTATTTATTACTGCGGGAATGGGTGGTGGAACCGGAACTGGTGCTGCTCCGATTGTTGCTCAAATTGCTAAAGATTTAGGTATTTTAACTGTTGCGGTTATTACCAAGCCGTTTTCTTTTGAAGGCCGTCCCAGAATGGAAGTGGCAGAAAGCGGAATTTTAGATTTGGTACCGTATGTGGATTCTTTAATCACTATTCCAAATGATAAATTGTTAAGTGTCTTAGGTAAAAATATCACTTTGTTGGATGCATTTAAAGCAGCGAATAATGTGTTATTGGGAGCGGTGCAAGGAATCGCAGAACTAATCACTCGTCCTGGACTAATTAATGTTGATTTTGCTGATGTACGTACGGTAATGCGTGAAATGGGCACGGCAATGATGGGTACTGGTGTTGCGATTGGTGAAAATCGTGCGCGTGAAGCAGCTGAGGCTGCTATTTCCAGTCCATTATTAGAAGACATTGATTTAACTGGTGCGCGGGGAGTGTTGGTTAATATTACCGCGGGTCTTGATATGTCAATTGGCGAATTTGAAATAGTTGGAGAAGTGGTCAAAGGTATCACCTCGGAATGTGCCAATGTTGTTGTTGGTACAGTTATCGATCCGGAAATGACAGATGAAATGAGAGTTACTATTGTGGTAACTGGGATTGGTGATTTTGCTAACACTGTACAAACGGTAGAAGACGTAGTCGAAACTGCTACCAAAGATGATGGTGATTGGGATTATCAAAAACTGGAAAAACCTACCGTTATGCGGCAACAGGCTAATAATGTAGCAAGGCAAGTTGAGCAAATGGAACAAAGCATGGATTATTTGGACATACCTACTTTTTTACGGCGTAAAGAACAAGAAGAATAATAATGAACGAAGATTGGCCAACACAAAAAGAAGATTTACAATTTGCTAATGAAATTATTGATGAGCATATCTTCTTAAATGACGATGAACCTATTTCGTTGTTACATCTTATTTTTAAAGGCGAAGATGGCGATTTTGATGTGCAGATTTCTGATTTTATGGCAGATTTAACTGAGAATTTTATTGGTCAGTATGGATTCAAAAAAGGCCGAAAAATAGCGTGCAAAGTGATTACAAAACTTTTGCTGGCCGGTAAAACTATTCATTGATTCATTCATTCTAATAAAAAATTATTTTCCACAGAAAAATTTTTAATTTTTTGGCATTGCTTTAATAAAACCTTAAGATTGTAGCTTTATAATATGAGCTGTTTACAATATAAGGAGAATAAATATGTCATATGCGACGAGCAAAGAAAAAACGCCTTTACTTAACAAATTTCAACTTAGTGATGAGGATAAAGAGTTTCTTAAGAAAGTAAAAAGAAAAAAAAGTTGCAAAAAGATCGTTGCTCAGTATGGAAAAGCTATCCCAAAAAGATCGTATTGGGTTTGTTGTTTTAAATTCAACAGAAATTCTTCAGAGATTGCATCGATTGAAATCTCTATTTTTCTAAGGTTGCTGCTGCAAGTACAGGCGAAAACAGAAAACAAAGAAAAGTCAACAGACATAAATCAAGACGCAAAAAAGCTTGTTGACAAATATGTGGAAAAATATACAAGCGGTATATTTTCTTCTAAAATTAAATTAGATAATAAAACATTTAAACCTCTTTTTAAAAAACAACTTCCCTCGTTAACTAAACAAATTGAAGATGTAAAAACCCCGGCGCCAAAATGCGTATGGAATGCGCAGATCCGCATTAAAGCCGGCATGAGAAAGAAACATATCTCTATGCAAAACGTTTTTATGATTTTGCAGAGTTTAGATAAAATAAAAGCAGAAAAAAAGCAAAACGAAAATGAAATACAAGAAAAAATTTGATTAGATGTAGCTTGTGCTTCGTTGCGCGGAATACAGGAAAAATTAATTTCCGTATTTTGCTAACGCTCAATACGGGCTACATTAGATCTCGTTGTAAAAACTAATGTTAGAATACTTTAATTTTTCATTCAGTTATAGAAATAACCCTAAAAGCATTCATTCACAATGCATAAAAACATTACTTTTTGTTCACTTGAATGAACAAAAAATGCGTATTTTATTCATTGACAGTGAACAAAAACCATACTATTATTTCAGTGTAAATGAATAAAATAAAGATGGTGGTAATGGAAAGGTCAATTTTAAAGCAGGTCGTTTTAGAACAGCAGGATCATGCAATTAAACAGCGGATTATTGAACGGGATAAATTTGCTGCTGTTGAGCCACATTTAAACACTCCGTATGCAGTTATAGTTACTGGAATTAGAAGGTGTGGGAAATCAACTTTTTTAAAACAGTTGTTGGATCATTATTATCCTGATGAATATTATCATTTAAATTTTGAAGATGAGCGTTTGTTGGATTTTTCAGTTGAGGATTTTAATCAGCTTTATGCAATATTTATCGAGCTATATGGTAAAAAAACTATTTTCTTTTTTGATGAAATTCAAAATATTCCGCGATGGGAGGTGTTTGTTCGGCGCATGCAGGATAAAGGGTTTAAGTTTTTTATTACTGGATCAAATGCTTCTTTATTAAGCCAAGAAACTGGTACACGGTTAACCGGCAGAAATATTATAATTAATTTATATCCATTTTCTTTTGGTGAATATTTGAAATTTATACAGTATGAATTTAATCGAAATGATTTATTGGTTACTGAAAAACAGGCTGAGCTAAAAAGTTTGTTTACTGATTATTTAGCTAATGGCGGTATGCCGGAATATTTACAATATAATGATTTAGCAATTATAAAAGGTATTTATGATGATATTATTTATCGTGATGTTGTAGCTCGTTATAAAATTAGTGAAATAAAGGCATTGAGAGAGTTAAGTTTATATTTAATTAGCAATGTTGCAAAAACTTATTCATATAATAATCTGAAAAAAATTTTAGAGCTTGGTAGTATTAACACGGTAAAAAATTATATTCAATATTTAGAAAATAGTTATTTATATTTTTCGATAAATTGTTTTTCTTATTCATTAAAGCAACAAAATCTTAATAAGAAAAAAATATATTGTATTGATACTTTGCTGATTAATTCAGTTGCTTTTAAATTTTCCCCTAATAGCGGACAGATTTTAGAAAATACAGTATTTTTGGAATTAAAACGGCGAGAATATGAGATTTTTTATTACAAAACTAAAAATAATCTTGAAGTTGATTTTTTAATTCGTCAAGGTGCGAAAATTGTTCAATTAATCCAAGTGTCTGATGATTTGCATGATGCAAAAACAAAAAATCGAGAAATTAAAGCATTATTAACAGCGATGCAGGAACTGAAGTGTGATAATGGGTTAATTTTAACTGGAGATCATCAAGAAAATTTGGAAATTGATGGCTACCAGATTAATATCAAACCTATTTATAGTTGGATTTTATCAGGCGATTAACCGCTAAACTCTTCGAATGCTTGCAAGGCTTCAGCGGCATACATGTATGACGGTCCGCCGCCCATAAACATTGCTACCCCCAAAGTTTCGATTATTTCTTCGCGGGTTGCACCAAGTTTGACTAGTTTTTGTGTATGAAAGCCAATACAGCCTTCACAGCGATTGGCGACAGCAATGCCTAAAGTGATTAGTTCTTTGGTTTTTGTACTTAAAATTCCATCTTTGGTGGCATTTTGTACCATCTGCGAAAAGCCTTGAGTGATTTCCGGCATTTCTTTTCGTAGTTTGGCTAAATATTTTGATAATTCTTGAGTGATATTTTCGTATTTTTTAGTCATAATTTGTTCCTTGCTTAGTAATAAGACGACTGTTATATTAACACGAATAATTGATATTACGCAAAAAAGCAATATAAGATATATAGATTAATTTTTCTCCTCCCTGGCACCTCCATGTGCCTCCCGCTCTTCCATCCATGGGAGCTAGTCGTCGAAAAATTAATCTATATATCTCATATTTTCAATTTATATTAACATCAGTAAATAATTAAATTTTTGGAGGACATCATGACAATTAAGTCAGACAAGTGGATTAAATACATGGCGTTGGAGCATGGGATGATCGAGCCGTTTACTGATCAGCAGATGCGTCATTTAAGTGATGATAGGATTGTATCTTTTGGCACTTCCAGTTATGGTTATGATGTGCGGTGTGCTACTGAGTTTAAGATTTTTACGAATCTTAATTCAGCAATCGTAGATCCAAAAAATTTTAGTGAGGCCAGTTTTGTCACGGTTGAAGGTGATGAGTGTATTATTCCCCCCAATTCTTTCGCTTTAGCACGGACGATAGAATATTTTCGTATTCCTCGTAATATATTAACTATTTGTTTAGGTAAATCTACTTATGCGCGTTGTGGCATTATTGTTAATGTAACACCTTTAGAGCCTGAATGGGAAGGGCATGTGACTTTAGAATTTTCTAATACTACACCTTTACCAGCTAAGATTTATGCAAATGAAGGCGTGGCGCAAATGATTTTTTTGCAGTCAGATGAGGAATGTGGAGTTTCTTATAAGGATCGCTGTGGCAAATATCAGGGGCAGATCGGGGTAACTTTGCCTAAACTGTGAATTCCTTAATCTTCCGTTTCTTCTTGGTGCGCTTCCTTAATCGGCAAATGACGCGAAGCGTTAATGTTGTCTTTTAGCGCCTTTCCTGGCTTAAAGTGAATAACGTGTTTTGGTTTGGTGAGGAATTTTTTACCAGTTTTTGGATTATGTGAAGTACGAGGTTTGTGATAGCGGATATCGAAATTCCCAAAATTCCGTATTTCAACACGCCCACCGGCAGCTAAGTGTTCAACCATTTTGTCGAAGATAGTGTTAACGCATAGCGCAACATCATTTTCCGCAAGATGAGGCTGCTTTTTGCATATTTCTGCAATTAATTCCGATTTAATCATAAAAACCTCAATATTTCATGGTGTTTCATCTAATATCAATTATAATCCTAACATCGACTTTACCAATATGCATTAATTTTTTTTATTTTTTAACTTTAACAGTTGGGAATGTTGACAGCTAGTCCTCCTAAGGCAGTTTCTTTGTATTTTTTACTCATATCAAGCCCTGTTTGCTTCATGGTTTGAATGGCATTGTCCAAAAATATGGCATGTTCTCCAGATTCTGATAGTACCAAATGTGCAATATTTACGGCTTGATTAGCAGCGACAGCATTGCGCTCAATGCATGGTATTTGTACTAAGCCTTTTATTGGATCGCAAGTTAGACCTAAATGGTGTTCGATGCCAATTTCGGCGGCGTTTTCTACTTGCTGTAAATTACCGCCAAGCATAGCGGTTAAACCGGCTGCAGCCATTGAGCATGCCACTCCGACTTCTCCTTGGCAGCCTACTTCCGCTCCAGAAATAGAGGCTTGTTTTTTATATAGGATTTCGATAGCGGCGGCAGTTAATAAGAATTCAATAATTTTTGCATCGTCAATGTTGGCACAGAATTTTTTGCTATACCATAATACGGCGGGCAAAACACCAGCAGCTCCACAGGTAGGAGCTACTACAATCCTATTTCCGGCAGCATTTTCCTCTCCTACTGCTAAAGCACCGGCAGAGATTAAATATGCTTCTTTCGATCCACTACAAGGAATTATGCAGGAGTCTTTATCGCAAGACATTTGTTGATCTTGAGCACTTTTTATAGTCTGCTCATATAAAATTGGAGCACGGCGTTTTACGTTTAAACCACCAGGCAAAATACCTGGGGTAGTGCATCCCCGATCAATTGTTTCTTGCATAATTTCGGCAAGTTCTAATAATTGTGTTTTTATATCATATTCACTTTTCCAAATTTTTTCGTTTTCCATCATTAATTCAGCAATACGCAATTTGTTTGCATAGCATAATTGTAGTAGTTCTTTGGCAGAAGCGAATGGATATGGGACTTTATGTCCTTCTTCGGTACAAAAAGATTCTTCTACATTCTCTACGATGGTTCCTCCGCCTATACTATAGTAAGTTTTTTGGTGAAGATTTTTTTGGTGCTCATCATGAGCGGTAAAGCATAAGGCATTTGGATGTCCAGGAAGATGTGTATCATAATCGTGAATAATAGCGTCGGGATCAAATTCAATAGTAAATTTTTCGTCTAATTTTATATGCTTATTTTTTTTGATAGTAGCAAAACGCAAATGCAAAAAATCTGGATCAACGGTTTCTGGGGTATGACCTTCTAATCCAACGGTAATCGCTCTATCAGTACCGTGTCCCTCGCCAGTAAATGCTAATGAACCGAATAATTGAACTGTTATTGATTTGGTGTGGGCCAAAAGTTTATCATCAGCTAATTCATTTACGAAGCTGTTGGCTGCTCGCATTGGGCCAATGGTATGTGAACTTGATGGGCCGATGCCAACAGTGAATAAATCAAAAATTGAAATCATTCGTAATCCTTTACTAAAAGCTATCTGTCATTCCGCGACCCAGCATGTTGATCGCGGAATCCAGCAAAAAAACTATCAAGCAGCCTGGATCCCGCGGTTCCTCCGGTCAACAAGCTTGGCCGCAGGACAGGCTTTAACAAGGCCGCGGGATGACTACAATTTTCAAATCTCGCATCTTGAAAAAAGATGAGCACATAAATTAATTGTATGCTGATAATTAGCTAGTTTGCAATTATTATTTTTGGTCATCGCTGGATGAAGAGCCTGCAGGACGTAGTTGTTTCTTGAGTGGATTAAACATAGAATGCGTTGTTGCCTGTAGTTCTTGGTTTATGTTAGATGATTTTATTGGAACAGGTACAGGAGCAGTAAGTTCGTTAAGCTTTTTTATAGTTTGGGCGAAAATAGCATTAGTATATTTTTGTTCTTGTTTGTAGTTAGTTAATTCTTTATTTAATCGATTTTTGGTTTCTTCATCAAAACTTTCCAAATCGGCCATAAAGAAACTAAAAATTCCGATAATAAGATTAACGACGAGTTCGCCAATTGATGTATAGGGGTTAGTATTAATATTTTCTTGTAATAATTGATTAAGCTTTTTGGTAATTTCTGTGTGATCAATTTTAGGGTTATGTTTATTAAAAATAGGCATTTGCAAAGTCGCAGTCGCACCGTCACTACTATCGCCTGCAAGCCCTGTTATAATCAGTCTAATTAGTTGTTGATATTTTTTTAGTAACCTATCTAATGTTTTAGGTGCATTAACATTTTGTATTTGTTGGTGTAGTTTAAGCAATTCCAGCGACAGATTATTTAGTTGTTTTTGATAATTGGGATATTTCTTTTTGGCATGTACAATACTTTGTGCCAACTGAATCAAAATACTGCGTTGTGTCCGTAATTTTAAAGTTTTATTAAAGGTGTTAGCGCGAGAGTTTTTCACATCGCCTTGAGTGAGGTAATTAGCCAAGTTGATAAAATGGGTATTTGAATTGTCATTCTTTTGCATAGGGTGAAGTATAGCAGGTAAATGATGTCTTTGCAGGTAGCAATTAGAGTTGTATAATGCAGATGCTTGATATACATATGAGGGTTAAAAATGAAACGAAATTTTGTATTTACTTCTGAATCTGTATCTGAAGGTCACCCAGATAAAATTGCCGATCAGGTTTCTGATGCGGTGCTTGATGCTATTATTGAACAGGATGCGGTGGCGCGAGTTGCTTGTGAGACTTTTGTTAAAACAGGCATGGTATTAGTTGGGGGTGAAATTACCACTTCCGCGTGGGTGGATATTGAAAAATTAACTAGAGATACACTTCGTGAGATTGGATATAACAACTCAGATATGGGGTTTGATTGGGAATCTTGTGCAGTTTTGTCTGCAATCGGCAAACAGTCTCCTGATATTGCTCAAGGTGTTGATGAAACCAGAGCACATGAACAAGGTGCGGGCGATCAAGGCATGATGTTTGGTTATGCAACTAACGAAACTGATGTGTTCATGCCGGCGCCGATAATTTATGCACATAGGCTAATGAAACGCCAGGCTCTTGTCCGAAAAAACGGTACTTTACCTTGGTTGCGTCCGGATGCGAAAAGCCAATTAACTTTTCATTATGTTGACTATAAGCCTGTTGCTATTGATGCGGTAGTTCTTTCTACTCAGCATAGAGGCGATATTACATTGGATGTGTTAAAAGACGCAGTGATGGATGAAATTATTATACCAACACTGCCAGAAAAGTGGATTACTAAAAATACTAAGTTTTATATTAATCCTACGGGTCGATTTGTTGTTGGTGGTCCGTTAGGAGATAGCGGATTGACTGGTCGTAAAATTATTGTTGATACTTATGGCGGGATGTCGCACCATGGCGGCGGATGCTTCTCCGGGAAAGATCCAACCAAAGTTGATCGTTCAGCAACTTATATGATGCGTTATGTTGCTAAAAATATTGTAGCAGCAGGATTAGCAGAGCGATGTGAGCTTCAGGTTTCTTATGCGATTGGGGTTGCGGAACCGACGTCAATTAATGTTAATACTTTTGGCACTAGCAAGCTTTCTGATGAAAAACTTATCGCTTTGATTCGCGAGCATTTTGAATTGAAACCACATGGTATCATTGATGAGTTAGATCTAAGAAAACCAATTTATAAACGTACTGCAGCGTATGGGCATTTTGGTCGTGAGGAAGAAGGTTTTTCTTGGGAGAAACTTGATAAAGTTGATGCTTTGAAAGCAGCGGCAAAATGATTCATAGAGTTTTTCAAGCGACCGCTCTTGCAGTAGGCATTGAAATAGATTTAGATCAGGATGCAGTTAATCATGTTGCTAATGTGTTGCGGCTTAAAGTTAATGAGCCATTAATTATTTTTAATAGCAAAGGTGGTGAATATTTAGCAAAAATAATTGAAATTAAGCGACGTAAAGTAAAAGTTCGGCTGAATGAGTTCAAAAATATTAATCGCGAATCTAATTTAAGAATCCATTTAGCGCAAGGTCTGGTTTCTGGCGATAAAATGGATTTTATTTTGCAAAAATTTGTTGAGCTTGGCGGCATAGAAATTACTCCAATCATTACTGCGCGATGTAATGTAAAATTATCTAGTGACCGTTGGCAGAAAAAAATCACGCGCTGGCAAAAAATAATTATTAGTGCGTGCGAACAATGTGGTAGAAATATTTTGCCAAAAATTAATTTACCAGTGAGTTTTGCAGATTTTGTTAGTCAAAATAAAGCAAATACAAAAATTATTTTAGATCCAAATGGTTCGTTGTCATGCCGCGACTTGATCGCGGCATCCAGCATTTGTGTTCTAATAGGTTCCGAAGGTGGGTTTACTGACGAGGAAGTTGCTCTTGCAAAAGAACATAATTTTCTCGACGTAGAGGTTGGATCAAGAATTTTACGTGCCGAAACGGCGGGGATTGCAATAATTTCTATTTTGCAATCGCAGTATGGAGATTTTTAATTATTCTTAATCTTGCATCATGAATTGCTTGCGCGATTTGTTGGCCGGAAAATTTTTCTACGATTTTTTTGTTATCAATATTTGCAATGGCAGCAAAAATTTTTCTTAAGTGATCAGCTTCAGGATAAGGTTTGTTTTCAAATCCAAGGCGTCCGCGCACATCTGCTTCACATGCAATCAAAAACTTTTCAAACCTTTCGGGTCTGCGAAACGCATCTAATTTTTCTAATAAACGTAAGACTGTATTGGGGGTTAATTCAAATGCTTTATGACATTCACCGTGATATCGTGCAACTAACTCAGCTAAATCTTGATATTTGCGCGGTACGTGCAAACGTTCACACAAAGTCTTAATTAGAGATACGCCGGCTTTTTCATGGCCGTGATGTTTTGGTAGTAATTCTTTGGAGGTTTTGGTTTTTCCAAGGTCATGCAATAAAATTGCAAAACGAATTGTTGGATCGTCAGACAATTTTACTGCCATTTTTAGCGTCAATAATGTATGAATTCCAGAATCAATTTCTGGATGCCAATCAATTGGATTAGGTACTCCAAACAAATTATCAATTTCAGGAAAAATTATTTTTAATGCATTGCAGGCACGTAAAACCTCAATGAAACGTTCCGGATGCTTTTCCGATAATGCGCGTTCTAATTCTTGCCAAACACGTTCTGGAACCAGTGCATCAACTTCGCCGGAATAAACCATGTTTTTCATTAACTGCAGAGTTTCTGGTGCAATTTTGAAATCAGCAAAACGCGCGGCAAAGCGCGCAACACGTAAAATTCTTACGGGATCTTCAGCAAAGGCATCTGAAACATGACGCAAAATTTTATTTTTTAAATCTTCTTGTCCATGAAAGGGGTCAATGATCGTTCCATCATCATCTTGTGCAATCGCGTTGATAGTTAAATCACGGCGTTTTAAATCTTCTTCTAAAGTAACATCAGGGCTTGCGTGAAATTCAAATCCGTGATAACCGCGCCCGACTTTCTTTTCAGTACGCGCGAGCGCGTATTCATCTTTAGTTTTTGGGTGTAAAAAAACCGGGAATTCTTTACCGACTGGTTTGAAACCTAAATCCAGCATTTGCTGCACCGTTGCACCGACTACCACCCAATCACGTTCTTTAATTGGGATGCCTAATAACGAATCTCTGACGGCTCCGCCTACTAGATATGTTTTCAAAGTTTATCTCTTCTCTATGGGTAATATTTTGGTAGTTTGTTTTTGCCTCGTTGTCATCCCGCGGCTTGACCGCGGGATCCAGAAAATAAAGCAATTCAGCGCTGGATCCCGCGGTCAAGCCGCGGGATGACAACATCTGTAATATTTCATAAAATTTTATTCCCTTTAGTATACATGTTATGTGACAAAGTTTCGACTAGTGATTTAGCATGAATTTCACTTTGAAGCACGCTGCTGCTTTCTAACATAACCTATACTTATTGCGAATAATCTTTATGGTTTCTAACTTCGATTGTATAATTAATTTATGTTAGAACAATTATTAGTTTTCTTACAATACTTTATTCCAAAGCATTTATTATCGCGGTTGATAGGTTTTGCTGCCAATTCTGAATGGGTATGGCTGAAAGATTTGATGATCAATTGGTTCATCAAACACTATAAAGTAGATATGAGTATTGCAGAAGACCCATCGGCTTCAGATTATACTACATTTAATAATTTTTTTATTCGTAAAATAAAAGCTGGCTTAAGACCAATTGCAAACGCACCTGGAGTGATTGTAAGTCCGGTTGATGGTACTGTTAGCCAATTTGGCGAAATTGCTCAAGGTCGGTTAATTCAGGCGAAAGGTATGGATTATAGTTTGGATGGGCTTTTGGGTGGAACAGAATTTGAGCAGCAGTTTTGGCAAGGGCAATTCATTACTCTTTATCTATCCCCTAAAGATTATCACCGTGTACATATGCCATTTACTGGAAAATTGTTGGAGATGACCTATGTGCCAGGTAGTTTGTTTGCGGTTAATCAAGCTTCAACGAACCAGATACCTGCAATTTTTGCCAAAAATGAGCGAGTTATTTGCATGTTTGAGACAGAAATTGGCAAAATGGCAGTTATCATGATTGGAGCGATGATAGTTGCCAGTATTAATACAATTTGGGCGGGCAAGGTTACTCCAAATAAAGATAAATCAATAAAATCATATGTTTACAATGATGTTATGTTGCAACGTGGCCAGGAAATGGGTTACTTTTCTATGGGTTCTACAGTTATTATGCTATTCGAACCTAAGCGGATGCATTGGGATGCTAGCTTACACCCTGATAAATCAATCAAATATGGCCAAAAAATCGGTATTTCGGTTGGCCGTCTTTAAATAGCCATACTATAATTATTGTACTTTTGGAAGTTAGAGGGGATCAGTCATGGCGGGGTCAAAAGAAAAAACAAGTCAAGATTCAAAAAACGACAAATTATCACATCCGGAAAAGTTGCAGGATAATCAAATTAGTGATCAGGTTAAGAAAATATGGGAAAAGCATCCTGAACAGCTCAAAAAGTTAGATCTGACTAAAGAAGAATTATCGGATGCGTCGAAAGATCCAGAATCTTTGAAAAAATTAATTAATAATCTTGCTAAAAAAGCTCAAGAAAAGAATTTAATTGATTTTAAAAAAGGTGATGAAGATAAGAAAATTAAGACTTTTGGGGAAGCGCAAAAGTCTAATAATGACAATGTTAGAGGGCAGATCGAGGAAAATTGGCAAGCAGCAAAACTTGAAGATCCGGTTATGCGCATGATTTTTGAAACATTGAATAATCTTCTTAAATCATTATTGCATGCAGGCGCTACTGTTAGTTACGCACATACTGTTAGGCAACAGAAAGCAGCAAATGCAAACCAGGAGCGGGAAAACAGATCAAACAAACAGCAGTCTTTTAGCAAAATAAATAAAGGCAATGTAAGACAGGTTGTGAAGCCAAAAACCCCGGAGACAAATGTAAGACAGGTTGTGAAGCCAAAAACCCCGGAGACACCAAAACCTCAGAAAGTGCAGCCTGAAAAGAAGCAGCCGCAACAACAGCAATCTAAAACGCGCGTAATGTTGTAATTGAAGGATTAATTAAATAAATATAGGTGAAAAATCATTATGAAAGAACTCAATGAAAAGCAACGAAAAATTTGTCAAGAAGCAGGAATTGAGAAACCTGATGGAATTGAAACAGCGATAAAAGAGAAGAATGTTAAAGGCTTAAACTTAGCGATTAATAAGTTGAAAGAATTTGTAGAAGAACTCAATCAGAAAAAATTTGATGAAAAGAAACAATTCGAAAAAAATCAAGAAGCAATAAAATTAGCAACGATTTTGATTGCTGAATTGCAGAAAATTACAAAAGCAATTGAGCAGCGAGAACAAACTAAAAATAAATTGAATAACGACAAAAATAAACCAAAAAGTGCTATCGAGAAATTATTAAATAATCTACAAAAGAATTTAAAAGGAGCAGAAATTACTTTGTTGCCGCAATCTCAAGGTAAAGTGCCAAAAAACCAAATTGTTACCGATAAAGATAAACTTGATGTAACTAAAAGAATAATAGAGGTAAGATTTAAAAATGATAATAATAAAGAAAATGACACAGTATTGCATGTGAATCCAACAGGTATTTCTGTGCCAAAAAAAACGCCTATCAATGAAAAGTCAATTTCGCAAACAGCAAAAACAGTCAAAGCAGCAGGAATGAAAAATGTCATAATTAACGTAGAGACATTTCCTAAAAAAGATCGTGAAAAGTTAGTTCAAAAATTAATTGACGAGTTAGAAAAGAAATTCGAGATTAATGTAGTGAATAAATCAGAAATAACTAAGAAAAAAGAAGAAAAACAAGAACAAAAAGATCAAAAAGAGCAAGAGAATACAGAAAAAACGACCTTGAAAAGATAAACTTGTTTAATTTGTTTTAATAGCCCTGCTGGTAAATTATCTCTGCAGTATATGTAGTAAATATTTCGGCAATATCATAAGATTAGATATTCAAAAAATCTTTCACCCCTGGTCTTTTTGTGTTGCATAATAAAACGGAATAATTCAGCTGTAAGTTTTATTAAAGATTTAGTTTTGATGCAGTTTCCGGTTTTTTTTCTTCTATTGTTTGGGAATTGTTGTTTGTTGATGTGGTTTTGTTTTTGAAAAAACTTAAATTAGCTATTCTGTTGCGTGTAATCATTGCTTCATAGAATGCGTTATATACGCTCATAAACAAATTTATTGGAAATCCGAGCCATATTATGAATAATTGATTAGGCATTATGGTTGTTTTTTCATTATTTTTTTGTTGTGTTCCCACAATACCCCCGGTTTTTTCCAAGAAAAACTTTACGTTTTTATCTGTTTTAGCTAAAACTTTGATTCTTTTCAAATCTTTTGGCGAAACAATTAATGGGAATGGTGTTTTTAGCACATAGAAATCTTTATCTTTTACCAGTTTGAATCCTGATGATAAAAATGCATTTTTGATTATCCCCTTCACTGCTGTTTTTAAATTATTTGGTATGGGGTTTGTTCTGGTTGGGTATAAGCCATGAAGATTTTTTGCTGTTTGTTTGTATGAATGTATTGACATTACATCAAACCAGACAGGAATCTTACAGCATACAATGTTAGTCAAAACATGTTTAACCATTTCTCTGGTATAGTGCCATAATAAGGATGTTTTTCCTCGGGCTTCTTTAGAAATAAAGGTTGAGGAACCCATAAAAGCGAATGTATCTTTTTTTTCTTTAATTTCGCCAAATCTAAATACAATACAACCTACTATTTGATTCTCGCGGTTTTTAAACAGAACCATTTTAATTCGTTTTATTTCTTTTGCTTTAGGGAAAATTTCTTGTCGAATTCGATCCATCGTTAATTTTTTATCAGGATCGTAAAGATATTGTTTTACAATCTTGTATATCCCCTTAATGGTTTTTTTTGTTACTTTTTTTTCATCATTTATTATTTCTTCATGTATTTCTTTAGGAAAGAATTTGCGCCATAAAGTTAAGCCGATGGTAGTAAGTAAAGCTGTAGCAATAGTTGCGAAAGTTTTAGGGTTTTCTGCAAGTTTCTTTAGAAAAAACATTAAACACCTCTTTGTTTTGAGAAATATTATTTGCTCCGATGCTGAGTGATAATCTCAGCTTTGACAGATATTGTCAATGGTTAATTTATTGCTTGCAAAAGGTGTACCAGATTTTTATTGAGATGGTTTCTGCAAATAGAGTTAACTTTTTCGTCCTTAAAAATTTATATAAATCCAATATCTTTTTTTTGTATTCAGGAAAATTCTAATAAAAAAGAAGTGCGATAGTCAAAAATCGCAAGCTCTACCAGCTAAAATCTTACAATATCTGTTGAGCTTATTCAAAAATCTAGTATACTAGGGCCTTGTCCGTTTCCACGATTTCACACCAAATTAGGAGAAAAAAAATGGGTAAAAAGACTCCTTTATATGAGGCCCACCTTGCGGCCGGAGCAAAAATAGTAGATTTTTTCGGTTGGGATATGCCATTGAATTATGGTTCTCAGATTGAAGAACAC
>JASFHH010000012.1:0-41165 GCA_050123335.1 Gammaproteobacteria bacterium
CCCCTGGACTTTGCATGGCATTACAAAGCGGACACGCAAATGCTGTTAAAGCTTTTATTAAAGTTGTGCTTGATTCAAAATTGGATGATGATCAAAAACATGAATTACTGGCTGCAAAACGAAATAATGGCACCCCTGGATTTTACATGGCATTAAAAAACGGACACGCAAATGTTGTTAAAATTTTTGTTAAAGCTGTGCTTGATTCAAAAAAAGGTGAACATAAAATACTTATTGTATTATTTATAATTGTAGTAATAAATTCAAAATCACTATCCCTAGAGAAAAAAAATGAATTAATACCTAAAGAATGTTTTAATATTTTTTCGGAATTCTTTGATAAGTCACCCAAATCATCGTCGCTTGAAAAATTTTCTGAAACCGTAATAATGCTATACACAAAAGCTATTTTTAAAGATAAAATAAGCAAAGAAACATATAAAACTTACTTCAAAAAAAGATTTGTTGATGACATGTTAAAAAAAACAGCCAAATTAAAAAAACTAAATAAATGTGAATATTATTTTATTATGCGTAATTCAAAAATTTTTGAAAACATAATAAGTGATGTAAAACTATCAGCCGATGAGTTATCTACCTTGAGCAATAGATATCTTGGGGCCACAAAGAAATTTAACCGTTTTAGTATGTGGTTTTATAAAAACCCTATAAGCAACTTTTTAGATAATTGCATCAGCGAGGCTTTGTGGAAGCATAACACCTATAGACAATAGGAATAAATGTATTTTATTGACCACTTACGTTTGTGCTTATGATGAATTGTGACATCAGTTACTAAGTATTTATACAGGTTGATTTTATTATCTGCAGGATTATGCACATTATGAAAAAATTACTACCAAACCAGCATTTTTCTCTTATTAGTACTCCAGAAGTTGCAACAATATGTAAACCGTTGTTTAATTATTCTGATATAGATTATTGCTGGTATGCTCAATTATATTCAAACGGAAGATATGTTTCTTTAAGTACTAATGCAGAATGGAATTTGCATATTTTTAACAACGAACAATATTTACAGCCTAATCAGGTGTTGTCAGGATTACATCTACTTTCTTCATTTGAACCGGATAAAGCTTTTGATGCTGCTAATTTGTTTAATTTGAATCATCTTTTTATTATGACAGAGAAAAAAAACAGCTATTTCGAATTTTTTGGATTTGCCTCGCATAATAAAAGCACTAGTGTGATTGATTACTATTTTAATCATATAGACATTCTCAACAAGTTTCAGCTATATTTCAAACAAAAAGCCGATTGCTTAATACAGAAATCTCAGTCTGAATCCATTATGCTTCCAGGATTTAACAGAGAAGTGGAACTTTTAGAACAACAAAGTATTGCTAACAATTTATCAGAGATGTTGGAGCTTTCTAAATATAAAATTGATAGTAAACGTGGTGATATTTCTGTTACAAAAAAACAAATCATGTGTTTAACTCTATTGTCTAAAGGGATGACTGCAAAACAAATAGCTTCTTGTTTACGAGTTTCTTATCGTACTATTGAAGCGCATATTGAGATTTTAAAAAAGAAATTAAATATGCACACAAAAAAAGAGTTGTTAAAGTTTTTTGCAGAATCTGAGTTGGCGAAATTATATGCACATCCCGCGCAGAAATAAATAAAAAAGCAATTTCGCAACTTCATTAGATTAGGTATTTTATACGGATTGATTTTATTATTTAAAAGTTTTATTATCGCTACGAAATTTATCTTAAATCAGCATGGTTGTTTATTTTATTTGCAGCCTATCCTTAAACTGAGCTCGCGTTGAACAGCAAGTAAAATGAACAAAGGCAACGAAAGGAGCGATATATTATGCGATATCAGATAAGCTACGGTAATTTGTTATTTAAAAAACTGATAAAGATGCTAATTGCGATTTCATTTTGTGGCATTAGCATCTGTTTTGCTAGTTCACAAATCATGCCTTCAGCAGCGGAAACATATCGAACTGAAAAAAATTATGAAAATAAAACAGCGAAATTATCAAATTTCATCACAGGTTTTAATCAGAAAAACAAAAAAAATACAGAAGAAGTAGGAAGTTTATCAGGAAAGCTTACAGTAAATGAAGTAGGAGCAGCGGTATATAATGTTCCGATAAACGTCCCTCCAGGTACTGCTGGAATGACACCAAAGCTTTCGATAACTTATAGCAGCAATCAAAAGAATGGTTTGCTTGGAATGGGTTTTTCGTTAGAAGGTTTAACCTCAATAATTCGAGCGCCGCAAAACAAAGCACAAAATGGTCAAATCCACGGAGTAGATTTTACCGATCAAGACAGATTTTCATTAGGCGGCCAGCAGCTTGTGGCGATAAAAGGAGATTATGGACAAGATCAGACAGAATACCGAACATACATTGATAGCCAATCAAAAATAATATCGTATGGAAGACAAGGAAATGGTCCGCAAAGTTTTAAAGTCTGGACGAAAGGAGGACAAATAGCGGAATACGGAGTAAGCGAAGACGCAAGACTAAAAGCACACATAGAAGATCCAAAAGGAAAAGTAATAGATGATCAAACCGTAAAGCAATGGACTTTGGATAAAATCGAAGACACCGCAGGAAATTATTTACAAGTACATTACTTTAAAGATGAAGCAAACGGAGTATTTTATCCAACAGAAATAGACTATACCGGAAATGATGCAGCAGGAATAAAACCATATAACAAAGTAGAATTTGTTTATGCCGATCGGCCGGATGCAAGAACGTTATATCATGCAGGCTCAAAAAGCGTATTAAACAAAAGACTAAGTGAAATCAAAGTATACTCAGGAGATCAAACAGGAAATTATCAATTAGTTTATGACTATCAATTAACTTACGAAATCAGTCCAAACACATATAGATCAAGATTAACCAGTATTAAATTAAGTGATGCAAGTGGAAACTCATATCCAGCAACGAAATTTAATTGGCAAACTAATGATGAGGGTTGGGAAGAGGTTGATAATTATAAGCCACCAGTTTCATTAGTTAGTAATGATAAAGATCTGGGGGTGCGATTAGTTGACCTTACAGGTAATGGTTTACCAGATTTTATGGAAGGGCATACAGGGGAACTTAGAACTTGGATTAATACGGGAAATGGTTGGTATGAAAATGGAACTTATAAACCTCCCGTAGCATTTGTAGCAGACGGTAAAAATTTAGGTGTAAGACTAACCGATTTAAATGGCAACGGTTTACCAGATTTTATGAAAGGTAGTTATGAATCTGGTAGTTATTGTTTAAGAACATGGTTGAATACTGGAGAAGGTTGGCGTGAGGTAACGAATTATAAGCCCCCCATACCGTACATTGATACTGGGAGGGATTCTGGGATAGATCTTGGTGTTAGGAATATGGATATAAATGGGGATGGATTAGTTGATATTTTGGAAGGAAATATATATGGCGGGCCCGCAAGATATAATTTTTGGATTAATACGGGAGAAGGTTGGCATGCAAATGAGACGTATAAACCCCCTGTAGTATTTGTAGCGGATGGTAAAGATTTGGGTGTAAGGCTAGTCGATTTAAATGGGAATGGTTTGCTTGATTTTATGAAAGGTAGTTATGTATCCGGCAGTTATTGTTTAAGAGCATGGTTGAATACTGGAGAAGGCTGGCGTGAGGTAACGGATTATAAACCGCCTACACCATACATTGATACTGGGAGAGATTCTGGGATAGATCTTGGTGTTAGGAATATAGATATTAATGGTGATGGATTAGCTGACGTTTTAGAAGGAAATATATATGGCGGACCCGCAAGATATGAGTCCTGGCTTAATACGGGTGTAGGTTGGAAATCGGTAACAGAAGGATATATTATGCCGGCAGTAATTGATGTTAACGGCAAAGATAATGGTGTGCGTTTTTTAGATTTAAATGGTGATGATCTTTTAGATTTGGTAGAAGGGAATAAAAGTGAATTACATGCTTGGTTGAATACTGGATACGGGTTTAAAGAAAATAATAGTTATGTTCCACCTGTAGCAATAACATACGATGGCAATAAAACTGGTACCCGTTTTATAGATTTAAATGGTAATGGATTAGTAGATGTTATAGAAGGACATAACCATGAATTAAGAAGCTGGCTCAACAAAGCAAAAAAATTACCGGATTATTTAATCGGAATAACAGATGGATTGGGCGAGAAGACGACGATTGATTATGAACCGATAACCAGTCCGGTAGTGTATATAAAAGAACATGATGCTAAATATCCGGATCAGGATATACAGATGCCGATGTATGTTGTGTATCAAACGTCAAGTGATACTGCAACAAATGATCCTCGAACTTTAAATCGTCTGCAAAAACCAACTACAAAAAATAATAGAAAGAAAAAAACAGGAAAATACAATACGGCTAATCAAAATAACACTCAGCATATAACCAGTTATCATTACATGGGAGCGAAGATAAATAAATTAGGTTATGGGTTTTTAGGCTTTCATTATGTAACCAGGACAGATGAAGCGACAGGTATTCACAAAACTACAACGTATAGTCAGGATGCGGCAGGACATTTAGCACATCAACCAGTTGCTACGTTAACACAACGTAAAGATGGCACAGCGCTTAATGATAGTCAAATCACTTGGCAGGTAAAACAGTATGGAGATGGAAGTGTAAACCATACTTATTATTTGCCTTATTCTTCTAAAACAGTAGAACGCCATTATGCATTAAGTGACGGATCATTAACCAGTACGAAAACCACAACAACGCAATTAGATGATTACGGAAATGCAGTAGATGTGGATGAGACGTTAAGCGGAGCGACAGGAGCTTATGAGACGCACACACAAAATACTTACAAGAATGATCCGGACAAATGGTATTTAGGAGAATTAACCAAAACTGTAGTAACCAAAAGCAGTCCGAATAATGCGGCTTTAACGCGTACCTCAACTTTTGCTTATGATGATACAACCGGAATGTTAAAACAAACAGCAATAGAACCGGATGATGCGAATTATACATTGACGAAAAATTTCGATCGAGACAAGTTTGGAAATTTAATCAAGACAACGATATCAGGAAAAGACATAGAAACGAGGATTAACAGCGTAACATACGATACGGAAGGAAGATTTATTTTAACCAAGACAAATGCATTAGGCCAAACAGAATCACAAACGATAGATGAGAGATTTGGCGAGCCATTAACAGTTACGAATTTAAATGGATTAGTTACGACATATGAATATGATGGATTTGGGAGAAAGACGAAAGTCACAAATCCAGATGGTACAGTAACGACACAAGTTTATAATTGGTGCAATCCGTCGGCGAGCAGAATACATGTAACAAGTATAAACGAAAATAAAAATGAAAAAATAAAAAAAATAACAAATTATCTAAAACTACAATCGGGCAATTACAAAAATCCTAAAATAGAAATAGTAGGCCAAGGAATGGAAGGCCAGCCGATAAAAGCGGTATATTCTGTGACAACTCATACCACAGGCGGCACAACAGATGTAATGTACTACGATCAATTAGGCAGAGATACGGCATCGACGACGCAAGGCTTTGATGGACGAATAATTTGGAAAGATACATTTTATGATGATCTTGGTCGAGTAATTCAACAGTCGGTTCCATATTTTGGAGATAGTTCTTTAAATGCAAAAAATGATAAAACAAATAAAACAAAAATGCTTACAGGAGAAATCATCGGGGACCAAGCATATTACACCAGATTCAAATATGATGTATTAGGTCGAGCGATAGAAACCACCAATCCGGATGATAGTGTAATTACAGTAAATTATGATGGTTTAACCACAACAACAATAAATCCGTTAAAACAGCAAATAATCAAAAAAACCAATGTAAATGGAAAAGTAATAGAGTCAATAGATAATAACGGTTTTCATACACATTACAAATATGACTCTTATGACAATTTAATTTTAATGAGTGCAGATGGTGTGTCGGCATCGACAATTACGTATGACAAACTAGGCAGAAAGACCGCGATTCATGATCCGGATAAAGGAAACTGGAATTACAAATATGATGTATTGGGAGAGCTGATATCACAGACTGATGCGAATGGAAACACGACGACATTTAGTTACGATAAGTTAGGAAGGATGATAAGCCGGACCGATAAAGGAGGAACCAGTGCATGGACTTATGGTGCTGACAAGAATGCGCATAATGTGGGTAAATTGATAAAAAAAACAGGAATAAGCAATAGAGGAAATAAACCCACGGCAACACAGTTAATTACGGCGGAAAAAGATGGTATTGGCAATTATACAAAAACTATTGGTTATAATAATTTATCATTGCCGGAAACCGTAACAGTGAGCATTAATAACGATACTTATACGACCAGTATGAGTTATGACCAGTATAGCCGATTATTAACCACGGTTTATCCAGGAAATGTAAAGGTAAAAAATGATTACAATGAATTAGGATATTTAGAAAAGAAAGAAAATGCAGATACGGGTCAGATGTACTGGCAAGTCAATGCGATGGATGCGGCAGGTCATGTTATTTCAGAGACGCACAGTAATGGATTAATAACAACAAAGACTTACGATCCCAGAACAGGATTTTTACTAAATATTCAAACTAAATTAAGTCAAGCCTTAGCGTTACAAAGGAAATTACTGCCAGGAATTACAAGGATAAAGAAAGTAAATCAAAAAACGGAAAACCAAAAAGCAGAAAATAATAAAATAGATGAAAAAAATAAAACAAATAAAACAAATGAAACAAAAGAACCGATACAAACCCAAGCAAACGATGCAACTATAGTCCAAAACTTACAATATAGTTACGATTCGCTAGGAAATGTACAAACCAGAGATAACAACGTAACCAAAGCGGCAGAAAGTTTTAATTATGATAACTTAAATCGGCTAACCGCATGGAATGCAAATGGAAAAACTCAAACAAGTTATAAGTATGATGATTTGGGGAATTTAACTTACAAATCAGATGTAGGCACCTATACGTATGGAGACGGTAAAGGAAATTTACCGCATGCGGTGACCAGTATCAAAAGTATCCAAGGAAGTGTCTATAATTACAAATATGACAACAATGGAAATCAGATAGAAGGTCAGGTAAAAGGTTTATATCGTGCAATCACCTATACCAGTTTTGATAAGCCAAACCAGTTATTGGATAAATATTATAATTCTACAGTAACGTATGTATACGATCCAGATCGTGCTCGTTTTGCACGTTTATATAAGTCAGGAAATATAACAACAAATACATACTTTTTAGGAGATTATCAATTAGAAGTACACAATGATAACGGCAAGCTAACGATATCAAATAAATACTATGTATCACCAGATACTTTATACATAAACAAAACAGACGGATCAGGAAAGAGCCAAAGCAAAGAAACATATACTTTGCTAAAAGATAACTTAGGCTCATTAACTGTAATCACTACAAGCAATGCAGATGTTTTACAAAGATTTAGCTATGACCCTTATGGAAACCAAACACAAATCGAAGGTAAACATCTAGATGATCCAATCACCCACGAAGGCTTTACCGGACATGAAACTATAGAAGGAATGAATTTAATTCATATGAATGGACGTCTTTATGATCCACTGCTTGGAAGATTTTTAAGTGCGGATCCCGAGGTTCAGGATCCTACTAACAGTCAAGCGCTCAATCGCTATAGTTATTGTTTAAATAATCCATTAGCGTATACAGATCCGACAGGATATTTCTCTTTTAGACATTTATTTCACGATATAGGAAATGCAATAAGTGAAATTTTTCATAACCAGTTTGTGCAGATGGCGTTAATAATAGCGGCGGCTTGTATACCAGGAGGACAAGGAGTAGCTGGTTGGTGGATGTGTCAGGCGGCATATGCGGCGATGGCAACGATGGTATTAGGTTCGATATCGGGAGAAAGTAATAAAGATATTTTAAGATCAGGAGTAATGAGTCTAGCAACAGCAGGAGCGTTTAAGTATGCGGGAGATTTTATAAAAGTAGCAGGTTGGGAAGCGGTACCTGGACATTTTACGGATCACATGTTAGAAAGAGCGGCGGTACATGGATTAGTAGGAGGAGGCTTGCAGGTAGCAGAAGGAGGAAGTTTTAAAGATGGATTTTTATCAGCGGCAGTGGCAGAAGCTTTACCAATAGGATCAATAGGTGGTAAAGATAAAGATTTAACGCCAAGGATAATAGCAGAAAGAACAGCGGCAGCAGCGATAGTAGGAGGCACAGTAGCAGCAGCGGAAGGAGGGAATTTTGTAAATGGTGCAAAGACTGCAGCTTTTGCGGAGTTGTTTAATGATTTAAATCATCTTGGGGCGGATAAATATAAACAATATAAAACTGAACAGGCGTTAAAAATGGCAATGGGTCCAAATAGTGTGGTGATTGGTGAGCGGCCTCTAGATGGAGCGAATGATATGTATAGTAATAATTGGTCACACAAACATCATTTAGATTATGCACATATGAATGTTTTTTGGACAGATTCTGCAGATTCTGAAGGCAATTTTGAGCTTCATAATGTAGGTTTCTTTGATCATCAAGGAGTGATTTCAGATCCTGTTTTAGCCAGAAATCCTGAAAATATAAATAAATATAGATTTGGTTCAATTTATCATAATGTTCCAGCGACGTATAATTCTAGAGTTATGTATCAGGCAACACATCCTGCTGGCTTTTTATCTAATAATTGGACTCTTTTACATAATTGTCAGGATTATGTGCCAGCTGTATTTAAAAATTTGAGTTTAGAGTCTTATTAGGAGATTATAGTGAAGACAAAAAAAATATTTATAATAGTATTATTTTTATTTGTGAGCGTAACAGTTATGGCTGGAAACATTTCATTGCCAAATGGACAAGTAATTTATGCAATAGGTGGAGGGCTTTATTCTCTTGATCTTGCAACAAAACAAATAAATAATTTATATACTCTGTCGAGGGGAGAAATAAATACAGTAAACCAATTAGATACTAATTGGATATTGTTAGGGATGAATGAGGTTAATAAAGGAAATGTTATTGCTAAATTTAATATAAAAAAGAATAATATGAAAATTATTGGCAAAGGTACTTCGCCAGTGTATATACCTGCTCAACATAAAATATTATTTTCAACTTTAGATGGGGTATATATTGCTGACATTAAAAATTTTAGAAAACAGAAGAGATTAGTTAAGCAATGTAATATTGATAATATTCCTATCTTTTTGGTTTCAAAAGATAAGGCTATTTTTGTTACTTATGATTGTAATCAACAAAAAACTATTTGGCTCTACGATTCTAAAAGTGACAAGCTACAAGTCTTGCCTTTGAAAGATTGTTTGCCGATGTTATGGCGAGATAGAACAAAGCAATTAGTTTGTGACATAGGAAAGCAAAAATATTTTTTATTCAGTTTAGATGGGAAGTATACTAAAAAGTTGTTGTTAGGAAAAGCTGTCTATCCTGTTTTGTATTTGCCGGATACTGACCAGTTAATATTATTGGTGAATAAAGCAACAAAGCTGGCTGGAGAAACACATAATCTATGGATATATGATTTTAAAGTTGGTAAGAAAGAGCTAATAAGCAAAAATAATGGTTTTGCTTTAGGTGCCGGAATTTTTTTGCCAGAAAAAGATTGAAGTATTAAATCGGTGTTCTTTAAAACTTTAAAATAAAGCCAGTATAACCCGTATAGAGTGTAGCGAAATATGGGAATAATATTTTGAGGATATAGTAAGTTTTGTATGAAAGTATTTATGGGTGTTATTTTATTTTTGCTAGAATTACTTGGCTTTAAAAGAAAATTTTTAATTTGGCGCATAAAAAAATATTTTAACAAAGGTGATTATAGTGCTGATGAGCTGTCAGATAAAATATACATTTCTCCACAAGAGACGTTAGAAATTATTCAAAGTTTAGCCAGACAAGGCGAATTACAAATCGTGCAGAATTGGGAACATCCTGATATTCCCAAGAGCATGACAAAGTGGAAAAGAAAAGAATAATCCCGTATTCCACTACGCTTCATACAGGCTACATTTGATCGGGAGAGTAAAAAAAGATCGGGATATTGATGAAGAGCGCTTGCATAACTAATCCAATGGATTATAATTAAATTAACAAAAAAGACAATAAATATGCGTTGCACAGTTGCGGAAACATATGAATATTATAAACGGGCAAAGCAACTACTTAATAGTGAAGAAAGGGATGCGATAATAGATTATTTGTCAATGCATCCAAAAGAGGGCGTTTTGATTCGCGGAACTGGAGGTGTAAGAAAATTACGTTGGTCGCATGATAATAAAGGTAAAAGCGGAGGAGTTAGGATTATTTATTATTATCATAATGAAAACATTCCGTTATATTTATTATCGTTATTTAGCAAAGGTGAGAAAATTAATTTAAGTAAACATAAATGTAATGAATTAGCAAAGCTTACGAAATTAATTAAGCAAACATCGGAATAAAGGTGAGCTATGAGAAAAGCGAGTAAAACGAACAAAGTGTTTGAGAGTATACAAAAAGGCTTAAAAGAAGCAGTAAAACACGCTCAAAAAAAAGGGCGTATGGCTCGCATGCATAAACCAAAATCAGTTGATGTTAAGATGGTCAGGGAAAAAATCGGCATGACTCAGGTTCAATTTGCTGCCTTATTTGGTTTTGGGTTAGGTACTTTAAGGCATTGGGAACGGGGCGACAGGCAGCCTAGTGGCCCGGCGCTTGTGTTGCTCAATGTTATAGCTAAAGACCCGAAATCTGTGTTGAAAGCACTCAATCATTAAATCTTTCGGTATAAAATATACTTGTCTCAATAAAAAAACATTTGATTGGTATGGTGAATAGCTAATCCCGTATTTCGTGGTGCTTCATACAGATTGTGTTTACTGCCACCTCCAAAGACAATGGTTTCATTGATAAAATCAAATAGCTGTTTTCATTTTTCTTATCCTTATAAAAACAAAAGCCTTTGGGATCGGCAACTTCGCTGTAAGCTTTGAAGTTACGTACTGCCAAAGGCACTATATTCACGTATAAGTGTAGCGAGATTATTTTGATTATCAATTTAAAAATGAAGGTTTTTTTAAATTTTCTGAATTTTGTTATGTGGGCTTTTGAAATGATTATTATACTTTGCGGACGGTGGTTTTGACAGATGGAAATTATTGGTTAATAAAATTAATAAATTATATTTACACTGGAATGGTGCATTTTTAACCCCCAGCTGTGACAACAATTTCAGAAGTACACTGCAAGTGTAGGAAACACCAAATGTGTGGTATTTTCTACACTTACGATGTACCAATATATTGAACAAATATTTTTATTTGTTTAATGGTACATAAAAAGCGCACTACTTGCCCGAATCTGGTAAATAGAGAATAATAAATGTACCAAAAATAGCCTATTGGGCATGATCTTATTTGACTGGATAAACCATTTTTTGAGGCTTTGTTGCATAGATAGGAAGGGATTAGCTGCATCAGCGGTAACGCTAAGTCTTTGAAATTCATAAAAAACTCTATTAATATACGTTTTTTAGGTATTGTTGCAAATAAACATCAAATATTAAAAGTTTTGAATAAACATGGTTATTCTTATGGTAGTAATGGAAAGTTGATTAATCTAGGAGTTAATAAAGTTGCATTAACTTTAGAACAATTAATTATAAATCATGATTGGCGGGGTGTTAAAGCTGAATTTGAGCGTGTTTTTAATAATCTTGAGTTGGATTCACCTGCGTCATTAAACGCTGCGTGTTCTATGCTTGAATCAATGCTGAAAATTTATATCAAGGAACGTAAGTTAGAGATGCCTTCGAAAATGACTGTAAAAAATTTATGGAAGATGGTTAGTAAACATGCTGATCTTGCTCCTAAACCAGAAATGAGTGAAGATTTCAATAAGATTTTATCTGGATTGACTAGCATAGTTGATGGCGCTGCTGTATTAAGAACGCATGAAAGTTCAGCACACGGACAGGGACACAAAAATTACAAGGTTGAGGTTAGGCATGCTCGCTTTATAAGGTGCCTTATATTTTGTTTATTCACAACGTAAATTAGACTAAAGGGGCTGTGCAGAAAATGAGTTATATTAAAACCGTTATCCTTTTAAAGAATAAAAAATACGGTAAAACAATAATGACTAGTAACTTAATAGAACATAAAAAAAATAAAATTAAAAAAGAAAAAAATAAGCATCGTATCTACTTAAATGAAAAAAATATTATAATATATAGGTCTGCAAAAGGGGACGAAGGAACAAATTATAACGGTAAAGCATTTGACAAAAATGGTGGGAAAATCTATTACAAGCATTTAGCATGGTACATGTCTTTACATTCAAAAAAATACCATGATCATTTTAAGAACGTTAAATCAATATCTGAGCGGGAAAAACTTAAAAACAACGAATATGATTCATCAAGAATTGAATATAAATCTGAATATTATAATTTTTTTCTATTGAAAAATTTTGGCAACGTACTTTATTCTATTGCAAAAGAATTAGAAAAGGATGAACAAAAAGCGTTTATGCTTAATTCAGAAAATCACGCGATGACATTAATTATTGAACATAAATTCAAAAAAAATAAGAAACAGGATACAAAGGTTTACCTTAATTCGTATTATGTGGTTAAATTTTATGACCCTAATGAAACAACTATGCATAAGCGTGCTGTATGTGCTACATTAAAAGATGTGCAAAGTCTTTCTATAAAGAATTTTTTATCTAAAGAAAATTTAAAATGCTATTTTCCTAAATTAAAGTTAGCAGTGTTATTTTCTTCTAAAAAAAGAGATGACTCTAAAAAATCAAAAATTATATACAATAAAATCTCTGGATATGAGCTACTTTATTACGCCTCATACTTTGGGTTTACAGATTTAATATCAAATATTTGTATCCGAATAAATAATAAAATTAAAGACATTAATAAGAAACTGGAATTATTAGCTGCGAAACGAAATGATGGCACCCCTGGACTTTACATGGCATTACAAAACGGACACACAAATGCTGTTAAAGCTTTTATTAAAGCTGTACTTGATTCAAAATTGAATGATGATCAAAAACGTGAATTATTAGCTGCAAAACGAAATAATAGCGCCCCTGGACTTTACATGGCATTACAAAATGGACACGCAAATGCTGTTAAAGTTTTTATTAAAGCTGTGCTTGATTCAAAATTGAATAATGATCAAAAACGTGAATTACTGGCTGCGAAACGAAATGATGGCACCCCTGGACTTTGCATGGCATTACAAAACGGACATGCAAATGCTGTTAAAGCTTTTATTAAAGCTGTGCTTGATTCAAAATTGGATGATGATCAAAAACGTGAATTACTGGCTGCAAAACAAAATGATGGTACCCATGGACTCTACATGGCGTTACAAAACGGACACGCAAGTGCTGTTAAAGTTTTTATTAAAGCTGTGCTTGATTCAAAATTGGATGATGATCAAAAACGTGAATTATTGGCTGCAAAACAAAATGATGGTACCCATGGACTCTACATGGCGTTACAAAACGGACACGCAAGTGCTGTTAAAGTTTTTATTAAAGCTGTGCTTGATTCAAAATTGGATGATGATCAAAAACGTGAATTACTGGCTGCGAAACGAAATGATGGTACCCCTGGGCTTTACATGGCATTAAAAAACGGACACGCAAATGCTGTTAAAGCTTTTATTAAAGCTGTGCTTGATTCAAAATTGGATGATGATCAAAAACGTGAATTACTGGCTGCAAAACAAAATGATGGCACCCCTGGACTCTACATGGCGTTACAAAACGGACACACAAATGCTGTTAAAGCTTTTGTTAAAGCTGTGCTTGATTCAAAATTGGATGATGATCAAAAACGTGAATTACTGGCTGCAAAACGAAATAATGGTACCCCTGGGCTTTACATGGCATTACAAAGCGGACACGCAAATGCTGTTAAAGCTTTTGTTAAAGTTGTGCTTGATTTAAAATTGGATGATGATCAAAAACGTGAATTACTGGCTGCAAAACGAAATAATGGTACCCCTGGGCTTTACATGGCATTACAAAGCGGACACGCAAATGCTGTTAAAGCTTTTATTAAAGTTGTGCTTGATTCAAAATTGGATGATGATCAAAAACGTGAATTACTGGCTGCAAAACGAAATGATGGCACCCCTGGACTTTGCATGGCATTACAAAGCGGACACGCAAATGCTGTTAAAGCTTTTATTAAAGTTGTGCTTGATTCAAAATTGGATGATGATCAAAAACATGAATTACTGGCTGCAAAACGAAATGATGGCACCCCTGGACTTTGCATGGCATTACAAAGCGGACACGCAAATGCTGTTAAAGCTTTTATTAAAGTTGTGCTTGATTCAAAATTGGATGATGATCAAAAACGTGAATTATTGGCTGCGAAACGAAATGATGGCATTCCTGGACTTTGCGTGGCATTAAAAAACGGACATGCAAATGCTGTTAAAGCTTTTATTAAAGTTGTGCTTGATTCAAAATTGAATGATGATCAAAAACGTGAATTACTGGCTGCAAAACGAAATAATGGTACCCCTGGGCTTTACATGGCATTACAAAACGGACATGCAAATGCTGTTAAAGCTTTTGTTAAAGCTGTGCTTGATTCAAAATTGAATGATGATCAAAAACGTGAATTACTGGCTGCAAAACGAAATAATGGTACCCCTGGACTTTACATGGCATTACAAAACGGACATGCAAATGCTGTTAAAGCTTTTATTAAAACTGTGCTTGATTCAAAAAAAGGCGAACATAAAATACTTATTGTATTATTTATAATTGCAGTAATAAATTCAAAATCACTATCCCTAAAGCAAAAAAATAAATTAATACCTAAAGAATGTTTTAATATTTTTTCGGAATTCTTTGATAAGTCACCCAAATCATCGTCGCCTGAAAAATTTTCTGAAACCGTAATAATGCTATACACAAAAGCTCCTTTTAAAGATAAAATAAGCAAAGAAACATATAAAACTTACTTCAAAAAAAGATTTGTTGATGACATGTTAAAAAAAACAGCCAAATTAAAAAAACTAAATAAATGTGAATATTGGTTTATTATGAGTAATTCTAAAATTTTTAAAAACATAGTAAATGATGTAAAACTATCAACTAATGAGTTATCTACCTTGAACAATAGATATCTTGGGGCCACAAGGAAATTTAATTACTTTAGTATGTGGTTTTATAAAAACCCTATAAGCAACTTTTTAGATAATTGCATCAGCGAGGCTTTGTGGAAGCGTAACACCTATAGACAATAGGAATAAATGTACTTTATTGACCGCTTACGTTTGTACGTATGGTGAATTGTAGCTGGTGTTAATACTGAGCCAGCTACGTTTACTATTGTATATCTACATTGTGAGCTAAAATGCTTACCGATACTTAACGTCGCCGCTTCCTAAAATTCTTATCGATTGTTGTTTTACTTTTCCGTAAATTATAATGTCGCCGGATCCTGCGATTTTGCCAGATAAATTTCCGCCGTTCATACCAAGGTATACATCTCCTGAGCCGGCAATATGTACATCTGCATTAGTTATTGTGCTGTCTGTAAATTTAACATTACCAGATCCTGCTATTTGTGTTACGAAATTTTCTATCTTGTTATTTTTTCCGATAATATTTCCGGATCCTGCTAAATGTGTCGCAAGGTTTTGGATCTCATTATCTTTTCCTACAATATTACCGGAGCCTGCTAAATGAATTTCCAAATTTTTGCTATTAAAGCCGCTAAAATTAATATTTGAAGATCCTTTTGATATAATTGATGATAATTTTGGTGTGGTGATTTCAGCTCTTAACATTACATTGTAATCACTAAAAAAACCATATCCTGGTTTTATACTTAGTAACAAGATGTTACCATCTTTTACGACTTCTAATTTATTAATAATATTTTTTGAAGCTGTAATTTTAACATTATATTTTTCTCCTTGTTTGATGGTAACATTCCATGGTCCAAGAACTGTAATGCCATCAAAATCACTTAATTTTGATTCAATGGTGTTATGTTGTATGTTGTTAAAGCTTTTTAATTTCATGTTGATGAAATTGCTTGAAACAGAGTTCATGCGAAAAATAATTGCTATTACTAATAAAATTGCAATGCATCCAATAATACCAAATATTAAGATTTTATTGCTCGTTTTCATTTTGCTATTCTCCTATATTTTTAAATCTTCAAAACTAATTTCTAAAAGGTCCATCATTTTGCGTATATGCGGCCATTCTTTTTTCAAAAATGTTTCTTTTTGCAGTCGCAAAACTTTTTTAAAAGCATTTTTTGCAACAAAATAGCCGATACCCCTTTGTTTATAAATAATTCCTTGCTCTTCCAGATACGTATAAGTGCGTACCACTGTATTTGGATTAACTTCAATGTTTACTGCAAGCTCTCGTACTGATGGAATACGATCGTTTTCTTGTAATGTTTTCTTTAATATTTTTTCACAAATGTGGTCAGCTATTTGTAAATAGATCGCACGTTGTGCTTTAAATTCCATTTTCAAACCTCAATTTCCTTTAAGCGAAAATAAGTAACCACCCAGCAAAATGGTGCCAATAATATCCAAAAAACATAATGCAAAACTCGGATCGTCATAGAGTGAGCGCTGGTTAAGTGTAATACCCAGGGCAAAGTACTAACTAAAAATCCGGTAAAAAATATTTTCATAATACTTGTCAGCAAAATAAAGAGAATAATTCCTATACATGCTGTGATTAATATGGTTTTAATTAATGGTAATTTTTTAAAATAAATTGACCCTAATAAAAATATGGATTGGATTACAATATATGTCCAGATAATTTTCCATGTCGAAGCTAAAAATGGTGTGACAATAAAATAATTATGACGAAAAAATATCAGGCTTATGATTGCTAATATCCAGTAAAAAAATGTATATAAAATTAATATTGCTAATGCATATATTATGGAAGTTAAGCCTAATTTTGCCAGGAATTTTTCAAAATTTGAGCATGGTAATGTTAAATAAAAATAATTACTGGTTTTGTCATGCAAATATTTAAATCCTCGGCTTGAAATCCAAATGCCGCCAATGAATAATAAAAATATAAATCCAGTAGGGTGATAATTTACTGATAAAATATTATATGGTGATATAAGATTATAAAATAAAAGCACTCCGATTATGGTCATAGCTACGGTTAATATAGATGATTTTTTTAATGCCAAATCACTTTTTAATAACTTTCCAAATCGGCTTGGATCGAAAAAATTATTCATCGTTATCTCTCCCGTCAAAGATTTTGCTCAAGCGATCTTTGTTTGAAATTGCCGCGTTAAACAGCATTTCTAAATTCATATTAGACTCTAATTTTTTTGTGTTTATCGTCACAGCATGCACACCATCAAATCCCTTTTCATAATAAAGCGCTTGTTTCGCATCTTCCTCAGTTAAATTTGTTTCAAATGCAAGTTTATTCGTGATGGATTCTACAGTTTGGTTAAGAATAATCTTGCCATCATCTAAAATAATGATTGGGTCAATAAGGTTTTCTATATCTCGTACCTGATGTGTTGAAATAATAAAAGTTTTTTCATCGGTGATGGCTTTTGCCAACATTTTTCTAAATTGGCTTTTGCTGGGAATATCCAAGCCATTGGTTGGCTCGTCTAAAATTAATAGATCACAATTAGTTGCTATGCCAAATGCCGCTAAAAATTTCTTTTTCTGTCCATATGACATTTCGGCTAGATTTTTGTTTTGTGGCAATTCAAATTCTTGCAGGCAATTATCAAAGATTTGTCGATCAAATTTTGGATAAAATGGCGCATAGATTTTTAAATAAGTAGCTATGGTTATTGGCGGGACATAAAATTCTTCGGGGATAAAGTAAACTTTCTCTAAAAATTCAGGCTGACGTTCTTTGGGCTTTTTACCAAAAACTTCGCAATATCCTCCTTGGGGGAATAGTAGGCCGCAGATTAATCGTAACAAGGTCGTTTTGCCTGCGCCGTTTTTACCCAATAGTCCGCAAATGCTGCCTGGAAGAATATTTAGATCTAAACCGGAGAATAGTGGTTCTCCTACCTTATATCTGAACTCTAATGTTTTTATATCTATCATTTTTAACCTCAATACTAGTGTACTAGTTATCTAGTACAGTTAGTATATAACATTTGTGGGATTTGGCAAGAGGTTTTGCAGATATTTCAAAAACCAAATTAAATCAATATCTTATATAAGCTAGTGTGTGATGAATTCTATGAAGTAGTAAAATAATTAATTAAATAAGTATTTATATTGCTATATTCAATTTATTTGACTAAAATAAAAATCAGACGGGTAAGTCCTGCTACGTGCCTTAGAGGAGGGTGTCCGGGGTGATTGCTCGATGATCCTAGGGAAACGACCGTATCAGGGGCCGTCTTTTTTATATATGCTCTTCTATTTTGATGCGATGATAGAAATTGCTATACCATTTCAAGTCTTTGTGTTCATATTTTCTGAATATGCCCCTGCAAATAGATCAACTGCTTGTAGGCATGCATTATTGCGTGAGTGGATATGATCAATGATCAATTGTGAATTTAAAGGTAAATAAGAAGCTAAATGATTTGAAAGATATTCGTTAAAAATTTTAATTTCTTTCGTACTTTTACTTCTATCTACGATAAGTTCTACCTTCGCTAAAGAATTATCAAAAGGTACTTTTTCCATAATTTTTCTAGACATGAAATTATATAATTGTTTAATATCTGGCTTTTTATCAAGATTTTTTAGCAGCGCTTGTTTGTTTAAAACGATAGAATAAAGGTGCCAATTTTCGTTGGCGCATACATATTTATAAAAATAGTTTTTGGAGCTGTAATAAGCTTTATTTGCTTTTAATTCATTGTCTATTTTTTTCTTTTTATTGTAGTTTATTTTATTTTTCAAAGTTTTTTTCACAGCAGATCTAAAAGTATCAACTGAGCGCTTGTCTGAACATGCTAACAAAGTAATAACAAAATATTTAGATGGTGATTTATTTTCAAAATCAAAACCCAAATCCCCCGATTCGTCTAGAAAAATATGCATTATTTTTATCCTTATTATGAATTTAAATATTTTATTATCTATTATTTATTAAGTCTATAAATTTTATTTAAAATTTGCTTACATGTGGTGACAGGGTTATTATAATCAATTTTATTGAACGACAAAAATTTGGTGCTTATATTTTTACAGCTATTACTCCAGCATTTTCTCGGCCATCATTTTGTAGAGCTGGTGGGTAATCTGGTCTGGGAATGAAACCAGATTTTTCGATTTTAAACCCCGTTTTTTCACATTCTTGTACCAAAACATCTCCATCAAAAAGATGTACAAATTCAGGCGCCATTGGTTGAAATTCTTTTTTTAAGTAATCTTTAAGATTTGGAATAAAACCAGGCCAACGTATATTTTTTGCTTTTTTTTGTTCAAAAATCGGAGTAAATTCTTGCAAAAGTTTATCGCTATAATAAGCGTATGGTGAATCAGTTATTAAAAAAATTTTACCGCCTTTTTTTAAAAGTTTGTGCATAGTTTTTAAGGACAGTTCTACGTTGTCACCAGTTAATAAATGTAGAACTCTACAACAAAGTATTGCGCTTAAACTTGCTTGTGCGATATCAATATTATTAGGCAATGCGCCGACCACACATTCAAGTTGATTAATATATTGGTATGACACTCGTGAACGCAATTCTTCCAAATGACGTGGCTCATTATCAACGGCAATTACATGTGATCCTTGTTCAAGAGCTGGTAACACTGCAATTCCGTAGCATGCACCAATATCTGCTACTTTCCCATCAACTTTTCCGGCGTATTGAATAAATTCTTGTGAATAAGGATCTAAGGAGCTGGTCATGTAACCTGTGTTGTTTAAGGTTTTTTCACCGTTTGCTAAGAATTTATGAGTTTTTTTATTACAGCACATATATATTGTTTCCTCAAAAATGATCGGAATTAATATACCAGTTTGATAATGAATTGCAACAAGTGTGCCAACTAAAATAGATCCGACAGTTTTTTCAATTGACCATCATGTGTTAGTCTTATATTTCTTTTGATAAAATTCGAAGCTTAAGATTTCCTTAATAATTTGTTGGTATTATTGGCAATAAATGACGGCATTTTTTGATAACCCGGGAGAGAAGATTATGTTAGGAAAAAGAAAAAGAAGAGAAGAAAAAGAAAAGAACGTAAATGTCACGAACAACGAACATCCAAATAAAAAACGTAAATTATATGGAAGAAATACAATAAGTATAATAGCACATACGCTTCTATATAATGCCTGGAAAATAGTGCGTTTGTTACAAAAACTTACGGAATATATTATGTCTGATGATGTTGCAAGTATTAAAAAACTGTTAAGAAATAACGCGAATTTGGCTCGGATGAAAAATTCCATGGGTTATACACCTATACAGATAGCAGCACAGCATCATAAGATAAAATCTTTTTGGTTGCTATTTAAATACAATTGCTCTATAACAGACCGAGATCCCGGAAAAAACTCACCTTTAAATTATTTTATTAAATATATTAAAAATAGCAAATCACCATACAAGGAAATAAAGAAGACTATAGAGGCCATGAATAATTTATATAAACTAGTAATAGTTTATGATCAAACAATCAAAAATATAGATGAACTGTTGTTCTGCATATTGAGAAAATTTCCTAATTGTTTTTATCAGGAGTCCAACTATTTATTGATATATAATTTAGCTTATGAAACTAATGAAAGGCTTAAAAAATTAGGCTCAAATAGTAAGGCTTTAGCATTCATCAAGATGATACAAGCACCACAAACGTCGGATGAAGACAACGAAGAAGAGGGTGAAGAAGAGGAAAATGATAATATAAACCAAGAAACAAATATGCAAAACTTGATGCGTAGACTATATGGAAATAAAAACGAAAACGAAGAACGTAAAATCGGATATAAAAAAAGTTAACTCAAATCAAATAATTTTTAATATTTGAAGGATTGGAAATGGTTATATACTAGTTTAGAGGAGATATATTATGTTTAACCAAAAAAAGGTGACAACGATCAAAATGAAAAGAAAATAATAGGTAACAAAAGGAAAAGAAACACACCAAATACAAATAACAAAGAAGAGCCTCTGCCTAAAAAAGAAAGAAAATGCAAAAGAACGGCCAATCCTGATAATGCTCATAGTTTTATGCTCATGTAATTCCAAAGCGATCTATCGACTTAAAATTATTTTAACATGATTTATTGGGCATACATATTTTTTATGGTATAAAGATTGGTGTTTGATTTTTATTTAATAGGAGGATTTTATGGATCAAATGATAGAAAACATGTTAAATCAGGCAAAGCAAGTTGCAAAAAATGCATATAGCCCATATTCAAAATTTTCTGTTGGGACGTGTATACGTGCAACAGATGGAAAATTTTATTGTGGATGCAACATAGAGAATATTAGTTATTCATTGACCTTATGTGCTGAAACTTCAGCTATTGCTGCGATGTTGTCCGCTGGGTCAACGGAAATTGCTGAAGTAGTTATTTTTGCTGATGGATCCGAATTGTCTACATCTTGTGGGGCTTGCCGTCAGCGTATGCAGGAATTTTCTAAGCCAGACGTTTTAGTGCATGCATTCAACAATAAAGATGATCGTAAAACTTTGCGTATGGACGAATTATTACCACAGCCTTTTTCTTTTGATAAAATATAAAAATATGGTCGCGGCAATTTGATGAAACGCTAAAGCCGAACTTATTTTATAGTGTGTAAGTATGAAAAGAGATTCCTTAATTTTATTTTTAGTAATTTTGGTAATTACTATCGGTCAATCTGTGGATGTTTATCTTCCTTCGATGCCGTCGATGGCGGTTGCGCTTAATACTTCAGTTCAATTGATCCAATTGACAATTACTATTGCTATGATTGCCTTTGGAATAGCATTATTTGTTTATGGCCCTTTGTCTGATTATTTTGGGCGGCGTAAGGTTGCTTTGTTTGGTATCGGTTTTTTTGTGGCGGGTTCAGTTTTATGTGTGTTTGCAATAAACGTTACCATGTTGATTATCGGTCGTGTGATTCAAGGTATAGGTATTGCTTGCGCTGGCGCAATTGCGCCGGCTGCATTGCGTGATACTTTTACTGGGCCTAAGTTGGCAAAAGCGTTTTCACAAGTTAGTATGGTATTGGCAATTACGCCTGTGGTTGCTCCAATTTTAGGCGGTTATTTGCAGTATAATTTTGATTGGCGTGCGCCTTTTATATTTTTGTTTTTATATTCATTTATTATCTTTTTATTGTATTTATTTTTATTTCCAGAAACCAATAAACAATTAAAACAATCTGTGATCCATCCAAAATTAGTAATTAAAGATTATGCATTCATGTTCGTGAACGTAAAATATTTGGCTTTAGTTTTTTGTTTTGTCTTTGTTTTTGCTGGGGAAATTTCTTATGCGATAGTTGCGCCATTTTTATATCAAAGTAAATTAGGTTTAACCTCTGTTGCTAATGGGTGGTTAATTTTTTTGACGGTTTTTGGATACTTGCTGGGGTCTTTTGCTTCGTTACGTTTATGTGCTAAGTTAAATGCATTGCAATTAATTACCATTGGTGCGTATTTTGCATTTTTAGGTGGTGCGATAATGTTGGTTTTAGCCTGGTTGAATTTATTTTCTGTTGTAGTAATTCTTATCCCGATGATAATATTTATGTTTGGAGCAGGTCTAATTTATCCAAACGTAATTGCTGCAGGTATGTCTTGTTATTCTGAAAAAAGCGGTATGGCAGGTAGTGTTATGAGCGCATTGCAAATAGGTGGTGGTGGTATTATAGCCAGTGTGATGTCGCGTATACGGATTAATAATCAATTGCCGCTTGCTATATTATTAGTTGGTTTGTCTGTTTTGACAATTATAATGGTTTTAGTATTAAAAGCGCAAACACCTAGGAATGCTCAATTATAAAATTTCCTAAAAGGTTTCGGGTATCTTTTTTCTCCTCCGGGCACATCCATGTGCCACGCGCTTCCATCCCTGGGCGCGAGTCGTCTAAAAAAGATACCCGAAACCTTTTTATAATAGCTAAAACTTATTTAACGAAGCATGTCTGTGTAAGCACTAAAAACCCCTTGACTTTATTGATAATAGTAATTATATTATATTGAAATTTTATTTATCCCGTTTTTTAATTCTTATTTTATTCTTACTAAAATTTTGAGGAGTCTTGGTTATGCCAAAAAATGAGCTTGCTTTAATTACTGGAGCAACCAGTGGTATTGGTGCAGTATATGCACGTAAACTTGCGGAGCGCAATTGTGATTTAATTCTTATTGGTAGGAGAGAAGAAAAACTTAATTCTTTAGCGCAAGAATTAATGAATGTACATAATGTCAAAGTCGAAACAATTATTGCCGAATTATCCGATGATGCTGATCTTGAAATATTAACCGACAAAATTAAAAATTTACCAGATTTATCGATATTAATTAATAACGCTGGATTTGGTTTAAGAGCTAATTTTATTGATGGTGATATTAAAGTTTATGAAAATATGGTAAAAGCACATGCAATTGCTACTATGAAATTTACTCACGCAGCTTTGCAGAATATGAAGCTAAAAAATGCTGGCACAATTATTAATGTATCTTCAATCGGAGCTTATTATCCTTTTGTGCAATCTTCAGTTTATTGTGCGACAAAAGCATTTATTAGTATATTTACTGAGACACTTGCTCAGGAGCTGAAGGATACGGAAGTTCGTGTGCAAGCTTTATGTCCTGGTATGACTGCCACAGAATTTTTTAATCGAATGGATGAGGATATTGAGGAGCTTTCTACAAAGCGTAAAGCGACATTTATGTCGGCTGAAGATGTGGTTGATCTATCATTTAAATATTTAAAAGAAAATAGAGTCGTTTGTATCCCAGGAGATTATAACCAAGTCGTGGTATGGCGGCGTTTTACAAAAAGATTGCTTTAACCAAAAGGAGATATAATTATGCAAGAAGAAATCGTATGTGTGGCAACCTTTGTTGCTAAAGAAGGTAAGGCGGATCAGCTTAAAAAAGATATGTCAGATTTGGTTGATCCAACCAGGAAAGAAGAAGGAAATTTAAGATATGAGCTTAATCAAAGCTTAGATAATAATCATGAGTTTGTTATGGTAGAGAAATATAAAAGTAAAGAAGCTTTTGATTTGCACGGAAAGCAATCTCACATGCAGCATTTTATTAATGTTACATTGAAAGAGGTGGTAGAATCTGCATCGGTTAAATTGTATAAACAAGTTTTGTAATAGGAGTGATTAAGAATGATAGATCATATTGGAATTACAGTGACAAATTTTGATAAATGTAAACAGTTTTATATTGAGGCATTAAAATCATTAGGGTTTGAATTAATAATGGATCTGGAAATCGAAGGAAAATATTATGCTGGTTTTGGTCCAAAAGGTAAGCCGGTTTTTTGGTTGTACAAAGGAGAGAAAACTCAACCCAGAGTGCACGTTGCATTTCATGCAAAATCTCGTAATGAAGTAGATGCTTTTTATGCGGATGCTATAAATGTTGGTGGTATTGATAATGGTAAACCAGGAATTAGAGAACATTATCATCCAAATTATTATGGGGCTTTTGTATTAGATCCTGAAGGACATAATATTGAAGCGGTTTGCCATGATCCTGTGTAATAACTGACATTTTTGCGTTATATACGTTAATTAGGAAATTACAAATGCATCAATTAAATCATATCATTAAAATTAAAAATCTTGAACAAGTAGGTATGGTGGTTCAGGATATCACAACAAGTATGCAAAGCATGTGGGATACCTTCGGTATTGGTCCATGGGATGTGTATGTTTATGAGCCGGAAATTTTGCAGGATGTTTTATACTATAACAACCCTTCTAAATCCGGAATGAAAGTTGCGCGAACTAAAGTAGGGAAGTGCGAAATTGAATTGGTAGAGTCAATTGGCCAGGATAATATCTATCAAGATTTTGCAAATAAGTATGGAAATGGCATTCAGCATTTGGGTTGGCATGTAGTAGAGAGTGAAGAGGAATTTTTTACCACAATGCAAGCCATGGAAAAAGCTGGTTTTCCGTGTATTTGGAGCGGACGCAGTCCGCGTGGACGGTTTGCTTATTTCGATACGGCAAGTGTGCTTCATACTTTATTGGAAATGGCATGGATTGATAAAGATTCTAGTCATGTACCACCAACGTATGTTTTTCCTGAGTGATTAAACTTATGAAATCAGTGAAATTTATTTTTATATTAGCAGTTTTTTTTGCGACAATCGGCGGAGTTTCGTCTGATTTGTATTTGCCGTCTTTACCTGCGATTGCACATAGTTTGCATACATCGATTTCGTTAACCCAACTATCTGTGGCTTTATTTATGTTGGGTTTAAGCTTTTCCAGATTGATTGTGGCAATAATTTCGGATGCTTTTGGGCGCAGAAATCCGTTAATGATTAGTTTATTAATTTGTTTAATTGGTTGTGCGTGTTGTTTGTTTGCTACTAACATTTATGTATTATTAGTTGGGCGCTTGTTACAAGGATTTGGAGCAGGCGGCAGCAATATTTTAGGTAGAGTTATACTACGTGACGGTGTTCCAAGTAATCTTTTAGCAAAATACATGTCATATTTTTCTATGATTGGTATTACCTTAATGAGTGCAGCGCCGTTTATTGGCGGATATATTGAGCGTTATTTTAATTGGCGAGTATCTTTTGTGATATTATTGATCTATACTATTGCTGCATTAATTGTTTCGATTTTTGCATTACCGGAAACCAACAAGTTTAGAAATACAGACAATCTAAAATTAAGCTTTTTAAAAACGAATTTAAAAACACTTTTTGTTGAACCAACGTTTATAATTTCAGCATTATTTTTGGCGATTGGTTATGGAAGTTTAGTTGCGTGGTTGACTGCTGGCCCGGTAATATTGCAGAAAGTTCTGTTACTATCTCCAGTGGTGTTTGGTTGGTGCGCAGCTTTAATTGGTTTTTGTTATTTTTTGGCGGCGTTTACAAATAGCAAATTGGTTCATAGGTTTAAGATATACCAAATTCAGCAATTTGGTATATGGTGTTTTTTTGTTGGTGGAATTGTTTTATTAGTACCGATTTTATTTTTTCATTATATTAATTTAGTAGTGTTTATTTTACCATTGATGTTAGCAATTTATGGATTAGGTTTATTAATTCCTAATGCGTATGTTACAGGTTTAATCCCGTTTGGCAAAATTGCAGGAATCGCCGCAGCATTGCTTGCTTTTATTCAAGTTATAGGCGCTTTTGTTACTAGTACAATTATTTCATTATCACCAGATCGTAGTCAAATGCCGGTAGCTTTTATATTGTTTGTAGGTGGGTTTATCTGTTTGATTTTAATTGGGTTTTTAAAGAAAAATCAAGCGCAACAAAAAAATATATAAATCATTTGTAATCTATATTTCTGTATGTATAATATATCTTAATTATATCCCAAATACATCTCCCTTGAAAAAATCTTTTTAATCCATATTTAATATTTAGGAGAGCTAAACATGAATCCTTTTACGAACAAAAATTATCACAATCATGAGCAATTAATTTTTTGCCATGATCCTTTATCTAAATTACAAGCTATCATTGCAATTCATAATACTAAACTTGGTCCAGCGATTGGCGGTTGTCGTATGTATCCATATGCAACCATAGATGATGCTATTGATGATGTGTTACGTTTATCTAGAAGCATGACGTATAAATCAGCAATTTCTGGGTTAAATTTTGGTGGTGCTAAAGCAGTAATTATCGGCGATCCACATAAAGATTCTTCAGAATTATTATTTCGTACTTTTGGTAGGTATGTGCAGACATTAAGTGGTCGTTATATAACTTGCGAAGATGTTGGTACTAATCCAAAAATGATGGAATTTGTTAGGATTGAGACTAGACATGTGGTCGGTTTACCAAATTATATTGGCGGATTAGGTGATCCTTCACCAGTTACCGCTTATGGTACAGTGCTTGGTATGCGCGCCTCTTTAAAAAAACTTACTGGCAAAGAAAATTTGAGTAACATTAAAGTTGCGATTCAAGGAGTTGGAAATGTTGGTTATCATTTGTGTAAAGAATTACATAAAGTAGGTGCTAAATTATACATTACTGATGTTGATCAAACGGCAATAAAAAAAGTATCTGATGATTTTAAAGTAAATGTGGTTAAGCCTCATGAAATTTATAGCCAGAATGTAGATATATTTGCACCGTGTGCCTTAGGTGGTATTTTGCATGATGAAAGTATAGATTCCCTTAAATGTGCAATTGTTGCTGGAGCTGCAAATAACCAATTGATCGATGAGCATGAACACAGTCATGCTTTGCAAAAACGTGGCATATTATATGCGCCTGATTATGTGATTAATGCTGGCGGATTGTATGATGCGGCAACTGAATTTTTCCGTGTTAGACAAAAGAATTATGCGTACCAAAAAGCTGAAGAAATATACGAAAAATTACTTGAGGTGTATAGTTTTGCTGAGGGAAAAAATATTCCAACGGCAATTGCAGCACAACAAATTGCTGAACAGCGTATTCATTTTGCTGGGCATTGTAAAGATATTTATGCTAGGCGGGACAAATGATTAATGTTATTTGTCTAACCAATCGAAAATATTTGGAACTTCAGACCAGAATTGTTTAAAAGGTGGGAGAGTTTGTACTTGATATCCAAGCATATTTTCCCATTCTGCTATAAGTTCTGATTTTGTTTCTGCGGTTTGGATAGCTTTTAATGTTGGAACGGAAATGTTTTTTGTGGCGCATTTTTGTTTTAAAATACTTTTTATTAATTGCGAATTTAATGAAAGGGTATTTTTTTGTTTGAATAGGAGTACAATGTCATATAAATCACGTGGTCGGCCTCGTTGCCCCATAGCACGTAACTTTTCTGCGAAAATTTCATCAAATGCGTAACATCTTACTTGTGCAGGTTGTGGAAGAGAGTCACTATATAAATGTGAAATGTTTTTTAACTCAGTTGGGTGAACCATTTTTTCTGAGGCATTTATATCTAATTTAATTCTAGCAGGTTTGCGAGCATTAAGCGGCCCACGATAATAAATTCTTCCTTCAGTATACTTATACTTTTCTGAGTATTTAAAAGTTGGAGATGCTATTGAGAAATCAATTCCCGATTTTTCGTGTACTAAGGCTAAAACTGTTTCAATGAGAGGTTTAATTTTTTCTGGTTGGTATGGTCCGTTCGGCAAAACCGTGAAATCTAAATCTTCTGAAAAGCGCCATGTGTCAATATAACATTTTTTAATGGAAGTTCCGCCTTTAAATGCCCAATAATTATTAAATTCTATAATTGAGTCAATCCCCCATAATAGCCAACCAATGACATAATCTTTTTCTATAACACTATCTCTTAGCCCCCATTTGGTGACTAAATTTCTTATTTCTTTTGTTAAGATCATTTTTTAATTCTCACGTTTATTATTAGATTCCAAGAAGAGTCATATTTGCCGGAAGTTTTAATTGTTGGATCAAGTAATGAAAATCCGGTGCTAATGTTTTGTTGACATATATTTTTTAATTCTGGAGCATCGATAGCAGTAACTTCAATTAAATATCCTAATCTTTTGTATATCGTTTTATTTTGTTTTTTATTAATGTATTCAATAATTTTTAAATCATTTCTATATTTTGAGATAAAATATTCTTTTATTATATCAGCTACATTTCTCATTCCTCCGCCAAGGTATGGATCATCGATCATATCAACAATGGTTTGAATAGGGTCAGAAATTAAAACTTTAACATTATCTATCCAAATGGAATTAGTTTTACCAAAATACTTTTTGCTGATTGATTTTACGACAAATTCTATACCATGAATTTTTGTTTTTTTCTTACGCTGTCTTTGTGTGCTAATTATCATAACGCTATTAAAAATTTGTTCTGTAAAGTCCCAATGTTCAGCTGCACTCCATCCTCCAATGTAACATGGGGCAAAAACATGCTTGGCAATTATCCAGGGATTACTGATATATTCTTTAGGATTGATTGTTCCTAAAGGTACCACAATGTATAAACCACGCCATATTCTGGATAACCAACCCTTTTTGGCAAAATAAGTCAGTAACAGGCTTGTTTCTTTTAAAGGCATGTTGAGAATATTGGTTACATCCTTAGCTGAAAATGGGGTATTTTTGGCTCTGTGTAGCTTGTCTAATAATTGCCTGTTTTTTTCCGATATGCCAGAATTCATACTGATTATTTATAGTAAATATGTAAAAAAGGTATTTTTAAGCCGTTATCTTCACAGATAGTATAATAAAATCACAAAAAATGCAATATTTTATTATAATGAATGTGGCAAAAATGGCTTAAAAAGACATTTTCTACATAAATAGTATTATATGACATCGTTACAAATGGTTAGATTTTATCGACAAAAAAGCTGTATGCTATAATATAACTCACGTTAATATATACAGCGATTTATAGTTTAATTTGGTATAAAAATGCGCACTAGTATTTGGCAAAATTTTCGTTTTACAAGATTTTTTATCTCATTTTCGATTGGTAATCTTGGTGATTGGTTTGATGTTTTTGCCTTACAAATTATTTTTGTGCACGAATTTCATGCATCTCCAATAATTATGGGAGTATTAGCATTATTTTATTTTATCCCTGGAGTGGTATTTGGTCCTTTTGCTGGTGCATTTGCTGATCGTTTTAGTAAACGCAATATAATGATGGCTGTTGAAATAATTTGTGGATTATTAACAGCAGGATTATTTTTTAGCGCTAATATTTTAACCGCATTATTGTTGTTGCTAATTCGCTCTGGTATTTGCAGTATATCCGGTCCAGCAGAGCAAGCTTATATAAAGCAAGTGGTTCCTACAGAACAATTATTGCAAGCCACAAGTTACACCAGCATTGTATTCCAAATGTGTAAAGTATTGGGGCCGATTTTGGGTGCGGTAATATTAATTTATTTTCCTGCCAGAAGTTGTTTGGCAATTAATGCAGTAAGTTTTGTTTTGTCAGCAATAATTTTAATTACATTGCCAAGAGATAAACCAGTATTATTAGTTGAACAACAGACAAAGTGTAATTTATTACAGGATATAAAAATTGGCGGTAGATATATTTGGCAGCATCGACTTATACGTAATACTTTTGGCATTATGATAATATGGTTTACTTGCAGCATGATACGCATGTCACAGCTTGCTATATTCATTAATCATCTTTTACCGAACAATACACGCGCATTAGGTTATGTAATAGGATTAGATGGTTTGGGCGCGGTAATTGCTGGAACCATTTTGAGCAAAAAGGGAGATATAAGAAATTATCATTTTTGTTTTGTTGCAGGATTTTTATTATTAGGCGTTGGTACTTTAGGAATAGCAATTTATCAAATTTCTTGGCCATTAATTTTGTTTTACCTTCCTCCATTTGTGTTAGGCCTTGGTAGCGGTATTTGTATGGTGGTTTATGGTTTTTTCGTTAAAAAAGAAAGTTTGGAGCATCAAGTAGGTTGTGTTAGTGGTATCGGTTCGGCTTTACAAAATACAGCATTAGCGTTTGGTACAATTTTAGGTGGTTTACTAATTATTCAATTTGGTGTACGTGAGGTTTATATTGGATTATCTGTCGCCATGTTTATATTAGCAACGGCAACAATTTTTTTGTTAAAGTCTAAGGGTATATTGAAGTGATGAAAGATTTTCTATCACAACAAATGCATGCAAATATCACTAATTTGCAAAAATTATCATCTGGAATGTTTTCGCAAGCGTATTCTTTTGTTGCGGATAAAAATGAATATGTATTGCGTTTAAATAAATTTGAAAAAGATTTTAAAAAGGATATTTATGCTTATCAAAATTTTGGCGATAAATTATTGATACCAAAAATATTAAAGCATGGTAAATATAATAATGAACTATATTATGCAATTACGCTAAAATGCAAAGGTGTTACTCACGATAAGATTAAAAACCCAAAAAATATCTTGCCAGAAATAATTAAAATTATTGAAACTATGCGTGCCATTGATGTTACAAATTATCGTGGTTTTGGGTTGTTGGATGAAAACGGTCAGGGGCAGTATGACAGTTGGCGAGAAGCCATCATGTCTTTTTATAATCATAAATTTCCAAACATTGAAATTAAAAAATTTATTAATGATGCTGTTTTAGAGAAGATATTTAATCTGCTTGAATTTATTCCGGAAACCAAGTATCTTGTACATGGAGATTTTGGCTTTGATAATTTGGTTGTTGATAATGATAAAATAACCGGAGTTTTAGATTGGGCTGAGTCGAAATACGGTGATTTTTTGTATGATGTCGCTTGGCTTGACTTTTGGTCCGATGACATAAAATATGCGAGAATTTTTAAAAATTATTATACTGCAAACAAAATCGAGATTCCAAATTTTGATGAGCGTATAGAATGTTATCGTTTGCATATTGGTTTAAGCAGTTTAATTCTTGCGGCTTATTTGGATAATCAACAGGATTATGAAAAAATCAAAAGGAGAATGAATGATGACTAAAAAAATTGTAATGATTGTTGCGAATCATGGTTTTCGTGACGAAGAATATCAAATACCTAAAGAAATTTTTGAGAAAAAAGGATTTTTGGTTACGACTGCAGCGAAAAAACCTAATGATGCAACCGGAAAATTTGGTTTAAAAATAAATGTTGATGTAACTATGGATAAATTAAATGTTGCAGATTATGATGCAGTTTTATTTATTGGCGGTCCAGGGTGTTATGATTATTATGATGATACTATGGCTCATGATATTGCGAGAACTGCTTATGATGGCGGTAAAATATTAGGTGCAATTTGTGCAGCGCCTGGAATATTAACCAATGCTGAATTGTTGCAGGGCAAAAAAGCGACTATGTTTGCTGATGATGGAACTCTTGCTAAAGGGGGCGCAACGTATACAGGCAAAGATGTAGAAGTTGATGGAAAAATTATAACAGCAACAGGTCCTAAAACCGCAGCACAGTGGGCTGAAAAGATTGTTGAAATGATGTAGTGTTTGCGTGTATTTTCAAATGGTAAGGTCGATTTAAGTTGATTGCACATAATAGGCTGTAATTGATTTGACTGCATGATAATCTATAATTATAATCATTTCCTTCTCCAAAAATGCCTGGGTGATTAAAATGATTATTGTTGGTAAGTATGTTTCAGATTTATTGTATGGTTCGGCTCTTTTTGTAAATGCAGCGTTGTTTCTTCCACAGGCATGGAGAATTTTTGTTAAAAAAACAGCTGAGGAAGCATCTTTAATTACATTTGGCGGTTTTAATGTGATTCAAATTCTGGGTTTTATCAATGGCATATACAATCAGGATTATGCGCTTATTTTTGGACAAGCTATTAGTATAGTCGCTTGCGGACTTGTGACTATACAGATTATAATGTATAAATTAAAGTTGTGTTATACGCAGAGAGGTAATAATAGTGAATGATTTGCCTCAAAATACCTTAGTTAAAGTAACATTTAGATGTGATGCGCAGGATAAGTTTAAAATGCAGAATAGTGATTGTATTTTACATATCAGTGTAGGACAGGAATATCATGAGGGTGAAAAATTTTTGGCAACGATGGATTTAGTTAATAGAACTTTTAGATCCTGTTCAATTATGTTATGTGACACTTTGCAACGACATACTTTGAGAATGAAAAATCCAAATTTATCTGATGAAGAACTTTATAACAAATCTTTAGTTTTGGGAGATGAGTGGTTATCGAGAAACTATAATGCATATGCTTATTTGTCGATTGATTCTAAAGTTATGCGATGGGATGAGTGGTTAAATCATACGGATTATGCTAAATATAAAAAAGAAATTGATAACTTATATAATTATGATAGTGATTATAGGGATAAAGTGCGTAGTACAATTAATAAATTCTTAGCAAGACAGGATTTGCTACATGATGAGACAGCTTTTAAGTTGTGTGAAACTTATATATTAGAAGAATGTCCTATATTGGTGCCTATATGGGCGCAGACCGGCTGTCCATTTATTATATATCCAAGATTTAGAACGGATGCGATGTCAGCTACTTACCAGCATTTTGTAGGAGATTCCAACCAAAATGTTTTAAGAGAAGTTGCATTAAAATTTAATAAGAGAATTGTTCCTAAAAAACTTAGTTTTTCTTACGTAAAAACGGAACAATATAATTATTGTGTGAATTGATGAAGATGTAATTATGGGATCATTACTGGATATTACAAAAGCGACACAAGATAAAACAAGCTATCTTTATTTGCTTGAAAATATTGTTGCTTTAATTCCAGGACATGTGTATTGGAAAGATAAAAATGGGAAATATCTTGGCTGTAATGATGAACAAGCCAGATCTTTAGGATTGAATTCCAGGGAAGAGATTGTTAATAAAATACCTTATGAAAATCTTTCTACAAAAGAAGCGAATAGATTAAAGAAAAGTGATAATGCTGTGCTTAAATATGGTAAAACCATTACTTTGGAAGAACCTGGAATTAGAGAAGATGGTTCAACAGGTGTATTTTTAACAAAAAAAACCCCTTTGTATAATAAAGACAGTAGTATTATGGGGATGCTTGGTGTATCAATTGATATCACTGAACGTAAGCGGCAAGAGTTTGAATTAAAAGAGGCTAGAATTAAGAGTACATTACAAGAAGAAAAAATCAAAACATTAAAGTCTGTTGGTGCAAATATCGCTCATGAATTACGCACTCCCTTAAGATCTATTGTATGTGGCGCTGATGCAATTTTGGATTATCTGCCGGATTTATTACATGGGTATGAGCTAGCAAAACACGCAGGTTTGCCGGTTAAAAATATTTTTGCCAGAACAGTTGAAATTTTAAAAAATATGCCGGAGCGTATTTCCCGTGAAGCAATGTCTGCTAATACAGTTATTGATATGCTGCTTATGAATATTAAAGAAGCTGAATTGACCGAAAAAGATTTCATAATGTTATCGGCGGTTGAGTCTATAGACCAAGCTTTGAGTCGTTATCCATTTCAGGAAAGGCAAAAAGGATGGGTTGTCTGGAATAAAGAAAATGATTTTAAATTTTTTGGCAATAAATTATTGTTTGATCATATGATTTTTAATTTGATGAAAAATGCGCTTTATTATGTTGCTGCTGCTAATAAAGATGATGATAAAAAAATATATATAAATTTAGAACGAGGCGAAAATCAAAACCGTATTTATTTTAAAGATTTGGGTGTGGGAATTGCATCAGATGTTTTGCCGAAAATATTTGATGAATTTTTTAGTGAAACTATGCATGGCACCGGTATAGGTTTATCATTTTGTAAAACGGCAATGAAGCAAATGGGCGGTTCAATTATTTGCCGCTCTGAAAAAAGCAAATTTACGGAATTTATTTTATCGTTTCCGGTTGTAAAATAGGAGAGATATTATTATGGCTAGTAAAAAAATCGCATGTTATTTTTATCCTACGGCGGTTGCTGCGATTGATGATAAGCAGGATTATCTTGATAATTTGACTGCGAGACTTAGCAAAGATTTTTACGTTGAGCCATTTATTGATGCGTTTAAGGCGGTTGAATTTCTTAAGCTGCATAGTATGCAAAGTAATTTGCATCAGTATTTGACTTCTTTGAAGGGTCGTGAGGATATCGAAGATTTAGGTGATTTGGAAGAAGATAGTATTGCGCACACATACACATCAGTAGATGTGTTTAATATTCATAAAATGATTTATGATGCTGATAGATTTAAAAAATTTATTGTTATAATTGTTGATTATGCAATGCCAGGAATGAATGGTTTGCAAGTATGTGAAAAACTAAAAGATTTACCATATAAGTTTATTATGTTAACCGGAGAAGCAACTCCGGAAACAGTTATTGATGCTTTCAATAAAGGTTTAATTCATAAATATGTAAGTAAGTCTTCAACAAAGTTTTATGAAGAGCTCACAACTGCAATTTTTGAATTGCAAAAAAATCAATTTTGGGAATTTTCAGAAACAATTATTGGTAATTTATCTGCTAGCCCGAATAATTGTTTAAGTGACGCAGGGTTTATCGAATTTTTTGAAGAATTTTGTGCAAGAAATAATATCGCAGAATATTATTTGGTTAATGTATCCGGAAGTTTTTTGCTGTTAGATTTTGACGGTAATATTAGCTGGCTTGTGGTGAAAAATGCAAAAGAAATGGAAGAATATAAAGAAATCGCAGAAGCAAATTTAGCTCCGCAAAATATAATTGATATGCTGGAAAAACATAAAAAAACATTGTTTTTGTTTACGCGTGATGATGAAATGAATATCCCTGTTGGGCAATGGGGGAAATATATGCATGCATCTTCACAATTTAAAGGCCAGGATGGTATTTATTATTATTCTCATATAAAAGATATGCCAATTTATTTTCTTGATAGAGATAAAATCTTTTCTTATAAAAAGTTTTTGCTTCAGCTTTAACGCACATAAATTAAATTTTTTGATGAATGCATAAAGGGAGAAAGCGAAAAATGCAAGTTAACGCTACAATTACTGCAGTTGGTATGTATGTGCCAGAAAAAATTCTGGATAATAAATATTTTGAATCTATTGTCGACACTAGTGATGAATGGATTACTACACGTACTGGTATCAAAGAACGTCGATTAATGGAGCATGGTGCAACTAGTGATATGGCGGCGAAAGCCATTGAAGATTTAATCAAAACTTCAAACTTAAAACCAGAAGATATCGACGTAATTATTGTTGCAACCGTAACTCCTGATATGTTTTTTCCATCTACTGCTTGTTTAGTGCAAGATAAGATCGGTGCAAAAAATGCTTGGGGTTTTGATCTTTCCGCTGCATGTTCAGGGTTTTTGTTTGCATTGCAAACTGGTGCAAACATGATTACGAGCGGCGCGTATAAAAAAGTTGTCGTTGTTGGCGCTGACAAAATGAGTTCAATTACTGACTATACTGACCGTACAACTTGTATTCTATTAGGCGATGCTGCGGCCGCAGTTTTATTAGAGCCAACAGAAGATTTAAATTATGGAATTAAAGATGCGTTGTTATATACGGATGGTTCAGGTGGAAAATCATTGTATATGAAAGCAGGCGGTAGCTTACATCCAACAACACACGAAACCATAGATAAAAAATGGCATTACATGTATCAAGATGGCAGAGCTGTATTTAAAAGGGCAGTTAAGGGTATGGCGGACGCAGCTTTTGAGATTATGCAAAAAAATAATTTACAATCAGATGATGTTGCGTATTTAGTTCCGCATCAGGCAAATTTACGCATTATTGATGCAACCGCAAAACGCATGGGAATCGAAAAAGAAAAAGTTATAATTAATATTGATAAATATGGCAATACTACTGCTGCGACCATTCCATTATGTTTGGTGGAATATTATCGTGATGGCAAATTTAAAAAAGGTGATAATTTAATTCTTGCAGCGTTTGGCGGCGGTTATGCATGGGGTGCAATTTATTTAACTTGGAGTCTTTAATTTTTGCTACTTTTTACTAAAGATTAATGTAATTAAGGTAAATAACATATTAGGTAATACCATTAGCGCTCCCAGTGCTATGAGTGGTGTTATAACTTTAGCAGTTGGTATAGTTTCTACGGCCATTAACAGTGCGATAGCAACATTGCGCATGCTAGTTACGATGGCAAGCGCTTTACGATCATTTTTATTAGGCCCACCCATTAGCCACCCAATTAGCATCGAACCCAAAATAAAAATTAGCATAGCGATAATTATTTTTATGGAGTGTGCTTTTATCGCCAAGCCTCGCATATCAAATGTTTCAATGATCATTCCGAGAAAGGCAACGGTTCCAATAAGCGCGCTTATTTTGCCAATTGCATTGATTATTTTTATTTTTTTATATTGCAAAAAAATTCCGGCGAATAACGGTAACAATATCAATAAAACTAAAATGATAAACATGTTTAAATAAGGAAAATTTAAAATTATGTTTGATGGAGTAAATAATGTTATTAAAAGTGGTGAAATAAATAACGTGTAAATTGTAAAGAGGCAAGTCATTAATCCCGCGTATGTGGATTCACCACTAATCTTACTAGCAAATTGAATCGCGCTTAAACCGCCTGGCATAAAGGCTAAAATTATAAATGCTAAAGTAACGTGTGGCGGCATTGGTATCAGTGTGATTAATAGCGCAGTAAAAACAGGTATAATAATTATGTTAGTAGTTAACGATTTGAGTAGCAATATTTTCTTTTCTAGCAATGATGAAATATTTTGGAATTTAACATTCATGCCTATGGCAAGCATAGAAAAGAATGCAAAAATAAATGCTAAAATTTTTGCGGTTAAAGTCACCATGAATTTTATCCAACTTGTACTTTAATGAGTACCAAGATAAATAATACTACGCCTAATATACCTATAGTTACTGCGATGAATAGCGTAATGCGCCATACCGCTACTTGATATATTTTTTTAATATTTTTAATGGCTATCCAATCTTGCAACGCTCCAAGTATGATGCAGAGAATTCCTAATGCTAATAAAAACAGCCCGATGCGGCGAGGCGCTTGAATGTTGATCGGCAGCTTTTCTCCCGTAGCTAATGATTGCAAGAATGCGTAAATAGAAAATCCAAAACCGATTAATGCTAATCCAGTTCGAACCCATGCCATTAGCGAACGGTCAGCAGCCATTACAGTACGTTGTGCTGCCAGTTCAGTCCTTTTTTGCGCTAAAACATCTGATAATTTAGGTTCTAGTTCCATTTTGTTGGTCCCTTTTTATATTATAAATAAATAATGATTTGATTTTTTCCCAAAATTCTCCGCCAAGGACAAAAAAACTAATAATAAAGATGCAGTCAGTAATGATTGCAAAAATTAGTTTATTAGTTGTATATGTTGGTATGAGATGACCAAAGTAGGGGGATACGCCGTCAAAAAGAATTGGAACTAAAAATAAAACTAGACCAATATTATAACGGGTGCGGTTGACATTATCAAATCCCGTATATTTTTTGATCCAACTAAAAATTATTGTTTTTAGCTTCTCATATCCTGGTTTACCTAAAATAATTATCGCTAAAAGTATGCCTGTTTGTGGAAGAACAAACAGGAAAAGGCTAGATAGAATGGTTTTCCATTCGGTGGTTAATGTTGAGCTGGCTACAAATGGAATTAGTAATGTGGTGGATTGACCTACCGCAAACACTAATATTCCTGTTGTAAAACGTAGTTTTGAAATCATTAATGCGAATTACCTGCTACGCCTTCATTTAATTTTTCCAATACTTGATCCAAATTAAATGAAGCTGGTTTTTGCCGTGGTGGAAATTCTTTGAACGATTGAAGTTCTTTTCCGACTAAAGTTTGCATTGGTACATAAATAAATACACGATCTAATACCCAATCCCAATAAGTATTAGAGTTTTCGTCTGCACGTTCAAATGGATCACGACGCAAATTAAATATTTTCGGAACTCTGAGTGACACAAATGGTTCTGCCCAAAGTGCCAAGGTTTTAGCACGCTGTTCCATGAATACCACTTTCCAATCGTTATAACGAATTGCAAGCAAATCACCGTCGTCGCTTACATAATAAATATGATTGCGCGGGCTTTTATCAGTTTCGCCAGTAAAATATGACAACATATTGAAGCCATCCAAATAAACTTTAAAAGTTTTATTGCCAGCTTTGTGTCCTTTTAATAATTTTTCTTTAATTTCCGGTTCGCCTGCAATTGCAAGCAGAGTTGTCATCCAATCTTGATGCGAAACGATTTCGTTTAAAGTTTTGCCTGCAGGGAATTTTCCTGGCCAGCGTGCAAATGCTGGTACGCGAAAACCGCCTTCCCAGTTGGTATTTTTTTCTGAGCGGAATGGAGTGATGCTTGCATCTGGCCAAGTATTATAATGAGGACCGTTATCAGTTGAATACATCACAATCGTATTATCAGCGATTCCTAATTCATCTAGTTTATCTAGCAATATTCCGACTAATTCATCATGATGTACCATTGCATCGTTATAAAATCCTTGTCCGCTTTTACCTTTGTATTTTTCACTTACATGTGTTCTAAAATGCATGCCGGTGGAATTCCACCAGATGAAAAACGGTTTGTTATCATTGTGTGCTTCTTCTATAAATTCTAAAGTTCTTTGAGTTACCTCATCATCAATAGTTTCCATGCGTTTTTTGGTTAATGGTCCAGTATCTTCGATACGGCCGTCGGCAAAACTGTGAATAACGCCCCTTGGGCCAAATTTTTTACGAAATTCCGGATCTTTCGGATAATCTGGATGTTCGGGTTCTTCTTCGGCATTTAAGTGGTATAAATTTCCAAAAAATTCATCAAAACCATGATTAGTTGGCAGGAATTCATCTTTGTCGCCTAAATGGTTTTTGCCGAATTGACCAGTTGCGTAGCCTAAGGGTTTTAGTAATTCGGCAATAGTTGGATCTTCAGAGCGCAAGCCAATATCAGCGCCGGGCATGCCTACTTTGGTCAAGCCAGTTCTAATAGGGTTTTGACCAGTAATAAAAGCAGCGCGGCCGGCGGTACAACTTTGTTGCCCGTAATAATCGGTGAAGGCGATTCCTTCTTTGGCAATACGATCAATATTTGGAGTTTGGTATCCCATCATGCCATGATTGTTGTGACTGATATTCCAGTAGCCGATATCGTCGCCCCAGATGATTAAGATATTTGGTTTTTTAGACATTTACTTCCTTCCTGTTTGTTGATTCCTAATTTAAGGCTAGCACAATTGCTAAAGAAATAAAACCATAGTATTGTAATAAAATGAGGAATGCATTCATTGCAAGGAAATGAGATGAGATTATTTTTAAAAATTACTTTAGGCATAGTTGGTGTTGTAGCTATTTTGCTATTATCGTTTATTATTTATTTAACATTTTTTTTTGATGTAAACGATTTTAAATCACAAATAAAAACACAATTTAAGAAATTAACTGGTCGGGAAATAGTTATTGGTGGAAAGATTGAGGTTAATTTTTTCCCGACAATTGGCTTTAAATTAAATGATGCGATGATAAAAAATATTGAGGGGTTTGATCAAAAGACATCTTATATTAAAGCACGACATGCTGATGTGCGGGTTTATTTTTTACCTTTGTTTATACGACGTGTGAATTTTGAAAGGGTTGTATTAAACGATGTTGTAGTTAATTTAATTAAAAATAAACAAGGCAAAGTTAATTGGAAGTTACCGGGTATAAAGTCAGGTCAGCAAGATCCAGAAGGTGTTAAAATCAAAGATGAAATCAGTCTTGAAAGAGTTTTAGCGGAAAACATTACTGTTAATTGGCAAGATTTACAAAAAAGATCCAGTGGTAAAATTTCTAATATAAATTTACTTGCTGAAAAAATCAAACAAAATAAATTTTTCCCGATACATTTTACTTTTAGCACGTTAAATAAAAAAACAAAATTACGAACAAATTTTCGCTTAAAAAGCCAAATCAAAATAGATTCAGAAGATCGTAAATATTATTTGAAGGACGTTCGTTTAGAAGTTGGTGCTGGTAAGAACAAAACCGCAAAAATTAAATTGCAATTTATCGGTAATTTTAAAATTACGCCAGATGGAATTCATATCAAAAAATCAAAGCTTATAAAAAATAATGATACTTTGTATATTGATAATTTAGGAATCAGTGGTTTTGGCGATGTGGTTAACTTTAAATTAATTAATTTAGTTAAAAAGCTGCATGTTTCTGCGGATTTGTATTCTAAACAATTTAAACTTAAGCATGCCACCATACATAATTTAACGGCAAAAGTTCGTTCAGAAAATGGGGTTATTCGGCTTTATCCGTTAAAAACGCAAATATTTTCGGGCGATCTTAATGGAAAATTAAGTGTATCTGTTAAAAAAGATCAATTGTTTTGGCGTTTAAATGGCAGTTTGCGCAATTTTAATTTGCAATCCGTATTACAAACATTTTGGAAAATTAAAAAAATTTCTGGCACAGGTGATTTTGGTGTTAATTTATCAGCGCGTGGCGGTTCGTTTGATCAAATAGTTCAAAGTTTGAATGGAAGTATTAAA
>JASFHH010000013.1:0-40736 GCA_050123335.1 Gammaproteobacteria bacterium
AGAGGTTGTCGCGCTTGCTACTTAACATGTATTGTTTTAACTAATTTATTCGTATCGCAATAATCCTTTTAAGCTTTCAAGCATTTTTTCAGGTTGGCTATAGTATTGTTTTTCGTTTTCTGGAAGCGTATCATTTTTTTGTATCAACAGTAACACTTCATTTCTACTAAATAATAACTCAGCATGTCTTTGTTCTTCGATTTTTAAAAGCTTATTATTTTCTTTTTGTATGTTTTTTAACGAATCTAATACTGTTTTCGCTGTTTGTGGATGGTTTTCATCCGGAAATAAATTTTTAAATTTTCTTAGCTGGCCAAGAGAATATAAATTTTTGTAAAAATATTCTTTTGCAAATGGTTCTGATGCTTGACACATTTTAAAACATTCTGTTAATTTTCTATCATTATGTTTTAATTTTGCTATCTCATTTTTTGAGTAGATGATCTGAAGATTTTGCATCTTTAGTTTTTCTTGCAAACGGGTTAATTGCTGTTGAGCTATATTTATTGGCTGAAATTGAGATATTTTGTCGCGGTACTCTGTAGTGTTATTGTAAGACATGTGCTACCCCCTCCATAATCTTTCCCCTACTTATAGTTTAGTATATATTGTGCAAAAAAGTAGCAAAAATAGCGTAAAAATTGATCATTTTAGGCGTTTTATTGCGGTAAGTCATTGTTTTTTCGTATAATATGCTAAATTTAGTAAAAACTGACTTTAACTAATGGTAAAATTCTTTATAGCTACTATATTAATAATACGGGTTTATTTATATTGGAGTTACTTCATATGCTTAAAAGAACAAAAGAACAATATGCTAAAATTATTGAGCGGCAAAATCGTAGTGACACCACCAAAAGATTCAGCAATGCTCAGCAAGGCAATCAGGATTTGCGCAAATATATTAATTCAAATTGGTCTCCAAAAGTTAGAGGTATTTGTGATAGGATCATTGATATTGTGCAGCGTTTAACGCAGCCTCGTCCAGAGCCGGGAAATCGTAAAAAACGCGAATTTGATGAACATAATAAACCAGTAGAAATTCCAGAAAATAATCCTGATTTATCATTAGATAAAGAATCAGAGGAATTGCGTAAACGCCCGGAACCAAAGCCAATGGTGAAGCGATTGCAGCAGCAAATTCATGAATTAAGTGAAGTGGAGCGCAGTAATATTGTAGCGTTTGGTGCTTCTTTGCCAGGGTCAATTCGCAATGTGGTGCAGGGTTTTGTTGGTAATAGTATAGTGATAAGCTATGATCCGCGTGGACCGGTCGATCAAACTTTAGTTACTGGTCCGCATAATATGGATTCTTCGCTTGGTATTGAGCAGAATGCTGAAAAGCGCTCATTACAAGAAGGTGGAGTGTCAGCTGAAGTTGAAGAAGCGGATCAAGAAGAAGGGTTAATTAGCAATCCTGGTCCTTCTAATTCGCATAACCCATTTAAAATGGAGCCAACTCCTCATTAATTTCTAGTAACTCGTATCCTCGTTCGGCTTTACTGACTTTTTCGGGTGTAAGTTTGATATCTTGCTGTAATTTTTGTGCGAATTGTAACATGCTTTCTAATTCGCCTTGTTTTAATTCAAGTTCGATTTCACAGATGGGAAGGGTTTTATCGTCGGCTTTAATTTGTCCTTGATCCAGCGCCAGTTCAATGATGGTTTTATCTTCCAGTTTGATCAGCCAGATTTTACGTTCAAAATTGGTAGTAAATATGGGTTTTAGTTGGTTGATTAAAGGCTTAAGCCACTTTTGGATTTCTGCTGGAAATTGATTTGGGTAGATCTGTTCGGTTTTAATTTCATATTCCCATTCCTGGCGTTCGTGCAATTCATTGTTAATTTTTTGATCAGTTTTTAAGGTTTGTAGAATATGGTTGCCATATTTTCTAATTCTTAAAGCATAATTCTTCTTTTTTAAAGCCAGATTTGGGGTATCAAAATAAATATTTTCGAGCTTTAATTGATATTGCTGTTGTAAATATTGTTGAATTAAAAGGTGTTTGTTGAACTTAACAATTTCTGTTGGTTTAATGATAAATTTTAGCTCAATTTCAGTGTTCATATACACAGTATAACATGTTTTGCAAAGGGTTAAACTCGTGTATACTTCGGGTACAAATTAAAGGGAGATTTAGGTTATGCCAGGAAAATCAATTTTAAATTTGTTTGGTCGTTCGCCCATTCGTCCATTACAGGAACATATGGCTACAGTTTATGCTTGTGTGAATAAATTGCAGCCTTTTTTTGATGCGGTGATTGCGAAGGATTGGGAGATTGCTGAGAGTATTCAGAAACAAATTGGTGATTTGGAAGGTGAAGCTGATGAGATTAAACGTGATTTGCGTTTGCATTTGCCTAAAGGTTTATTTATGGCGGTTTCTCGTTTGGATACGTTGGAGTTATTGTCTCGTCAGGATCAATTAGCAAATTTAGCTGAAGATATTTCTGGATTGGTAGTAGGTAGAAAAATGGAATTGCCGAAAGTTATTCAACCGGATTATCTGCAGTTTTTGCAGCGTTGTATTGATGCTTCTTATCAAGCGCGTAAAGCAATTAAGGAGTTAGATAAATTATTTGAAGTTGGGTTTAGCGGCAAGGAAGTGAACATTGTTGAAGAGATGATTGAGATTTTATATAAAATTGAAGGCGATACTGATCGGATTCAGGTAAAAATTCGACGTGAGTTATTTAAAATTGAAAATGAGTTATCACCAATACATGTTATGTTTTTGTATAAGATAATTGAATGGACCGGCAATCTTGCGAATCGGGCGCAGCATGTTGGTGATAGTTTGCAGATGCTATTAACAAAATAATGGGGTCAGGTCTTGAATTTTAGACTTTACCTGATTTCGCTACGGAGGAACTTTGGAATTTAACATATTTTTCCTACTTAGTGCTTGTATCATCGGTGTATTTATGGCGTGGGGTGTTGGTGCAAATGATCTTGCCAACATTATGAGTACTACGATGGGATCGCGTGCGATTACAGTGCGCCAAGCGATGTTAATTGCGGTTATCTTTGAGTTTGCCGGAGCTCTTCTTGGCGGTGTTCATGTTACTAATACAATTCGTGGCGGCATAATTGATACATCTTTATTTGTGCGTCACGCGGATATTTTAGTTTACGGAATGATCGCTGTTTTATCAGCTAGTATGGTATGGATATTGTTTGCTAGTTATATTGGAATGCCTGTATCGATTACCAATACAATTGTTGGCGCCTTAGTTGGTTTTGGTGCGATAGTTTTAGGTATTCATGCGGTTCATTGGGCAACAGTTGGGTTTATTGCATTGACTTGGATTGGTGCACCAATTGCTGCTGGTATTGGTGGTTATTGGTTATTCATTTTGGTTAGGCGTTTTATTTTAGCAACGGGAGATCCATTACAAAGTGCGCGTCGTTATATGCCATGGTATTTTTTTATGGTTGGAATTGTGCTGTCAATTATGACTGTATTAAAAGATGTAGTTAGATTTGGTTATCATCCTGGTGGTTGGGGTAAATTTTTAATTGTTTTGCTTACTTCGGTTATTATTTTATTTTTAGGGATGTTTTTGTGTCGACAGATTCCGTTACCGCATAATGCAAAACGGTATCAGCGTTATGAATATATTGAAAAGAAATTTGGTATTTTGATGGCGTTTACTGCTTGTGCTATGGTATTTGCGCACGGCTCTAATGATGTTGCAGTTGCAGTTGGGCCAGTGGCTGCTATTTATAGTATTGTTATGCATAACGGTAGCTTATTAATGCAAGATCCAGTGCCATTGTGGATTATGATTATGGGTTGTGTTGGAGTGGTGCTGGGTTTGTTTATGTATGGTCATAAAGTAATTGCAACAGTTGGTAAAAATATTACTTCGTTAACTCCCAGCCGTGCTTTTGCTGCAACTTTTGCGGCAGCCGTTGCTGTTATTATATCAACTAGTTCAGGAATGCCGGTATCTGCAACTCAAACTTTAGTTGGCGGTGTTTTTGGAGTTGGTTTGGCTAGAGGAATTGGTGCATTGAATCTCAATGTTATGCGTAATATATTTTTATCGTGGTTTGTGACAGTTCCAGCTGCGGCGATGTTGGCGATTGTATTTTTTGATATTATGCAGTGGATTTTTCATTTTATATAGAGGAGAGATAAAAATGCCTTTTAGCAAACGAGATTTGGATGGTGCATTGGATGTAATTAGAAAATCAACCGATCTAAAACCTACAGTCGGAATTATTTTGGGATCAGGACTTGGTCCCTTGGCCGATCATATAAAAAATCCGGTAATTTTCCCTTATAAAGATTTACCTGGTTTTCCAATTAGCAAAGTTCAGGGGCATGAAGGTTCATTTTTTGTTGGAACGCTTGGCGGGGTTTCGGTTGCGTGTTTAAAAGGGCGTGTACATTTATACGAAGGTATGGATTTTGACAAAGTAAAAATGTTAATTAGATCTTTAAAATGCTTAGGGTGTCACACATTAATTCTTACCAATGCGGTTGGATCTTTGCGTAGCGAAGTTGTTCCGGGTGATATTGTGACCATTACTGATCATATAAATGCAATGGGTGCGCATCCTTTAGTTGGTGTGAATGATGAAGAATTTGGGCCGCGGTTTGTTTCAATGGATAATGCGTATGATGAAGAGTTACGTAAAAAAATTCATAAAACGGCATTGGAAGAAAATGTTGAGCTGCATGATGGCGTGTATTTAGCAACAATGGGGCCGACCTTTGAAACGCACGCTGAAATTCGTGCGTATAAGAGTTGGGGTGCAGAAATGGTTGGTATGTCAGTGGTGCCTGAAGTTATTATTGCGCGTCATTGTGGTTTGAAGGTTTTAGCGATTTCTGCGGTAACTAATTTAGCTGCGGGATTAAGTGAGATGCCATTATCACATGAGCAAACTTTAGAAGGTGCAAAGCTGGCTGAACAGAAATTATGTCATTTGGTTGAGGCTTTTTTAACTAAACATGCGAGTGAATTTTAGGGGGTATCTTAAAAATTAGAGGTCAATTAATAAAAAGCATGAATATACATTTGTAAGCTACCGCGCCTGTTAGATTGAAATTCTTTTTTAGTTAGGCAGAGGCTTGCTGATTCATGATTTTACAAAACAAGCTGGTTGTAAAATCATGAATTTCATATTCACATTCTATTAATTATTTTGTAAAACGAAATTTTTTCTCCACATATGAGATGTTACAATTTTAGGGGGTATCGAAAATGGCAAAATTACATTTTTATTATTCAGCAATGAATGCAGGCAAAACCACTACCTTATTGCAATCAGCTTATAATTATAATGAGCGGGGCATGGATGTTTTGTTGTTTACAACCGCAATGGATGATCGTTATGAAGTTGGCACAATTACTTCTAGAATTGGTTTGCAGCAAAAAGCTATTGTCGTAGATAATGATTTTAATTTTTTTGATTATGTCAGTGATGCGATTAAAAAGAACCCAAACATTTGTTGTATTTTGGTTGATGAAGTGCATTTTATGACAAAAAAGCAAATGCAACAATTAACGCAAATTACTACACAATTGAATAAACCGGTATTGGCTTATGGTTTACGTAGTGATTTTAGAGGTGAGCCATTTGAATCCACCAGATATTTACTAGCATGGGCGGAAGAATTAATTGAAATAAAAACTATTTGTCATTGTGGCAGGAAAGCCACGATGAATATGCGTATTGATGAACATGGAAATAAAGTATCGGAAGGTGCATCGTTGGAAGTTGGTGGTAATGATCGTTATGTTTCAGTTTGTCGTAAACACTATGACGAAGGCAAAAGCGGCGTGGGTGATAGTAAATGACTAGAGCTTTTATTTTATTGCTTGATTCTTTTGGGATTGGCGCATTGCCTGATGCAGAAAAATTTGGCGATGTTGGTTCAAATACTGCACGTCATATTGCAGAATTTTGTCATCAAGGAAAATGTGATAAAAAAGGTGTGCGTAAAGGTTCATTGCATTTGCCAAATTTAGTGCGTTTAGGTTTAAATGCTGCAATTACCGAATGTAATGGCCGGCCAATTCCTGAATTAAATGGTGTAACTGAAATTACTGGAAAGTATGGTTATGCTGCTGAATTGAGCTATGGTAAAGATACGCCAAGTGGTCATTGGGAAATTGCAGGCACACCGGTATTATTTGATTGGGGATATTTTAAGGATACACCAAGTTTTCCAAAAGAATTAATTGATGAGTTTATTCAGCGCGCTGAGTTGCCGGGAATATTAGGCAATAAAGCTTCTTCTGGTACGGTGATTTTAGATGAATTAGCTGATGAAAGTGTACGCACTGGTAAACCAATTGTTTACACTTCAGCAGATAGTGTATTTCAGATCGCTGCGCATGAAGAAGCATTTGGTTTGAAACGTTTATATAAAATTTGCAAAATTGCGCGTGAATTGGTTAATGATTATAATATTGGTCGAGTGATTGCGCGTCCTTTTACTGGTGCTTCAGGTAATTATTCTCGTACTAAAAATCGGCATGATTATTCAGTGCCGCCACATGAAAAAACTTTACTGGATAAATTAAAAAATGCGGGAGGAGAAGTTATTGCGATTGGTAAAATTGGTGATATTTTTGCGCATCGGGGAATTACTAAAGAAGTACCGCCCGCATCTGGTTTGATGGATTTGTTTGATGCAACTTTAGCAGAAACAAAAATCGCATCTGATCGCAGTTTGATTTTTACCAATTTTGTTGATTTTGATATGGTGTATGGTCATCGGCGTGATATAGCAGGTTATGCGCATGCATTAGAAGAATGGGATAGACGCTTACCCGAGTTTGAGAAGTTATTGCAACCTGGGGATGTTGCAATTATTACCGCTGATCATGGTTGCGATCCGACTTTTACAGGTACAGATCATACGCGTGAATACATTCCAATTTTAGTTTTTGGTCCTGACATTAAGCCTGGTTCAATTGGTCGACGCGAAACTTTTGCTGATATTGGTCAGAGTTTGGCGCAGCATTTTGGGTTAGAGCCGTTCAAATATGGTAAGTCGTTTTTGTAAGGAATAAAAATAATGTTAAAAAAATTGTTAGTTTGTCTGGTAACTATGGTGACACTAATAGGATCATGCAATAGTATAGCTTGTACTTCAATGCTGATTACAAAGGAGGCAAGCAAAAACGGCGCAGTAATTTTAACACACTCTGATGATTGTAGTATGGGGGATCCGCGTGTTATTTATGTTCCTGCCAAAGACTATGCTGCAAATGCTAAGAGGACAATTTATGCTGGTGATAATTTTACTTTTCCGCGATATGTAGGGGGAATTGGTAGTAAAGCGTATAATATTCGAGGTTATTCAAAATCAAAGCCGCTAGGTTATATTCCTCAAGTGCGCCATACCTATGCTTATTTGGAAGGTACTATTCCAATAATGAACGAAAAGCAAGTTAGTTTTGCGGAAGTTACTGATGTTCAAAAAACTTTATTACTCAAATTAAAACCAAAAAAAGGTAAACGCATAATAGGGCTGAGATCACTGGTGAAGATAGCAGCAGAACGCAGCGAAACAGCACGTCAAGCTGTAAAAATTATGGGGAAAATGGCACAAAAGTATGGTTATTATAGCTATGGCGAATCGATTTTTGTGGGTGATAAAAATGAAGGATGGTTGTTTGAAGTTTGTAGTACTCCGGATGGTAAAAGCGCATTATGGGTAGCTGAAAAAATTCCAGCAGGTACCGTAGCTGTTACAGCTAATGAGTATAGAATTCGTAACATTGATCCAGATAATCCAAATATTCTTTATTCAGATAATCTATTTAAAGTAGCTAGGCAATATCACTTGTGGGATTTTAAAAAAGGTCAACTCGATTGGCTTAGAACTGTAAGTGATGGAGAGCTTAATCATCCATATTATAATTTACGTAGAGTCTGGCGAGTTTATGAATTGTTAAATCCTAAGTTAGATTTACCTTCAAAAATAAAAAATGGTTTTACCGGAGACTATCCGTTTTCCATAAAGCCTGAACATAAAATCTCACTAAAAGATATTACTAAAATTTATCGTGATCATTACGAAGGAACTAAGTTTGATTTAACTAAAGGCTTAGCTGCTGGTCCTTTCAGGTCTCCACGACGTTATTTTGGTGATTATGATTTGCGGGATCGCTTTTCTACTAAAACAAGAGAGATTGGATCTTGGGAGAGACCCATAGGATCTTATCGAACTGTCTATACAATCATCAATGAATCTCGTAGCGATATGCCTGATTTTCTTGGTGGCAGAACTTGGATAAGTTTAAGCCGGGCTGATTTATCAGTATTTATTCCTTTCTATGTTGCGCTAATGCCTGATAATTATGAATATGTAAATCGTAATAAATTTGATCTTAGTAAACCGTGGTGGATATATGCTTTCGTTTCAAACTGGGCAAATCTGCGCTATTCCAGCATGCAGAAAATAATTGCCAAGTTACAGCAACGAATTGAAACAGGTGAGCTTGAGAAGATTGCATTATTGGAGAAAAAAGCATTAGCTGTTTATCAACAACATCCACAACAATCTAGAAGATTACTTAGCAATTATACTTTTCATAACGCAGCTAAAATTACAGCAACTTGGCGAAAATTAGCAACTAATTTAGTAGTTGATTATTGTAATGGCTTAATCCATTCTAAAAATGTTGGTTATCCAAAGTGGTGGTTGGATAAGGTTGGATATAGTAAGGGTCCTATTAAATACTAGTTTCTCTCTAAAGCGAATAATCTCCATGTAAAATTAGCTAAATAGTTACAAGAGAATTAAGATTCTCTTGCAAATTATACCAATTTTAGTATAATTATCAATGGTCAATGAATGTAGAAGGAGGATGTTAAGGGTCATTTAATAATTATAAGGAACATTATAATGAAAAATATAAGGTGGCTAGGAGATTCCAAAAAAGCACTCAAGAAATTTCCTCCAGAGGTTGTTGATGAAATAGGACATTGTATTTGGTACAATTGGGAGAAACACCACATAATGCAAAACAATTAAAAGGGATTAATCCAAGTGTTATGGAGATTATTAGTAATTATGACACAAATACTTATAGAGCTATTTACACCGTAAAACTTGGTGAAAATGTATATGTATTGCATTGTTTTAATAAGAAAAGTAATTCTGGCATCAAAACACCACAAAAGGATATTGAATTAATTAAACGCAGGATGCAGGCAGCTAAAAAAGACATAAAATAATAATAAATTTATAAGAGGTATGCATTGTGGTTGATATAAAAATAGAAAAAGGTTCTGGTAATGTTTTTAAAGATTTGGGTTATGCAAATCCAGAAGAAAGATTAGTTAAAGCTGAATTAGCACGTTTAATCAATACTGCTTTAAAAATGAAAAAGACCAAAGAAAAATGGACACAAACAAAGGTCGCGGAAATTATGGGCATACCTCAATCGAAAGTGTCTTTATTAAGCAGAGGGATTGTGTCTGGGTTTTCATTAAGTAAGCTTATATCTTTTTTAAGTCGATTAGGTTATGATATTAATATTGTTGTAAATCCTAAAAAATATGTAAGAAAATCTCGTGGTAAATTTACTGGTCAAGTTAGAGTGGTTGAAGGTGGAGATTTGTAATTACGGCAATTGCCAGGATGATTTTAATAGTTGGTATTGTTTTTGTGGTAATTGAACAATAACTGGTTTAGCGGCGGGATCAAGCCAATATAATAATTTTTTCAAATTTTCTTCTGACATTGCAGTACAACCGGCGGTACCAGCGGAATATGGTTGGTCCCAAATGTGTACAAAAATACAGGAGCCATCGTAAGGTTTAGCATTTGGTCGGTTGTAATCAGCGATAATACCGTATTGATATTGGTTAGTTGATCGCATAATTTCCTGGTAGCGCCAATCGGGGTTTGTTATTTTTTTTCGATCAATTATTTGGTTGTAATATTTAGAATTTGGATCAGCGACGCAAACAGTAGAATTTTTTAATGGAATATATGCTAATTTAATTTGTGGATCTTTAGTTTGCGCAAAGCCAAATGCGTATTTCAATGAAAAAGCACCAGCCGGAGATTTAAAATCGCCTTCGGTTTTATATGGACCGGTTAGATGAAATTTGCGATAAGCTGCGTTCCATGCCAAACCAGTTTGACCGACCAAAATAGTGAAGGGTTTAGAAACTGCTTGCCACTTTTTGTTTATTTTAGCGCGGTTAAAATATTGTAATGTACCGTGTTTAGCGCGCCAATTATTAGTAGTTACTAAAACAAGTTGCTTGCTTTGTTTAAGAATTATTGGCATAGGAATATTTGTGGCTTTAGCGCATAACGGAACAAGAACAAAAAATGCACAAACGACAAATTTGATTTTTTCTTTTAACATTAGATTAATTCTTGCAGTTGAATTTCATAGTTAAGATATTTTTACCATCAATAAATTTGTATAGCATTTCGTCGGTTAGTTCCCGCATTAAATGACAACCCATCCCGCCGACCATTAAATTGTTTATGTTACTACCTAATTGTAAGGTTTTGGTTTTGGTTGGATCGAAGGGTTTGCCTTGGTCTTCAATTTGTATAGTTAAACAACCTGTTTGATCTAAGTCCAAAGACAAAGTTATCAAGCCTTTTTCATCTGTGGGATATGCGTGTTTGATGATGTTAATAATAGCTTCTTCCGCAGCCAGATAAACATCATGAATATTTTTTTGGATTTTAGTGTTGGATTTGGTTTTGTCTAAAATAAAATTGTGAAATTTGGTGATCGAATCAATTTCAGCTGGCAGAGTTAGTTTGTACGCGTCATTTTTCTGTTGTTCTTTATAACGTATGGCTAGCATAGTAATGTCATCAGATTGTGGTTCGTATTTCATAAAATGCGCTAATTGGATTAATAACAAATTAGTAAGTGATTTAATTGGTTTTAGTGTACCGTTGTTATTAATAAAATCAAGTAATTGTTTATCAGCAAATAATTGATTCTTTGCATTTTTTGCTTCAGTAACCCCGTCGCTGTAAGCAAATAATAAATCACCTGGTGAAAGTTTAGTAGTATTTGTTGTGTATTTTATTTTTTGCATTACGCCGATCACCGGTTGAGCTTTATCAATTAAAAAGTTAGCGGGTTGATGTTCACGTAAGATGATTGGGGGTGGATGTCCAGCATTTGAATATGCAATTTCTCCGGTATCAATGTTTAAAATGCCTAAAAATATGGTTACAAACATGTTTAGCTTGTTGCGATTTATTAGGTCGCGATTTACTTTGGTTAAGATTTCACCTGGAGAAGTGTTAGGTTTGATTTTTGATCCAATTAAAGTTTTAGTTATAGCCATAAAAATTGCTGAAGCTATGCTTTTATCAGATACGTCACCGACAATGAAATAGAAATATTTATTATTCAGTAAGCCGAAGTCATAAAAATCTCCGCCAACTTGATGTGCGGGTTTTAGTAACGCATGTACGTCGATTTCGTCGCGTACATTATCTATGGTGCTGTTTTCTGGTAAAAGATCTAATTGAATTTTTCTGGCTGCTTTTAGTTCGCTGATGATGCGTTCTTTTATGGTAGTAGATCGTTTAAAATTAATAATATATTTTTGTAGTGATGCAGATAAATGCATAAATGCTTTAGCCATTAATGAAATGTCATCAGTTCCTTTGGAAATATTTTTTACTTCAGATCTGGCATCTTTGTTTAAAATAAAATCTTTTTCCGGTAAATGTTCTAGGTGATTGGTTAAAGAGCTTAATGGGCTGGTTAGTTTTTTGATTAAGAGCAAGCTTATAATAAGTCCAAGAATTAAAATTAAAGAGTTGATCAATAACAAATCTACAATTAATTTTTTTGCTGGTTTTTCAATTTTCGATAATTGTGAAATATGTACTACAAAGTGGCCGGGGGCGATGGTTTTTGCCATTCTAAATTCCAGTTTTACCGATTTATTATTAGGCATTTTTATTCTTTTGATGATAGAGTATTCTTCTTTTTTCTGGCCAAGTTTTGCTATTAAAGCAGGAAGTATAGCTTCTTCAATGTGTTTTTGTTGAGCTTTGGTTAAAAGATCAAGATGTGGCTGAATAATTATTTTGCCGGATTTATCGGCCAATAAAATAAAATCAGTAGGGGTAACAGTTTCAGTAAATAATTTTTGTAAATGCTTAAATGTTTTAGTTGGGTGATTGATGTTTTGTGCTATTTCAACATTTATGCCTTTTTTGATAATGTTTAAAACCAAAATGCTTGCATTATCATTTAATTCATCAACATGTTTAATTACCCGTGTGACAGCGATAATATTGGTGGCAACAACAGCAATAATTATAATTATAATTATCAATAAGCAAATTCTGCTTCTTAGAGAGTGTAGCAAAATATTCTCCTGATAAAGGTGTCAGACACCTTTACGTAATATCAAAAAATTCTTCCAGCCCGGAAATTTTAAAAATTTTTTTTATTTGAGGTTTGGTATTAATAATAGCAAAATCATCTTTTCCGGTTTTTTTAATTATCGTTATACATATGCGCAAAAAAGCCGAGGCGACGTAATCTACATTTCGCAAATCAAAGATAATTTTTTTTGGTGATTGTTTATGCATAATGCGGTTAATGTTTTTTTCGGCATCCAGGCTGTTTTTTGAATCCATCCGTTTGTCGAAGGTAAATGTTAAAGTATCATTTTTTTGTGCAAATTTAACCATTGTTATCTCCAGTATCATGAAGGTGTCAAGTCTAGACTTGAGACTTGACATGCAAATATTAGAATAATTAAACACTCGTATAGTGTAAAGAAAAAAGTATCAATCATCAAGTCTCAAGTCTAGACTTGACACCTTCATAGGCGGCCAAATAGATGTCACGAATTTCTTCAATCAAAGGGTAACGCGGGTTAGTTCCGGTACATTGATCGTCAAATGCTAATTCTGCTAGTTGGTCTACTTGTGCTAAAAATACTTGTTTGTCTACGCCAGCTTCTTTAATTGTTGCCGGAATATCTAATTTTTTACGTAGTTTTTCAAGTTCTCTGATAAGAGCCTCTACTTTTTCCATGTCATTTTTGCCTTTGATTCCAAGCACATTCGCAATACTTGCGTAGCGCATTATTGCTTCAGGGGTTTTGTATTGTGGAAATGCTACCAATTTACGTGGCACATCGGTAGCGTTGTAGCGAATAATATGCGGCAATAAAATTGCATTGGCTACGCCATGGGTTATATGAAATGCTGCCCCAAGTTTATGTGCCATGCTGTGTCCTACGCCTAAATAAGCGTTGGCAAATGCCATACCTGCCATAGTTGCAGCATAATGAACTTTTTCACGCGCTAGAGGATTTTTTGCACCTTCTTTATATGCTGTTGGCAAATATTTGAAAAGTAGTTCTAATGATTCTTTTGCCATTGCATTGGAAAAGTCCGTGGCAACAACCGAGACGATTGCTTCAATTGCGTGAGTTACCGCATCAAATCCGCTAGCTGCGGTTAAAGCTTTAGGCATTTGCATGGTGACACTTGGATCAACAATAGCAATGGTTGGAGTTATTGCATAATCAGCAATTGGATACTTGGTGTTATCTTTAAGATCGTCAGTAATTACTGCAAATGGTGTTACTTCACTACCAGTGCCGGAAGTTGTTGGTATAGCTACAAATGGAGTTGTTTCTCTTTTTTCAGCAATACTATAAATGCGTTTGTTAATATCCATAAAACGCATGGCAAGATCTGCAAACTGTATTTCCGGATAATCATACAACAACCAAATAATTTTACCGGCATCAATAGGACTGCCGCCTCCATACGCAAGTATTATGTCTGGCTTGAAATCTTTTGCCCGTGTCAAGCCTTTTTTCACTATGCTTAAGGTTGGATCAGGAAGTACTTCGCTAAATACTTCACAGCGGATATCCATGTCTTTTAACACTTCAGTTATTTTATCGATATGACCCAGTTCAAATAAAGTGCGGTCACAGACAATAAAAGCACGCTTATAAAGTTTGAAAGTAGAAAGTGCTTCAGGTAAGCAGCCATATTTAAAATAAACTTTTGATGGAATTCTAAACCATAATGTATTTTCGCGCCGTTCGGCGATAGTTTTGATGTTTAGTAAATCTTTTACTCCGATATTTCCGCTTACGCTATTTCCTCCGTAAGTACCGCAGCCTAAAGTTAATGATGGCTCAAGTCGGAAATTGTACACATCGCCAATTGCGCCTTGGCTACCAGGAATGTTAATCAAGATGCGTGCTGTTTTAACTTTATTGCCAAAATATTCGATACGGTCGTGATTGGCTTCGTTGGTGTATAATGTGGCGGTATGACCTAAGCCGGTGTATTCTAATAGTTCTTCAGCGCGGGCTACGGCTTTTTCAAAATTGGCTACCTTATAAAGTGCGATTATTGGAGATAATTTTTCATAACTAAAAGGTTCTTCTGTTCCTACCTTTTCTGCTTCTGCAACCAGCATTTTTGCATTTTTTGGAATCTTAATGTTAGCTAATTTCGCAATTACTGCTGGAGATTGGCCAACGATTTTTGGATTTAAGCGTCCGTCAATAATAATAGTTTTAGCAAGTTTTTTGCGTTCATCGGGTTTAAGGATATAAGCTCCCTGGCGTGTTAGTTCTTGTTTTACTTTGTTATATATAGATTCAACTGCAACGATACTTTGCTCAGATGCACAAATTGTACCGTTATCAAAGGTTTTGCTTAAAATGATTGAACTGATTGCCATAGCAAGATCAGCAGTTTCATCAATTATTGCAGGAGTGTTGCCTGGCCCAACACCAATAGCTGGTTTTCCAGAACTATAAGCTGCTTGCACCATTCCTGGTCCGCCAGTTGCCAGAATAATTGCAATATCAGGGTGATGCATGAGTTGTTGAGTTAATTCAATACTTGGTTCTTCAATCCATCCTATGATATCTTTTGGTGCACCTGCTTTTACCGCGGCATCCAAAACAGTTTTTGCGGCTTTTGCAGAACATTTTTTAGCGCGAGGATGGGGGCTAAATATAATGCCGTTTCTGGTTTTTAGTGCGAGCAGCGCTTTAAAAATAGTGGTTGAGGTTGGGTTGGTGGTAGGTGTTACGCCAGCAACAACCCCCATAGAGTCAGCAATTTTATACAAACCCCATACTTCATCGTGTTCAATGATGTCGCAAGTTTTGGCATCACGATATTTGTTATAAATAAATTCAGATGCGAAGTGGTTTTTGATTACTTTGTCTTCAACAATTCCCATACCGGTTTCTGTTGCAGCATCTTGAGCTAGAGGTAGCCGTGCATGATTGGCCGCTAGCGCTGCTTGGAATACGATTTCATCAACCTGTTCTTGAGTATATGTGGCGTATTTTTCTTGAGCAGCTTTAACTCGCTTAACTAAATCATCGAATTTTTTGTTGGCGGCAGAGGTAGTTTGGGGATTAGCGGTTTTTTTCATAATGGTACCTTCCTTGATGGTTTAAGCTATAATTTATTATAGACATAAAGGATATAAATATACAAGCGGCGCAGAGCGACCGTGCTAAAATTTGAATGATTTATGTTTGCAAAGGTTCTATTTGCATTTTCCTCTTAGCATCGAAGCATGCTTTACGAAAAATCAATGAGTTATTCCAACTATTTTTTGGCTCTCAGTGAATCAAAAACGAAAATTGTGCTTTTTTTAAGCGAAAATAAGGCTCGTTATCTATACTTAACGTGTAAAAAATTTTAACAACCTCTTGAGTAAAACTAACATATGATTTTAAAATTTCAATACATAAAATACTTAGAAATAAAGCAAGGCGGCTTAACAAGTAGAGAATTAAAGTTCTTAAAAAAATTAATCCCAAAAATAAGAGAACATGGTAAAGATGGTGGTTTTTGTTATTTTAATGCACTACAGCATGCTGTAATGTATAAAATTGGCAAAGGAGCATGGCTGGAAGATCTGCGCAAACATTTAAGCGAATGGGATGGGGAGATGCTTTCGCTGAAGAAAAAAATAAAACTTAAAGATTCTGAAAAAAAATATACATTAGCTAACTTATTTGAACGTCAAATACAGTGCTTGTTATATCATTATGGTTGCTTAAAATTTTGCCCCTCAGAATTCATCGAGAAAGATATTTCTGAAAAACATAAATTTAACCAAACAAATTTTATTAAACATTATCTACAAATTTCTGTAAAAAATAAAAAAAATCATACTATAAAAAAAATAGGGGAAAACAATTGTGTAAAAATTGCTGGATATTTTACTATTAATGACATTGTAAGAATGTTGGAAAGTGAAACACTAAAAAATAATGTAACAATTCTTCACGCCGTAAATCATACTTTTACTGTAAGATATGATCGAACACAAAAAAAATATTGTTTATACGATCATAGATTTTTTAAGAATTTCAAACAAAATGAAATTATATGTAATTCAGCGAAAGACTGCGCACAAAGAATTACTAGATGGCTAAAAAAATTGAAGTTGGGGATGGCTGAAAAAGGCGCAAGCTTAGTGTTTGAATTTGTATCATTGAATAACAAAAAGATAGAAAAACCTATCAATATTTTAAAACAAAAAAAACCAGAATCCTTTCTAGATGGTTTTGGTCTGCATGTAATAACGCGCCATACCCCAGGCATTTTAACCCAAATAATTACATCAGTTCAAAAAAAACCGGAATCTCTTGTAAAAATAGCTGAAGCATTACCATTACAAGATAAGATATTTAATGTATCTGGCTTGCAAAATACAGCAAGATACGCACCAGGTGCTTTAATAAAGTTATTAAGTTTAGCTAAAAGCAACAAAATTTTGATGAATAAAATAATCGAAGCTTTACCAAAATTGCGAAAAGGCAAATTAACTGGTTTACATTATATGGCAAGGTTTGCGCCAAAGGCTTTAGAGGAATTACTCAAATTAGCAGAAAATAACCAAGCTTTATTCAACAAAATAATCAACATATTACCAATGCAAGATAGTCAAGGCTGGTCTAGTTTGCATCTTATGATAAGATTTGCACCAATAGCTTTGGGTAAGTTGGTAACACTAGCCATAAAAAAAGGTAGAACCAACAATGGTTACACCTTGTATAATAAAATAGTAAAAACCTTGTCAAAAAAAACTAACCGCGGAAAAACTGCTCTACACATGATGAAAAAATGTACACCAGAGGTTTACAAGAAATTACAAAAGCATTTTTATATTTTTAAAATTGAATACTTTATGAAATCTGTGTTGGTTAACTTTACCTCTCCTTTAATCAGTTCTTTCACTAGTTCGCTTTTTCTGCGTGCAATTAAAACAAAATATAACACAAATAACATAAATATTAAAAAGAAAAGAAGGTTCGCAAAATATTAGAAATTATAACGAATCTTGAGTTTTTGGTGATAGTTTGTTACATTTATATAAAGAAAGTTGAAAATTAAAAGGATAATTATATGTTTGAAATATCAACCAGTCCGCAATCAATAATTGGGGTGTTGCTTAATAGTATTAAGTTATTTAAAAAAACCTGGCTGAAATTATTGCCGATCGCAGTGTTAATGCTTGGTGTGGTGATTTTTTTAAGTATATTTTTACCAAAGCAGCAGATGAATTTGCCAGCGTTTACCCATCAGATTACAGCAAAATATTTAGTGGTTGTGATATTTTCTGAGATAGTAATGTTTTGGCTGCTTTTAATGATGTTTTATCGATGCTATCAGATTATGATTGCAGCAGATATTGGTTATGCAGCTGCAGCAGCACGTGCATTATTTAAATTTTTACCATGCATTATCGCGTTGTTTTTATACATGATTGCTGTTGGGCTTGGGACATTGTGTTTTGTGATTCCTGGTCTATTCTTACAAATCTTACTGCTTTACAATATATTAGGTATACTTATAGATGATAAAGGCATTTTGTCATCATTTGCTTATAGTGCAAAATTAGTATGGGGAAATTGGTGGCGTACTTTTATAATTTTTTTAATTTTATCAATTTTCATGATGATTTTAATGTTGCTAGTTACATTAGTTGCTAGTTTAATTTTTGTAAGCTTGTTTCATATGACCGTGCATAATTATACGATAACAATGAATGTGGTTGCGGCTGTGTTGGTTATGTTTGTGTGGATCATTTTTGTTAATGTCTTTATTTGCCAGTACTATGACTTAAAGCTTAGGCGGCAATTAAAAACTTTAAGATAGTTTAGCATAATTTAAATCAAGAGTTTTTGTGCCAACTTTTTTGAAGTTTATTTGCACGCGGCTATCACTTTCAAAATTTAAAATTATTCCATCACCAAATTTTTGATGTGAAACTATTTGTCCAATTTTAAAGTTGCCATGTTCGGTTTCTATCATAGCGGAAGTTTTTTTGGTTGAGCTTTTTTGTGTAAAAGTTTTACGGTTAACTGGACGGGAAATTTTTGCCTGCATGTACATTTCATCAAGACATTCGGAAGGCAATGCTTGCAAAAATTGTGAAGGTTGACGATACATTTCTGCGCCATGTAACATACGCGAATGCGCATAAGTTAAGTATAGTTTTTGTTTGGCGCGCGTAATTCCAACGTAGCATAAGCGTCGTTCTTCTTCGAGATTTTCGGGTGAGTCCATCGACATTTGATGAGGAAACAATCCTTCTTCTAAGCCGGTTAAAAATACTACCGGAAATTCTAGACCTTTAGCTGCATGCAAAGTCATTAGCTGGATGCAATCGCTTTGTGTATCAGCTTGGTTTTCGCCGGCCTCGAGCGCTGCATGAGTTAAAAATGCAGTTAATGGTGAAAGTTCTTCATCATTTTCAAAATCAAATTCTTTGGTTGCGCTAATTAATTCATTTAGATTTTCGCAGCGGCTTAAGTTTTTTTCGCTTTTGTCTTTTTTATAAAAATCAAGCAAGCCGCTGAATTTTAATGCATGTTCGGTTAATTCGTGTAATTCTAAATCTTGAATTTCATTTTCCAATTTATTAATTAGATTTATAAAATTAGATAGATTGTTTTGTGATCTAGAATTTAAAGAATTGTTTTTAATTAAATGTAGCGTCGTTTGCCATAATGATAAATCAAGTTCACGCGCGGTTTGGCGCATCAAAGTTAAGGTGGTATTGCCAATTCCACGAGTTGGTACGTTAACAATTCGTTCAAACGCAGGATCATCGTTGCGATTTATAATTAAACGTAAATAAGCCAAAGCATTTTTAATTTCTGCGCGCTCAAAAAATTTCATACCGCCGTAAATTCGGTAAGGTAAATTCGCTTGAATTAAAGTCTCTTCTAAAACACGTGATTGTGCGTTTGAGCGATATAAAATTGCACATTCGCTAAGTTGGTTGCCTTGCTGCGTGAAAGTTATAATGCGGTTGGCAATAAAGCGTGCTTCATCGCGATCATTGAAAGCAGCATATAAGGAAATTGGCTCTCCGTTGCCGGTCTTAGTCCATAAGTTTTTACCGAGCCGATTATAATTTCCAGCAATTACTGCATTAGCAGCACGTAAAATATTTCCAGTGGAGCGGTAATTTTGTTCTAGGCGTACGGTTTTGGTGTTTTTAATATCTTGATCAAATTGTAAAATATTTTTTACTTCAGCGCCGCGCCAGCCGTAAATTGATTGGTCATCATCGCCGACCACCATAATTTTATTTTGTTCATTTAAAAGAAGTTTGAGCCATGCATATTGAATTGCATTAGTATCTTGAAATTCGTCAACTAGAATATGTTGAAAGCGCTTGCTATAATGATTTAAAAGTTCTGGATTGTTTAGCCATAATTCATGTGCGCGCAGCAAAAGTTCTGCAAAATCGACTAAACCATTTTGTTCGCAAGTTTTTTCGTATTGTTGATAAATTTTTAACATGGTTTGTTGAAATAAATCAAGAGACTCAACAATTGAGCGCGAACGAATGCCTTCGTCTTTTTGTTTGTTAATATACCATTGTGCTTGTTTTGATGGCCAGGCAGATTCATCCAAATTTAAGTTCTTCATGATGCGGCGAATCAAGCGGTATTGATCTTCGGAATCAATAATTTGAAAAGTTTCCGGCAGTTTTGCGGCTTGCCAATGCAAGCGCAATAAACGATGTGCAATGCTATGAAAAGTTCCGATCCACATGCCGCTTGTTGGCATCTCGATTAGTTTTTCCACGCGTGCTTTCATCTCGTGTGCAGCTTTATTGGTGAAAGTTACCGCCAAAATTGCGTATGGAGAAACCCGTTGCTGATGAATTAACCATGCGATGCGGTGCGTTAATACTTTAGTTTTACCGCTGCCAGCCCCTGCCAAGACTAATAAATTATGTTGTGCATCGGTTACCGCTTCAAATTGCGCAGGATTTAAGGTGTCTAAATAATTTATTGTATTATTCATTTGTGGTGATTATACCGCTAAAATTACAGCAAATACATGTTTTCTGCTTCGCGGAGTAGTTCGTCTTTGAATTTTGGATGTGCGATGCTGATTAAAGCTAAAGCACGTTCTTTGGTGGATTTGTTTTTTAAATCTACGCTGCCATATTCTGTAGCAACGTAATGTGTATCGGCGCGCGGGCTGGTGATGATTGAACCTTCTTTAAGTTTAGGTACAATTTTTGAGATGGTTTCTTGTTTGGCAGTTGAGTGGCAAACGTGAACCGATTTTCCATTTTTAGAGTCATATGCTCCGCGGACAAAATCTAATTGACCGCCGGTACCGCTAAATGTAGTTTCTTGTAAATATTCTGCGTTGCATTGTCCTAGCAAATCAACTTCGATAACCGCATTTACTGCGATCATATTATCATTTTGTGCAATAACATTTGGGTGGCAAACGTGCGAGGCAGCATAGCTTTCAAAAGATGAATTATTGTTCATAAATTCATACATTTCTTTGTTACCGGAAGCGGTGGTAAAAACATGTTTTTCTGGGTGAAGGTTTTTCCTTTTGCCGGTTATCACACCTTGTTTAATTAAATTTATCATACCAGTAGTAAGCAGTTCGGTATGAACACCTAAATCTTTATGGTGTGTAAGAGCATTTGCTACAGCATTTGGTAAATTACCAATACCTAATTGAATTACCGCGCCGTCAGGAATCATTTCAGCGACAATTTTGCCGATGGCCTCATCCTCAGGTACAGTCGGAGTTTTGGTTAATTCAAGTAATGGTGTAGTATTTTCAACAATTGCATCTACTTCTGAAATGTGAATCGTTGAGTTACCAAAAACTCGCGGCATATTTTCATTCACTTCTAAAACTAATTTTTTGCAATGGCGAGCTGCAGTAGAAATATAATCATTGCCAGTGCCAAAACTAAAATAACCTCCAGCATCCATAGGGGAAACGGTGGTAATTACAAGATCAATTTTCATTCCCTGCTGAATAAATTTTGGAATTTGATGTAAATAGCATGGAACAAAATAATTTAAACCTGTATGAATTAATCCTCGCTCAGCTGCGCTAACAAACCAGGAAAAAGATTCAAAGCGATCGGCAAGACCAACACGATGAATTGTATTAGTTGAATGGGCTAACGGCAAGAAACTGTAAGCTTTGATTTTTTCAAGTTTATCAGTATGCACTTTGTCAGCAAGAGCTTTTAATAAAGCAGGCGGCTCGGTAACACTCATGCCGTAAACGATAGTGGATTCGCTTACAAGGTCTTCAACCGCATTCGCAGCGGATGTTAGTTTTTTGTGGTATTCAGTCTTGTACATGGTTTTATCTTAAACTTTCATTAATAAAGTAGCAAGTTTTTCTTGGGTTTTATGCTTAAAATTAGGATAATGTTTCTTATGAAAACACCAAATTATAACAAAGCAAAATTTTTAACAAGTGCAGCAAAAATTTCGCAATTGCCAGCTGATATTGGTGCTGAAGTTGCGTTTGTTGGGCGATCAAATGTTGGTAAATCCAGCGCGTTAAATGCTTTAACTCAGCAAAAAAACTTGATGCGCACTAGTAAAACGCCAGGACGGACGCAATTAATTAATTTTTTTGCTTTATCTGATTCACAGAGGCTGGTTGATTTGCCTGGATATGGTTATGCAAAAGTTGCTAAAAAAACCAAACAGCAGTGGGAGCAATTAATTGATGCATATTTACGTGAGCGGAGATGTTTGCGTGGTTTGGTGTTGTTGATGGACATTCGACATCCATTTCAACCATTTGATATGCAAGTTATTACATGGACGAAAGAAATTAATTTGCCAATTCATATTTTATTAACCAAAGCAGATAAACTAAGTTTTGGTGCAGCAAAAAATATATTGCAAAAAGTTCAGAATGAGCTTAAAAAACTTAATTCAAATATTAGTGTTCAATTATTTTCTGCGCGCAAACCAACAGGTTGTGATGTATTACAAAAAGTGTTAAATAAATGGTTTGTAACAAAATTATAACTAGTAAATTTTTTATATGATAATTATAAGAAGTTATGGGTAGTGTTTTGCGACGACTCGCGCCCAAGGATGGAAGCGCGTGGCACATGGACGTGCCCGGAGGAGAAAAACACTACCCATAACTTCTCAAAAACATAAAAAATGGCTGAATAGTTGCAAAAAATTAGGTGAATAATGATAAAATATATGTCATGATTAAAGTTGTGTTTTTGATTACAGGAGGTTTATCATGCATCAATCATCATGGGTTTTATTTCTTCGCGGCATTCTTGCCATTATCTTCGGTGTGCTAGCGTTTACTTACCCTGGTCTTACCATAGCATTATTAATTATGTTCTTTGGAATTTACGTATGTGCTAATGGTTTGATCACTATAATTTTTTCTATTGTCGGCAGTTCCAGATACGGTAATTGGTGGTGCTATTTGCTTGAGGGCATTATGAATATTGTTATCGGATTATTAATATTCTTCTGGCCAAGAATAACTGGCTTGATCGTATTATATCTGATTGCAGCTTGGGCAGTTGCAACTGGTATTATACAGTTAATCGCCTTCATTAGCGGCAAAAAAGATGGAGTATTCTTGAGTCTTAGCGGATTACTGTCATTAATTATTGGTATTTATTTATTTCGCTTTCCAGGTGCAGGTGTAATTGCATTGGCATGGATAATAGGATTCTATGTAATGCTGTTAGGATTCTTTTACCTTGTTTCTATGTTTCATGGGCATAGAGAACCACCAAGGCCAATGGTTTAGCGATAACACGATTTTCGCATTTTAAAATTAACTTGCCGGTATCCCTTTGTGGAACCGGCTTTACGCGTCTTTATTATAATTCAATTTATGTTTTTTCATTTAAACGTAAAACCTATTTGACTAAAAAGATGATACAGCATATTATCGCAGGGAATTAAGAACAAAAATGGGGGTGCTTTAACTCCATTCGATAAAAAAACACCTTGAGTTTGGGCTTTCCCTAGAGAGATACAAAAAATAATTAACTAACTAACGAAACTATTAAGTTATAACACTTTCAGATTATATTAATAATAAAACGACAAAAGGATACCCACTTACAGTAGAAAAGGCAAAAATATAATTACTAGATACCTATCAAAATTAAAACCTACGCCACGTAAAATATAAAAAGTTGTAGTGTTAGAGCTGGTGCTAGGGCATCAAAAATATTATTGGTAATTTTAATGTTGAGGAAATAAAACCATGATCGTTGTTGGCAAATACGTTTCAGATTTATTATACGGTACTGCTCTTTTTGTTAATGCGGCTTTGTTTCTTCCGCAAGCTTGGAGGATTTATATTAAAAAAACAGCGGAGGAAGCTTCCTTGATTACATTCGGAGGTTTTAATATCATCCAAATCCTTGGATTTATTAACGGGGTATATAACAAAGATTATGCTTTAATTTTTGGACAAGCAATTAGTATTATTGCGTGTGGATTAGTTACTATGCAAATTCTTATATACAAAATTAAACTGCTTCGTAAGAAAAAGGTAGTGTGAATAATGATTAATTTGCCTCAAGAAACTTTGGTTAAAGTCACATTTAGGTGTGATGAACAAAATAAACAAAAAATGCTTAACAGTAATTGTATTATACATATTAGCGTAGGACAGGAATATCATGAGGGTGAAAAATTTATAGCTACAATGGATTTAATTAATAGAACTTTTAAATCATGCACAATCATGTTGTGCGATACTTTACAACGTCATTCCTTAAGAATAAAATACCCTGAGCTATCCGATGATGAACTTTACAATAAAGCATTGGCACTAGGTGATGAATGGTTGAAAAGAAATTCTTGTGCCTATAAATATTTATCTATTGATTCTAAAATTATGCGATGGGATGAATGGTTAAATCATGATGAGTATACTAAATATCGAAAGCAAATAGATGAATTATATAAGAACGATGCAGAATATAGAAATAAAATACATGCCACAATTAACAAATTCCTAGAAAGGCAAGGGTTATTAAACGATAAAATGTCTTTTAAATTATGCGAAACTTATATATTAGAAGAATGCCCTATACTGGTGCCATTATGGGCGCAAACAGGATGTGAGTTTATTATATATCCAAGATTTAGGACTGCTGCAATGTTGGCTACCTATCAATATTTTGTTGGTAACACAGAACGCAATATACTACAAGAGGTAGCATTAAAATTTAATAAAAGAACCGTTCCTAAAAAACTTAGTTTTTCTTATATAAAAAAAGATACATAAAACACCCATAAGTAGTTATTAATGGAGGTATTATCATGAATGACTTAAGTAACGAAAAAACTGTAAAAATAACTTTGGATGAAATTGTAGAACAGTTGCCTGGACATATTTACTGGAAATCAAAAGATGGTTTGCTTTTAGGCTGTAATAAAAAAACTTGGGAAGAGTTTGGGTTATCTTCACTAGAGGATTACATAGGAAAAACAGATTATGATTTATTCCCTAAAAAACAAGCAGACGAACTAACAAAAATTGATAGAGAGGTTGTACGTACAGGCAAGATTATTATTACCGAGGAACTAAGTGATATTCAAGACGATTCAACAGCCTTGTATTTGTCTCACAAAGCACCCCTGAAAAATAAAGATGGTGAAATAATAGGAATATCGGGGATTTCGTTAGATATAACAAAAGAGCGTCAAGCAGAAGCGAAACGATTTTATTTGCTTGAAAATATTATATTGTTAATACCAGGGCACGTTTATTGGAAGGATAAAAACGGTAAATATTTAGGATGCAACAATGAACAAGCTGAAGCATTAGGGTTGCGTTCTGCTAAAGATATTGTTAACAAAATACCATATGAGAATCTTTCAAAAAAAGATGCGCAAGCATTGCAGAAAAGTGACAATAAGGTATTAAAAAATGGCGAGACAATTACTGTGGAGGAGCCCGGAATTAGAACAGACGGAACCACAGGAATTTTTTTAACAAAGAAAACACCTTTATATGATAAAGACAAAAACATTATGGGGTTGCTTGGTATATCATTCGATATTACAGAACGAAAGAAACAAGAAAGAGAATTAAAACAAGCAAAAGAACAGGCAGAAAAAGCCAACCAGTTAAAATCTGATTTTATTAGCAATATGGAACATGACATTAGAACGCCGCTTATTGGCATCTATGGCATGATGGATGTTTTTGCTAAAAAAGAAACCGATCCGAAGAAAAAACCGCTTATGCATGAAATGGTTGTTTGTGCTAAAGAGTTAATGGATTTTTGCGACGGCATTTTGGATTTCTCAAAAATAGAGGCTGACTCATTCCCCATTGTTTCAAAAAGTTTCGTATTGCAAAAATTAGTTAATAGCGTAATTACCATTGAGTCTATGGCAGCTAAAAATAAAAAATTAAAATTATCAACAAAATTTGATAAACAACTGCCAAAAGTTGTTATAAGTGACCCTTATAGGGTTAAACGCATTTTAATTAATTTAGTTAGCAATGCGGTTAAATTCACTAAAGAGGGTGAGGTTAAGATCTCAGTTAATTTGAGCAAGAAAGATACACAAAGCCGCGAAATTATAGTAAAATTTGTTGTTACAGATACAGGAATGGGAATACCGGACGACAAGAAAACTTTAATCTATGAGCGCTTTACCAAGGTAATTCCAAGCAATAGAGGACTGTACAAAGGATTGGGGCTAGGCTTGCGAATTGTAAAACAATTCGTTGATGAGTTAAACGGTGATATTCACTTAAAAAGTGAAATAGGCAAAGGTTCGATATTTACTGTGCTTTTGCCGTTTAAAATACCGCTGTCTGATGAGATAATAGATGAGGAATAATCCTTAAGGAGACACATGGAAGGTTCAAAAAAATGTATCTTGATAGTTGAAGATAGCAAATTAGCACAAACGATGGCAGTTGCAGCCTTGGAAGATTTAAACTGTGAAATCTATACGGCTGACACGGGAACAGAGGCAATCACCCGATTTAAAGCACGCAGTTTTGATCTAGTCTTCATGGATTTAGGATTACCCGATATAGATGGTTACAACGTAACAAAAACCCTACGAGAGTTAGAAGAAAAAAGTAAAACACATACCCCAATAATTGCTTTGACAGCTCATACAGAAGATGAATTTAAAAAAAATGCAAAAAAATTTGGTATGGATGATTTCTTAGCAAAACCTCTCACGAAAGATAAAGTAAAAGATATGCTTGATAAATATGTTCAATCTGAACATACGTCTAAAATTACGCACAATACGCCTTAACATTTGATTAATTTTTTGTAATTGTTCCAAATCACAAAATATATTTGCTCAAATCTTCGTCTTCAATAATGTCTTTTAAATGATCATTAACATATTTTTTGTTAACAATTATTTTTTCGCCAGAGCAATCTGGCGCATCAAATGAAATCACTTCCAGCAGACGTTCCATTACAGTATATAAGCGTCGTGCGCCGATGTTTTCTTGCGATTCATTTACTTGCCAGGCAATTTCAGCAACGCGTTTCACTCCGTCTTTTCTGAACGTAACAGTAACACCTTCAGTTTTTAGTAATGCTTCGTATTGTTTAGTTAATGATGCTTTTGGTTCGGTTAAGATTCTGGTGAAATCTTCAATGGTTAAAGCTTTTAATTCTACTCGAATTGGCAAGCGACCTTGTAATTCTGGAACCAAGTCTGACGGTTTGGATACATGAAAAGCACCGGAAGCAATAAATAAAATGTGATCGGTTTTAACAGTACCGTATTTGGTGGAGACAGTGCAGCCTTCAATTAATGGTAATAAATCGCGTTGAACTCCTTCACGTGATACATCACCGCCGGAAATTTTGTCTGAGCGGCGTGCAACCTTATCAATTTCATCAATAAATACAATGCCGTTTTGTTCAACGCTTTCTAGTGATTCACTTTTTAATTCATCATCATTAATTAATTTCATCGCTTCTTCGTCACGCAAAACTCTTTTAGCATCTTTGATGCGTAATTTGCGTTTTTTCTTTTTATCTTTAGATAAGTTTTGAAAAAGATCACTTAACTGACTGGTCATTTCTTCCATGCCGGGAGGAGCCATAATTTCAACTCCAAGCGATGGTGTTGCCACTTCTAATTCGATTTCTTTTTCATCTAATTCGCCGTTTTGTAATTTTTTACGGAATTTTTCGCGAGTCGCAGAATCATCTTTGACACTTCCCGGTTCTGCTTCGGAATCGGATGGACGTGGAATTAATATATTTAAAATACGTATTTCAGCAGCTTCTTCGGCGCGTTGTTTTACTTTGTTATAAGCTTGTTCGCGTTTCATTTTTACCGCAGCATCAACCAGATCACGAATAATTGATTCAACATCACGGCCAACATAACCGACCTCGGTAAATTTGGTTGCTTCAACTTTAATAAAAGGAGCATCAGCAAGTTTTGCTAAGCGACGCGCAATTTCAGTTTTACCAACCCCTGTTGGTCCAATCATTAAAATATTTTTTGGTACTACTTCGTCACGTAAATCTTCAGGTAATTGCATGCGGCGCCAACGGTTACGTAGTGCAATCGCAACTGCGCGTTTTGCATCATCTTGCCCGATGACAAATCGATTTAGTTCATGAACAATTTCTTTAGGTGTCATTACAGAATTTATATTTGGCATGCTTTTTCTCTTTTATAGTTTATAGTTCTTCGATAGTTAAGTGGTGATTAGTATAAATGCAAACGTCGCCGGCAATTTTTAGGCTTTTTTCTACAATGTCACGAGCACTGAGTTTGGTATTATTTAGTAACGCGCGAGCAGCAGATTGTGCATAAGGTCCGCCGGAGCCGATAGCAATCAAATTATTTTCTGGCTCAATTACATCGCCGTTACCTGAAATAATTAAAGATGTTTTTTTATCAGCAACAGCCAATAAAGCTTCCAAACGGCGTAACATGCGGTCGGTGCGCCAGTCTTTGGCTAATTCAACAGCAGCTCGGGTAAGTTGTCCGTGGTGCATTTCTAGTTTTTTCTCGAATAATTCGAATAACGTAAAGGCATCAGCAGTACCTCCGGCAAATCCAGCAATAACTTTATCATTGAATAAACGGCGGATTTTGCGAGCGTTGCCTTTCATGATGGTGTTGCCCATGGTGACTTGGCCATCGCCGCCGATGACTACTTTGCCGTTACGGCGTACTGATAAAACAGTTGTTCCTCGATATTGATCCATGTGGTTTCCTCTCGTAAATGAAGGGGCCACGTCTTTACTAATTACAAAGCTACCGCACTTGTAATTAGTAAAGACGTGGCCCATATACATATTAGGGCAATCATGTGTTTTTTCAAGAGCCATTAATAGTTAATTTTGGTTTATTTTTATTATGATGCAATTTATATCTTGTTTTTGTAGATTATCCCGCATATCTTCAGCATCTTGTTGTTTTTTAAATGGGCCGATTTGTACACGGTAGCGTGTCAAATTTGCTTGCTGCACTGCTTGTAATTTACTGTTAAAACCAAGGCTTTTGATGTTTGCTTGAAAATCGGCTGCTTCGTCCTGATGAGCAAAAGAAGCAAGTTGCAATATATATTGGCTGTGATCCGAAATGTTGTTGGTGGTTGTAGTAGAGTTATCAATAGTTACCCGCATTTTCGGCAGCATTTGATAAAAGTCAAATTTTATATTTCGTGGCGGAGGTGTTGTTTTGTCTGCAATTGTAGCGGATTGAGTTTGTGTTTTGTTATTATCTGTAGTAAATATTACTGGCTTGGCTTCGGCAACGATAGCTCCAGTTTTTGGATTATGTATTATAGAATATATTTGGTGAAAGTGTGTTTTTCCTAAAAAATAAAAAGTGCCACCGCCAATGATAAAAAGGATAATAATTAGTAACAATATTTTTTTCCAAATGGGGCGTTTTTTAACGCGTTTTTTAGTGTTAGTTCTACTGCGATGTATATAGTCTTTTGGCATAGTTATTTCTCAATAATTGTCATCCCGGACCCAGTTTGTTGATCCGGGATCCAGGCTGTTTTTTTTGGATCCCGGATAATCGCTGCGCGATTTCCGGGATGACTTCAATGGGGTAAATTTATTATCCAGGCTATCGTAAGAAAATCTCCAAAAAATTTAAGTTTGCTTTTTTTGTCTATAATTTCAGTCACATTTTCTCCGGTGCTGATACGCCAAGTAAGTTTAAACCACTGGCTAAAATTTGTTTAGCTGCTGTAATCAAGCATAATCGTGCATTACGCAGTTTGGTATCATTTACAATAAATTGTTGCGCATTATAATATATATGGAATGCGTTGGCGAGTTCGCGTAAATAATTTGCAATTAAATGTGGTTCTAATTTTTCTGCAGCTTTAGTAATTGTTTCAGGATAGCGATTTAAAATAGTGCATAATGATTTTTCTTGTGCAGTATCCAGAAGATTAAGATTTTGTAATCCTATATTTTCTTCAAAAGTGAAATCTTTTTCAGTCAATTGTCGAAACACGCTGCAAATACGCGCGTGCGCATATTGGATGTAATATACCGGATTTTCGTTAGAGCGGGATTTGGCTAAATCTAAATCAAAATCCATGTGTTGTTCGGCCTTCCGCATAACATAAAAAAATCTGGCAGCATCATTGCCCACTTCATCACGTAGTTGACGCAAAGTTACAAATTCACCGCTTCTGGTAGACATTTGCACTTTTTTCCCATGTCTATACAAAATTGCAAATTGCACTAAAGGAATATGAAATGCTGTATAATTTAGTTTAAGAGCCTGCATTGATGCACGAATACGTGGAACGTAACCGTGATGATCAGCACCAAGTACATCAATAATAATTTGATAACCGCGATCGAGTTTGTCCCAGTGATAAGCAACATCTGAAGCGAAATAAGTTGTTTGTCCGTTATTGCGTACTAATACGCGATCTTTTTCGTCATCAAATTTGATTGAATTAAACCATAAGGCGCCATCTTTTTCAAAAGTGTAACCGTTGTGTTGCAAAACCGTTAAACTTTTATCAATAGATTTATTTTGTACTAAACTTTGTTCGGAAAACCAATTATCAAAAATTACATCAAACTCTGCTAAATCATCCCGGATTTCATCTAGAATTCGGTTCTTACCAAATTGAAAAACTATTTCGTAATTTTCATCCAGTAGTTTTTTAGCACGAGCTACAATTGCATCAACACGCTTTTCTTGTGATGCTTTATCATTTTTGCTTTCTGTAGGAATTCCTTCAAAAATAATTTTGGCTTGCTTTTGAAATTTATTACCAAATTGGTGTTTTAGTTCGCTGGCGAGATCTCTAACATAATGTCCTTGATAACCTTTGAGCGGAAAAGAAATTTTTTCGCCGCAAGCTTCTAGATATCTTAGCCAAACGCTGATGCATAAAATATTCATTTGTCGACCGGCGTCGTTTACGTAATATTCGCGATGTACTTCGTACCCAGTAAAAGACAAAATATTAGCCACTGAAGAACCATATGCTGCACCTCTGCCGTGACCGACGTGCAGTGGGCCGGTTGGATTGGCGGATACATATTCGATGTGTACTTTTTGTCCTTGGCCAATGTTAACTGCGCCGAACCGCGCCTTTTCGTTCAAAATTTGCGCAATTATGTTTTGTTGGGCGGATTCATCAATGAAAAAATTAATAAATCCTGGGCCAGCTATAGTTGTTTTAATGACTTGTGGCGAGTTTGGGAGTTGTTTGACAATAAGTTCAGCCAATTTTGTTGGCGCCATTTTGGTTGATTTTGCCAATATTAAGGCGATATTGCAGGCGTAATCACCGTGTTTTGTGTCACGCGTGCGTTGAATTTGAATATTAAGCGGCAAATTTGCAGGTAGTTGGTTATCTGTTTGCAGTTGTTTGATTGTATCGGTTATTAGTTGTTGTAGATGTTGTTTCATTTGATGTATTATCGCTTGTATATATTTTGATGCAAGTGGAATATTTACTAATTTTTATTTTGGGTAATTATGAGATTTTGGGTAGCTTTTTTCTCCTCCTTGGTACATCCATGTACCTCCCGCGCCTCCATCCATGGGCGCTAGTCGTCAAAAAAAGCCACCCAAAATCTCTTATAATCGCCTCGTGTGTATAATTATGAATTTTAATCAACAATATTTGCAAGCGATGGGAGTTGAGGTGTGGCAGGAGCGTAAGGCTATGGATAATACGGTTTCTACGAATGATGATGTGTGGTGTGAGTTGCAGGAGCAGGTAAAGAAATGTGCTTTGTGTGGTTTGGAAAAAACCCGGACGCAGACGGTGTTTGGTGTGGGTAACCAACAAGCTGATTTATTGGTGATTGGGGAAGCTCCTGGGGCAAATGAAGATAAGCAAGGCGAGCCGTTTGTGGGTCGTGCAGGCATGCTTTTGAATGCGATGCTGCATGCGATTGGTTTGGATCGCAAAGATATTTATATCGCTAATATTTTAAAGTGTCGGCCGCCAAATAATCGCGATCCTTTGCCGCGTGAAGTGGAGTTATGTACGCCATATTTGAAAAAACAAATTGAGCTGCTTAAACCTAAGCTTATTGTAACCGTAGGAAGAATTGCCGCGCAGTTTTTGTTAAATACTGATGAGTCAATGGGCAGATTGCGTGGTAAAGTTTTTGAGTATGAAGGTATTCCGGTAATTGCAACTTACCATCCAGCGTATTTGTTGCGTTCACCACGTGGAAAAGCAAAATCATATCAGGATTTTTTGCGGGTTAAGGAATTGTTAGGTTCATGAAGGTGCTTGGTATTGAAACATCGTGCGATGAAACCGGAGCCGCGATTTATGATTCTGAGCAAGGTTTGTTGGCAAATGTAATTTATAGCCAAATTCCGATTCATGAAAAATATGGCGGTGTGGTGCCGGAGTTGGCTTCGCGCGATCATATTCGTAAACTTTTACCTTTGATTGATAAAGTTCTGCATGATGCAAATTTAACTAAAAGTCAAATTGATGGAATTGCATATACATCAACTCCTGGGTTGATTGGTGCATTATTAGTTGGTGCAGCAGTAGGAAAAAGTTTAGGTTTTGCTTTAAATATTCCAACGATTGCAGTGCATCATATGGAAGCACATTTACTCGCGCCAATGTTAGAAGATAATAAACCGGAATTTCCGTTTGTAGCATTATTAGTTTCTGGTGGGCATTCCATGTTGGTGGAGGTTAATGGATTTGGGCAGTATAGTTTGCTGGGTGAAACTTTAGATGATGCAGCAGGAGAAGCATTTGATAAGGCAGCAAAATTATTGGGTCTGCCATATCCTGGGGGTCCAGCATTGGCAAAATTAGCAGAGCAGGGAAATCCAAAGCGTTTTCATTTTCCTCGACCGATGACAGATCGGCCCGGATTAGATTTTAGTTTTAGTGGTTTAAAAACTTTTACCTTTAATACTTTTCGTGATGAAGGAGATGATCCGCAAACTAAAGCGGATATCGCGTGTGCATTTCAGGAAGCGGTGGTTGATACGATTGTAATTAAATGTCGTCGCGCGTTAGAACAAACTAATTTATCCAGGTTGGTTATTGCTGGCGGTGTCAGTGCAAATCTTTTATTGCGCCAAAAGTTAAAACAAATGGCAAAAAAACATCACGCAGAAGTGTTTTATCCTCGTTTTGCGTTTTGTACTGATAATGCTGCAATGATAGCATATGCTGGTTGTTTGCATTTGTTAAACGGCGAGCATGATGGCATGGAAATTTTGGCGCAAGCTAGAACGCCGCTTTAAATTTTTGTTAAAAATCAAATAAAATTATCGTATTGTACCGTATGTTATGTTACATTCCGCTGCGGGCAAAATTTTAATAACAAAATGTCAACTTTATTTGGGGGTTAATAAAATGCAAGAAAAATATAAGATGATCATCGGGTTTGCTAAAGAGGTTTGTTATCTTAATGGTTTAAGTAAATATACAAATGAAAACAATAAATGTAATATTGCATCGATTACAATTGATTGTTTTAATGTCGAAGATGGTGTCGAAAAAGTTGTAATGCAAATAAAGGATAAGGAAGATAAAATAGTTAAATATAAACCTAAAAGTTGGGAGGATCTTGAAGATATATTTCAAGGTGTAATATCGAAGTATATTTTTCTAAAAAAGATTTTCGAAGATATGATGAAGGACTGCAAATACTTTTATAAAAATTCACCTAGCTTATTTCGAGTTAAAGATAAAGTTAAAAAGACAGATAGAAAAGTACTTAATGATGTTTTTCAGGGTAATGAAAGTTATTCCAAAGATTATATATATTTGTAAAGGCACAGATTTGCAAAAATCTGTTTTATATGTTGGCAAATATGCCAGATTTAGCATATAACAAAATAAGGGTTTGCTGAAAGCAGAGCTCGCTCGACAAATAAGCAATATCATTAAAAAAAGAAAATTAAAACAAAAAGATGCTGCTAATTTATTGGGTATTGATCAGCCTAAAATTTCTGCATTATCATGTGGCAAATTATCAGGATTTTCTGTCGAAAGGTTATTACGTTTTTTGGTTATTTTGAATTATGATATATTTATTACTATAAAACCGCATGACAAAAAAATTGCTAAAAAATCTTTTGCTAAGCATATTCATGTTGTGCATGATTTGGAACTAGCCGGAAGCGAACGTGCTATGGAAAGTTGATAATTTTGACGTTATCACCATCTTTGACTTTGTTTTGTCCGATAACAATTACAATGTCTTTTTTAGAAAGACCAGATAGTATTTCAATGTTGCCATTTTTTAAATCACCTACTTTTACCGCAATGGATTTGGCTCGATGATTAACAACTTTAAAAATGGTTGCTGTATCTAATGTTCTAATTAAGCTTTGTTCTGGTATTAATATAACTGGTCGTGCTGTGTCCAACGTTTGTATAACGGTTACAAATAATCCAGGAGCTAAAGTATTATGCTGGTTTGGTACAGTTGCTTGTAAGGCAATAGTATGTGTTTGGTCGTCTATGCTTGGCGCAATAAAACTTACTTTACCGTAAAAAACTTTTTTTGGTAATGAAGCAGCAGTAATTGTTATTTGCTGACCAAGTTTAATTTGAGATAAATATTGTTCTGGCAATGAATATTCGGCTTTTAATTGTTTGCGATTCACTAATTCAACTATCTTTTGGCCGGATTGAATATAATCACCCACATTAATAATACGTTTTCCTAAATAACCAGTAAATGGTGCGCGTATGGTTTTTTTATTTAATGCATCTTGAGCTTCTTGTTGTAAAGCTAATTTATTTTGCATGTTAGCATAAAGTGAATCTACATCTTGTTTGGCAAAATAACCTTTTTGTTGTAATTTTAATGCTCTTGTATATTTTGCTTTAGCAGCAAAATATACTGCTTTTGCTGATAGTAAATCTGCTTTGGTTCTAATATCATTAAGAGTTAATAAAATATCACCTTGGTGTACGTATTGACCGCTTTCAAAAAACACTTGTGTAATATAGCCATCAGTTTTAGAACGAACGCTGGTTTGTTCGGGTGCAATTAATGTACCAACCGCGTTTACTGTAACTGGTGTATTAATTGTTTTTACTGGTATGGCTTTTACTAATACTGTTGGTTTGATGTTGTTTTTGTGTTTGGTGCGATGCGTATGCAAGATAATTGTGCTTATCGTCAGCACAACAAGTAAAATTAAAATTATTATGAATAGTTTTTTTCTTTTCATATAATTAACCTTCAGGATGTTTTATGCGTTTAAATTTTGCAAGATAAGTATAAGCCACTGGTGTTAACACCAACGAAAAAAATGTTCCAAATAATAATCCGCCGACAATTACTTGGCCAATTTGAGCTCTACCAGTTGCGCCAAAACCAGTAGCGAATAATAATGGTAATGCTCCAAAAATCATAGCGCCAGTTGTCATTAAAATGGGCCTTAATCTAATTGATGCTGCCATTATTACCGCATCTTTAATGTTAATATTTTCTTGTTGTTCACGAATTTTATTGGCAAATTGAGTAATTAAAATACCATGTTTTGCAACCAAGCCAACTAGCGTAATCAAGCTGATATCGGTATACAAATTCATAGAACCACCAAATAGTTTTAAAAATATTAATCCGCCAATAACTGATAATGGCACAGTTAATAATATAATAAACGGGTCAATAAAGCTTCCAAATTGAGCGGACAGCACAAGATAAATAAAGATAATACCCAGCAGTAAAATTAAATTCATGCTGTTTCCGGTTTCTAAAAGATGTTTGGCTTTTCCGTCAAATGCATATTTGGTTCCTGGTGGCAGCCATGTGGATAAGTTTTTTTGTAAGTAACGCACAACTTCACTTAATTGATATCCAGATTTTAATTGTGCAGAGATCATAGCTGCATGTAAGCGATCATAGTGATTAAGTTGTTGCTGTGCAAGCACCGATTGTAAAGATACTAAGTTTTTTAATGGTACCATGCCGCCAAATGCATTTTTTAAATAAAAACTATTAATAATTGATAGACCATCTTTAATGCTATTATTAGCTTGAGCTATAACTTTATAGCTTTGTCCTCCCATTAAGAAATTAGTGATATTTGCGCTTCCTAGTAATACAGAAATAGTGTCGTCAACATTTTTTGCATTGATGCCCATATTTTCTGCAATATCACGATTGAATTTTACATTGTATTGTTGGCTATCAAATTTCATATCTGTATCAATTAATTGAAGTCCTTTGTATGATTTTAATTTTGTCATAACATTTTGTGTAATTTTATACAAGTCACGATAGTTTGCGGAAGTCATGATATAAAATTCTAAATCATGTTGACTGAAATTGTATCCCATTACTGAGAAATAGCCATTAAATCCAGGAGTTTTATTAGTGGCGCTATTAATTAGCATTTTACGGATTTGTGCTGCAGTTAGATTTCGTTTGTCATATGGTTTCAAACGTAATACGATTTCACCAGTATTATCATAAGCGAAGCTCACCATGTCTGCTATTCCAGGATTTTGTGAAGCTATATTTTCTAATTGTTTAGTAAAATTAAAAGTGTAAGCAGAATTAGAACCTGTTGGGGTTGTTAAACCTCCTCGTATAATCCCTGAATCCTCACTAGGAATAAATTGTTTAGGAATTTTAAAATAAACAAAAATGCCTGCGCCAATAACGCACAAACAAATTAACATGATTACCCAGCGGAAAGACAAACAACGATGCAAAAATTTCGCGTAATGTGTTTTAAGCCAATCAAAGGTCATATCAAGAAATTTGAGATAACGGTTGGTTTCTCGTTGTTTTAAAAGTTTAGCACACATCATTGGTGATAATGTTAAAGCAACAAAGCCAGAAACTAAAACAGCGCCGGCTAAAGTAAACGCAAATTCGCGGGTAATTAAAGCCGCTTTGCTGTGTAAAAAACCTATAGGAGCGTAAACACCAACTAATGTTAATGTCATTGCAATAATAGGGAATGTTATTTCTGCAACTCCTTTTTTCGCTGCTAAATAAGGAGTGAGGCGGTTTTCAATGTGCCGATGAATATTTTCCATTACCACGATTGAGTCATCAACGATTAAACCGATTGATAAAACTATAGCTAATAAAGTTAACATGTTAATGGAAAATCCGAAGATTGAAATAAAACAAAATGCACCAAAAATACAAATAGGAATAGTAACAACAGGTATAAATACCGCTCTAAATGAGCCTAAAAATAGAAAAATAATGCTTACTACACAAATGATGGCTAATAGTATTGAAAAATAAACTTCGTACACTGATTGTTTATAGAAATTAGAAATATCAAGCGCGTAATATGCTTGCATGCCTGGCGGAAATTGGGCTTGCAGTAATGGTAATTGTTGTCTGATTGCTTTTGCAACTGTAATAGGGTTGGCGCCTGATTCTAAGCATATATCCATGCCAATCGCTGGTTGACCGTTAAAGCGCGCATAATAAGGATCGGATTCCGAACCTAGTTTAGCTATTCCAATATCGCGCAGACGTACTATTTTTCCATCTTTTGCAGTAATGACTAAATTATTGAATTCATTTGCAGTGTGAAGTTCAGTAGTTTCATTTATGGGGAAATTCATGGTTGTACTTTTAAATTCTCCGCCAGGCATTTGGATGTTATTATTTTCCAAAGTTTGCCTAATATCTTCGACGGTAATTTTATGTGCTGCCATTTTTGCAGCATCTAGCCAAATACGCATAGCATACCGATTAGCACCCCATATATAAATATCACCTACACCGGAAATTTCCTGAATTTTATCTTTGACATATCGCTCGACATAATCACGTAACTGAATTGTTGTCATGTTGGGATCAACTAATGCTATGTCCAGTAAAAAAGAATCATGTGATCTGTTTGAAACTATTGGTGGTTCAATATCATCGGGCAATTTGCTTCTTACTGAAGATATTTTTTCTCTGACTTCACTAGCTTTTTCTGAAAAATCTACCCCAGGTAAAAACTTTATGGTAACTGTTCCTGAGCCTTGCTGCGCAGATGAGGTTAATGTATCTATACCAGAAATAGTGCTTAATGCTTCTTCAATTGGTGTGTTTACATTTTCTTCAATTAATTTTGCTCCGGCGCCGGAATAGTTGGTATCAACTTGGATAGTATGAGTGGGAACATTTGGAAAATATCTGGTTTCCAAATTAACATAAGATAATATACCAAATAAAATAATGATCAGACTTAATACAATTGCGAAAACCGGTTTGTCGATCAAGGTTTCAATTAATTTCATGGGCTTCACGTTAATTATATTTTTGTTAAAATTTCATGGCCGCTTTGAGTCACTAAAACAGTATGTTCCCACTGAGCTGAAAGGCTATGATCTTTGGTAACTGCAGTCCAGTTGTTGGATAACATTTTGGTATGCCGTTTGCCGGCGTTGATCATTGGCTCAATGGTGAAAACCATACCGGCTTGTATTATTTCGCCGGATCCTTTGGTACCGTAGTGCAGTACACTAGGTTCTTCATGAAAGCCTTTGCCAATACCGTGACCGCAATATTCACGTACTACTGAGAAATGATTTTTTTCTGCGTGTTCCTGGATTACCGCGCCAATATCGCCGAAATGGGTGCCAGGTTTGACTACTTCTATACCGAGCATTAAGCATTCTTTGGTTGTTTCAACCAATCGTTTCGCAAGAATTGATGGTTGGCCAACATAAAACATTTTGCTGGTATCACCGTGGTATCCATCTTTAATGACAGTGATGTCGACATTAATGATATCCCCATTTTTCAATTTCTTAGGTCCGGGAATACCATGACAAACTTGATGGTTAACCGAGGTGCAGATACTTTTTGGGTAGCCGCGATAACCGAGAGGGGCTGGGATAGCGTGTTGTGCTTCGACAATATAATCATGGCAAATCTTGTCTAATTTTTCGGTGGTAACTCCAGGCTTAATGTAAGGTTCAATCATGACAAGAACCTCGGCGGCTAGTTTTGAAGCGATGCGGATTTTTTCGATTTCTTCAGTTGTTTTGATGATTATGGTCATAATTGGCATTGTCCTATAAATTAAAGTATGGTATAAGTCTTTGTTGCATTTAGCAATAGAAAACACCCATATTGTTGCATTGTCAGGGTGCTGCCCGATAGGGTCAGTTTGGCAGTGAGATATGGGGAAGATTAAAACCCAAGAGGAGAAAACTATGTCTACTTTGGCTGTGCGCGATTTATTTAAAGCGGGTATTCATTTTGGCCATCAAACCCGCTGTTGGAATCCTAAGATGGCACCGTATATTTTTGGATCTCGAGATAAAATTCATATTATTAATTTAGATAAAACTTTACCTTTATTACAGGAAGCTTTGAACTTTATTGGTAAAGTTGCAGCCAAAAAAGGCAAAATTTTGTTTGTTGGTACAAAATTAGCAGCGCGTGATGTGATAAAAGACGTAGCTGAACGATGCCATATGCCTTATGTTAATCATCGTTGGCTTGGCGGTATGTTAACTAACTATAAAACTGTGCGTCATTCGATTAAACGTTTGCAAGCACTTGAGAAGCAATTTGCAGAGCAAGCTTTTGGTAATTTGACCAAAAAAGAAATTTTACATTTAACTCGCGAGAAAGATAAATTAGAACTAAATCTTGGTGGAATTAAACAAATGGGTGGTTTGCCGGATGCATTATTTATCATTGATACTGGTTGTGAAAGTATCGCGATTAAAGAAGCAAACAAATTGAAAATACCAGTGATTGGAGTGGTTGATACTAATAATGATCCGGAAAGTGTTGATTATCTTATTCCTGGCAATGATGATGCGGCTCGCGCAATCGAATTTTATCTTAATGCAATTGCGGATAGTATTTTGCATGCGCAAACTATGATGGGTATTGATTTATCTGCTGGTAAAGCTGAAGATGAATTTGTAGAAGTAGCAGCAGGAGAAATAGAGGAAGAGGTTGTAGAGAAAAAACCAAAGCCAAAATCAAAACCGAAGAAGCCGTTGCCAAAGAAAGAAGCTGCAGAAAAACCAAAATCTGTAACTTCGGTGCCAAAAAAGGAAGTGTCAGAAAAACCAAAACAAAAAAAACCGTCTTCGAAGAAAGAAGCTGCAGAAAAACCAAAATCAAAAAAGCCAGCAGCTAAAATTACTAAAAAAACTACAAAAAAGAAAGAGGGGGAGAAATGACAATTACAGCATCCCAAGTAAAAGAACTACGCCAAATTACCGGTTGTGGCATGATGGATTGTAAAAAAGCTTTGACTGAAGCTAATGGTGACATGGAAAAAGCCAGCGATATTTTACGCACTAAAGGCATGGCTAAAGCTGCAAAAAAAGCTGAGCGTGTTGCGGCTGAAGGGGTGATTGCGTTGCGAATTACAGCAGATAGCAAACAAGCAATTGTGCTTGAGATTAATTCTGAAACTGATTTTGTGGCGCGAGATGAAAACTTTTTAAATTTTGTGAATATGGTTGCTGATAAAGCTTTAGCAGAAAAGGTTAATAATCTTGAGGCATTGTCTGCGATCGAACCAATTCGTCAGGAATTAATCGCAAAAATTGGTGAAAACATTAATGTGCGACGTGTTGTGTTTATGCAATCAAGCGGCATAATTGGAGCATATTTGCATGGGACAAGAATTGGTGTGTTGGTGGCATTAACCGTTGATGATGCTGATTTAGCCAAAGATATTGCTATGCATATTGCTGCCGCAAAGCCTTTGGTGGTTTCTCCGGAACAACTTGATCCAGCGATTTTGGCTAAAGAGCGAGAAATTTATCGTGCACAAGCTTTAGAATCTGGCAAACCAGATAATATCATTGAGAAAATGGTTGAGGGTCGAATAAAAAAATATTTAAATGAAATTAGTTTACAAGGGCAACCATTTGTTAAAAATCCTGATATTACTGTGGGCCAATTGTTGAAAGAAAAAAATGCTCAAGTAGAAAAATTTGTGCGTTTTGAATTAGGTGAAGGCATAGAAAAGAAAGCTGAAAATTTTGCTGAAGAAG
>JASFHH010000014.1:0-36147 GCA_050123335.1 Gammaproteobacteria bacterium
AACGATGCTATACGTGCCATTGTTAAAGATCCAAAAATTGGTCAAGAAAAAAAAGGCGATTTATCCGGTGTTTTTGTACATAAATTTAAAATTCACAGCAAGCAAATGCTATTAGCTTATGAATGGGATTCACGCCAACGACTTTTATTGAGCTTAGGTGTTCACGAAAATTTTTATCGGGATTTAAAAAAACGGCTTTGATTTTAGACAATTTTCAACAGGAGATAAAATTTTGATTAAAGATGCAATAATACATGATGGTTTTAAGTTACGTTATTATATTGACTTGTAATCTTTCTTTTTAAAACCCAACAACTCTTTCACGAATGTTTTAAAATCCGCAATCTTATCTTTCTTAATTGGCACGCAAAGTAATATCGTCCTCATGACTTCCCCTTAATCGGTTCATACTTATAATGCCATCACACCAGCCAAAAATCAAACGTGAAGATTAGAGTCCAGATAGCACACAGCATGACAAACACCCAGCCCTTCTCATGGTTGCTATAATTTCATTACGATAGGTTCGAAATTCGTTGAGAACGGGGAGCTAAATCGTTTTAACTCTTTGATTGTATTGTGTTTTTGCTGAACCATTATTTCTACTCGTTAAGTGTAAATTTAATTTTTCTATTTCATCGAGCAATATCTTACGCAACCTATCAAACTTGATAGCATCGAAGGGTGCTTTGCATGTAGGTGCTTTGCATGTAAATTTTTCCTTGTTTACAATTATAATGGGGCCGTTAAAATTTTTGAGACGGTAACCTTCTATTGTTTCTATAACAAAAGTTTTAAACTTCTCTCCTAATTTTTTGATCTGTGAGTTTTTACAGGATATTGTAAACTCATTTATTTTAACTATTTTCTTATATGCGCAAGCATCATCTATCAATTTTTCAAAACAAGGAATACTCATTTTAACATTAGCAATAATTTTTTTTACAGAAGATATCTTGCAAATTTTTTTGTACTCCTTATAAGTAGTAGTAGTGATAAAATCTTCCAATATTATTGTTTCCACTACGGGTTTTTTAGTCCGCAGATAAAGCATATCTTTTGCAGACTTAACTCTAGCAATTTTGTTAAAAATAATACAATTTATCTTCAAATTTTTCTTTAAAGCATCAAGCTGCCGCATGCGTGACGTATCAAAAGATAACAATGTATGTCTACTTATCATTTTAGATATAGCCTTGAAAATACTGTCAATTTTTTCCGTGACCTGTTTTTTATAATGGTCTCCTGCTAACAAATCTTGGTCTGATAAATCTTCTAATTCAGTTTTGGTTATAAATTTTTCCGAACTGAAAGAAGAAAGAACGCCCCTCATTAAATTTGCCAAAAATGGGTCTTGATTGTTGTTTTCTCTTAAATTTGCCAAAAATGGGTCTTGATTGTTGTTTTTTATATGATTGTTGTTTTTTATAAAAGAAATATGTATATGTGACAATGTTTTCATTGTTTTGAACAAATTAAGAATTTCTGGGGAAAGAGTGGAAACTGTAATCTTTAATTTTCTGATAAATTTACTAATCTTCTTAAGTTTTTTGATAGAAATAACATTTGAAGTGTTTGAGGTTTGTTCAAAACCCTTAGCATGATCTTTTCTGCATAGTATATTAATTCCTTTGTTTGATATCTCTAATATTTGTTTATCCAAAATATAAAATATTTTTGCATATATTTTAAGTAGTTCTTTTTCTTTTATACTGCTTGGGTCTTTTATACTATTTAGGCGCTTATTAACTTGCTGATTAAAATACTCATTGTTAGTTTTCATATCTTTAAAATATTCTTCTATTGTTTTCTTTCTTGGTTCCTTTGTTTTCTTCTTTGGTTCCTTCTTTGGGGGAGGTTCTGGAAAAAAGCTTCCTCCACAATCCCCAATTATATATTCCTGAGTTGTATCTTCCTCAGTGGTTAATTGTTGAGTAGTTATTTTAGTTTCCTTTGCGCTAGATAATTTTAATAATTCATAAATTTCTTTCCACCGTCTTTCAACTAAGCACTTGGGAGCAAGTACTGATTGTGGCGACATTATTATAAATACTAATTCAAATATACCTCGTATTTTGCATTTAATAGCTGCAAAATATAATGCACGAATATTCTTGTTAAGAATAGATATACAACGCATTTCTACCGGGGTAAGATATGATATAATAAGATTCCACATTTCATATGGCAAAATGTCAATTTTATTCTTTGTCAGTTTTTGTTTTTTGTTTTTCATGAAAATTCCATATATTGTACCGTTGACCCGATATTTTCCATTTGGCAGAAAACATCACCAGTGTGTTAATAGTATAACCACTAATCCTTAACAAAAAATTAACAGTTCCAATAAAAACGCGAAAATTTTTACAAATATTGTGTTTTTTTGCACTTTTTCTCAAAAAATTGACTATTTCAGATGACCACAGCAGTTTTTGGGCGCAAAGGTTTACGTTCAATCCATTTTCTATTGCTCGACTGGCATACCATTCACGTTTAATCGAATCATCCCTATATTTATCCAGCAATAATTGAATATACGACCAAGGCAATTGCGCAGCAGCCTGCTGCGTAAATTCTTCTAGAGAAGGATACAAAGTAGCCAGCAAACGCATATATTCCAAACTATGCTTAGAAAATCCTGACAGTCCAGGATATGTGGAGTATAAATTGACATTGACTTTCAACATAGCTACTATTTTAATTAAACGTTTCTGGGAGTATTATTATGGCAAAACAAATCAATGTTGGTATTATTGGCGCTGGCAGAATTGGGCAGTTACACGCCCGAAATCTTGCATTCCATGTTCCAGAAGCAAATGTTAGTGCTATATCGGATGTCTATATTAATGCAGCACAGCAATGTGCGAAACAGTGCAATATTACCAAAGTTGTTAAAGATTATCATGAGATTCTTGATGACAAAAACATTGATGCAATTTTTATTTGTTCTCCTACAGATACCCACGCACAGATCATTTGTGAAGGAGCAAAAACAGGAAAACATATCTTTTGCGAAAAACCGATAGCTTTTGATTTAAAGCAAATAGATAATGCGCTAAATATAGTAAAAGAAACGGGGGTAAAGCTTCAACTTGGTTTTAATCGTCGTTTCGATCCAAGTTTTAAAAATGCGAAAGATAAGATAAACCAAGGTAAAATTGGCACTCCACATATAATACGTATTACCAGCCGTGATCCCGCACCACCGCCGCCTGAATATATTAAAGTTTCTGGTGGATTGTTTTTAGATATGGCTATTCATGATTTTGACATGTGCCGTTATCTTATCGAAGAAGAAGTAACTGAAATTTATGCTACAGGAAACGCTCTAATCGACCCAACAATAGGAGAATTAGGAGATATTGATACTGCAGTTACAACTTTAAAATACCAAAGCGGAGCCTTTTGCACCATCGATAATAGCAGAAAAGCTGTGTATGGCTATGATCAGCGGATTGAAATTTTTGGCTCAGAAGGTTGCATTATAGTGGGTAACAGAGAACCATACACGGGTTCTCTTTATACTTCACAAAATGTAAGTCAGGCGTTACCCTATCATTTCTTCCTTGATCGATATCATGAGTCATACGTGGAAGAAGCACGTTGTTTTTTGCAATGCATTGTAGAAGATACTGAACCATTAGTTACTGGCTATGATGGTAAGATTGCTGTTGTAATGGGACTTGTTGCCAAGCAATCTTTTCAAGAACGACAACCAATATTATTAACGTGAATTAACTGATAATTGGAATGAGATAATCCATTGAGGCTTGGATATCAGCAGCAAAACTATCTCTGATATTGCCTTCAATAGCAATGCCTCCTTGATAACCAATATTTTTTAATAATTCAATAACGTTTTCAAATTGAATTGAACCTAATCCCGGGAAATATCTATTATCATCAGAAAGATGAATTGAACTAAAGTAATTTCTATATTCTCTTAACCTCTTCCAATTGGCATTTTCTTCAATGCTCATAGTTACTGCTCAAAGAATACCTTTGGCATAGTTAGCAAGCAGATCTTTGGAAATTTATGGCGATGGGCGAGAAAATGTCAACAAAAGGTTGAATGTTCATTTTTGGAGCTAAATATTATGTTCATTTTTTCATCAAAATTAACATCTTGAATATATAAACAACAAATTGGCTTTGCTATTAATAAAAAATTGCAATTACATGTATTCCTCATTAACATATCGTAGAATAATGTTTATAATAATAGTTGAAAACAAATTTTTGGAAGTGTAAAATGTCTATAGCTTTATCAATCGAAAGTTCCAACTTCAAAGTAAAACCTATCTTAAAATGGGCTGGTGGAAAATCTCAACTTCTAGATGTGCTTTTGCCTTTGATTCCAAATCATTATGGAAAATATATAGAACCATTTTTTGGCGGCGGAGCTTTATTTTTTGCACTTAATCCTGATAATGCAGTAATCGCAGATTCTAATCCTGAATTAATTAATGTATATAAAGTTATAGCTGGTGATGTAGAGGCACTGATTGTAGCGTTAAGAAAGCACCGTAATGATGAAGCGCATTTTTATAAAACAAGAGCATTAGATCATACTAAATTAAATTCTGTGCGGGCTGCGGCTAGAACCATTTATCTAAATAAAACTTGTTTTAACGGGCTTTACAGAGTTAATCGTAAGGGGCAATTTAACGTGCCGTTCGGTCGTTATACAAATCCAAGTTTTTGTGACGAAGATAAATTACGTTTAGTATCAGATATTTTGAAAAGAAAAAAGATAATTTGTGCTGATTATAAAACCGTTTTAAGAAGACATGCTAAAGCTGGTGATTTTGTATACTTGGATCCACCTTATTTGCCAATAGCTAAGTACAGTGATTTTAAACGTTACACAAAAGAACAATTTTATGAAGAAGATCATAGAGAGATGGCGTTAGAAATAGAACGCTTAAATGATCTTGGATGTCACGTTATTTTGACGAACTCTAATCATCCGTTAGTTCATGAGCTTTATGGAAAGCATAAAATAGATGTTTTTAAAACAAAGAGAAATATAAATAGCAAAGCAAAAAAACGGCAAGGCGAGGATGTTGTTGTTAATATGAAACCATATAAGAAAAATTTCAATGATCATATTATAACTTCTGACCTTTCAGCACAGGTCAGAAAGTACCCGTCTACCCGTTTTATGGGGGCTAAAACTAAATTGCTTCCCTATATAAGAGATATAGTTAAGGAATTTGATTGCAATAAGGTTCTTGATTTGTTTGCTGGCTCTGGTGTGGTTAGTTATATGTTGAAAGATGAAGGCAAGCAAGTAATAAGCAATGACTATATGGCTATGAGCGCGGTTTTTTGCAAATCTTTGATAGAAAACAACAAAGTTATATTACCACAAGAGAAAGCTGAAAGTTTGATGAAGGTATGCACGAAAGGTAATGATAATTTTGTTCAAGATAATTTTGAAGGTTTGTACTTTAAGCAGGAAGAAAACATACTGATTGATAATATTCGTACTAATATCAAAAAAATACATAACGTTTATCATAAAGCAATAGCTACTTCTGCATTAATAAGAACTTGTTTAAAGAAAAGACCAAGGGGTATTTTTACATATATTGGACATAGATATGATGATGGCAGAAAAGATTTACAAACTAGTTTTGAAGATCATTTTTTAAATGCTGTGAAAAAGATAAATGATGCGGTATTTGATAACAACAAAGACAATCAAGTTAAGTGCGAAGATGCTATGTCAGTTAGAGCTAAACCAGATTTAATATATTTAGATCCACCATATTATAGCCCATATTCTGATAATGAATACGTGAGGCGTTATCACTTTGTTGAAGGCATTGCACGGGATTGGAAAGATGTGCAAATGCAGTGGCATACTAAAACTAAAAAGTTTAAAAGTTATCCCACGCCTTTTTCTACACGTAATGGCGCGCACTATGCTTTTGATCGACTGTTCAAATTGTATAAGGATAGCGTAATAGTTGTTTCTTATTCTTCGAATTCATTACCCACCTTGGATGAAATGTCAGCACTTTTGGCAAAGTATAAACAACATGTTGAAGTTATATCAGTAGATTATAATTATTCTTTTGGTAATCAAGGGCACAAAAGAAAAAACAACAACAAAGTAAAAGAGTATATATTTATAGGATATTAAAATGATTTTGTGGCACCTTGGTAACACTACGGTTAGAAGTCCATTTAGGTTAAGAGACGGTTTGCTTGCGTTAAATGATTCATGCTTACAGGGAAATTTGCGCGGTGAAGATCAAGAGAAGAAATTTCGTGATTTATTAGGCAAAAAAGAAATTGTTACCCTTAAAGAGGACACTACCTATAGTATTGGTCGAAAATGGAGATCAGCGCTTTCTAAATTAGGATTCATTTACCCAAAATTAACCGGAGAATTATCAAGCCAACAAGATGAGTTAGGGCAAGCTGATATTATAAGTAAAAATGGTTTTCGTTTAATAAAGGCGGAAAATGTATCTGGTTGGCAAGAATGTTTTTTGCGGGCATTAGCTGCATATTATATACCATCAATTTTAGAACCACGTTATAAATGCAATTTATTTTCGCCTTTGCGGCATACTTTAGCAATTATGCTTGAATTAAAAAAACAAACTGATGATAGTAAATTAAATTTTTATGAAATGGCATTGATGGTGCAGTGTACATCTTCTGATGACGCAGTAAAAGACATTGTCAAACGAATTTTGGAACATCGAAAAAAACATAAAGCATCTTCAAGAAAAAAGGCATTTATCAATGAGGCTCTTGAAAAAGCAGCGGTTTTATATGACAAAAAAGCACATACATTTAAGGATTATGCTGATACAAACTTTAGGTATATAAAAGCTACTGGGTTGACGCAAAGCAAAGGCAAAGGAATAGTTCTGATACCTGAAAAAATATTGTTTATTGAAAAACTAGTTGAAGATGTTTCCTTGCCTAAAGATGACTTTCATTATGTAAAAACTCTTTGTGGCGGAGCGCATTTACCTACAGATGATAAAGATGCCGCTATGCAAGTGCTTTTAGATCTAAATAAACAGCTTGCCAAACGTGGTGTTAAATATGACATACCAAAAAAACTAGAAAAACCCGCGGATATAGCTATAGTTCGCCATAAAATCGAAGAACAACTTTCAAATCTAAATGAGCTTGATTATGCTGAAAAACAATCATCGTTGGTAAATGAAATTTCTGAGTATTTAGAATTGTTAATTAAGAAAAAGCATTTAATAACCATGCCTGACGGAGATACCATAGAAATACCAAGAACTGAAACCCCCGCATATTTTGAGTGGATAATATGGCGTGCTTTTCTTGCAATCAATTCTCTTATAAATAAACCTTGGGAAGCTAGGCAATTTAAAATTGACCAAGATTTTTTGCCCGTTGCACCCGCTGCTGGTAATCGACCAGACATGATTTTTGAGTTTGACGATATGGTTCTGGTAGTAGAGGTAACTTTAATTTCATCATCGCGCCAAGAATCTGCAGAAGGTGAATCTGTCCGTAGACATGTTGCAAAATATGCCATTGAGCAATCAAAATCGGGCAAGCGAGTTTTCGGCTTATTTATAGCACTTGCAGTTGATACAAATACAGCTAATACTTTTCGCCTCGGTGAATGGTATATCAAAGACGATGAAAAAGAAGATAAAAAAATTGATTTGCACATAGTTCCTGTAACTTTGCCCGATTTTAAAAAAATATTTGATGCTTCAAAAGGTGACATTACCGCGGTGTTGCCAAAATTAAAAGATTTCCTTAGAGATTGTCGAGGGTATATCAACAAAGATGCCCCTGAATGGAAAAATAAAATTTCTGAACTGGCAAAAAATACAGCAGAAATACTAAAAAATTAAAATTTAGTATAATACAAGCAAGCATCAAAATAATCTTTAATTGGGAGTTAACGACCATAAAATATAGTTTTGAGCCTATTAAATGCTCAAATCTTTCTGAATCAGAATTATCATTCTTATCTTCGACAGCATTAGTTTTCATGGCTCATCGAGTCAAGAACGACAACCAATATTATTGGAGAGCATAAAAAAGTATGGGGCAAACTATGCGGTTTTTGCTAGATGTGTCCCCTGCCTATCAGTAATCTTTAATCCTGGATACCAGCGCTCAAAATGTTTTTGCAGATCATTATTTAAAACTGCTGTTCGCGTTTGTAACAAATAATGCGCTCCTTCATGTGTCCACTGCATTTGCTGTTTTTTCACCATCCGTTTAGCAACAACTTCGTTAATGGTAGATTCTACAAAGCTTGTCGAAATAACTTCACCATATCGATACTTCTCTCCGTAATTAGGAATTAGATGGCTATTATTACGAATATAGGTTTCCATTTCCTCTAAATATTGCAAAAATTTTTTTCGGTTTTTATATTTGATATTTTCATCGTCAAATATCATACAACAATCTTCTAAATAATCCAATGCCTTTTTAACATTACCGTGCCAAAGATGCCATTTAATACTTTCTAATTTCTTTTTAACTTTAGTGCCTTCACTCGGATCTGAATATGTTAGTCCCTTTGTAAATTGATTCAAAACTGTTATTTTCATCGTTATGTGAAACCAGTCTAATACATGTTCAGATTCAGGGTACATCATATACTGTAAGTTTCTTACATTCTCAGCCCCATCAGATAAAAAAGTAATTTGTTGATTAGTCTGCATTCCTTGTTCACTCAGTGTATGCATTAACCTGCGCCTTGGATTGTCATCCATTTTTTGAACTAATCCAAATCGCTTTGCATTTTTGGTTTTTGAAAATGACTTACCCGCAATAATTTCAAAGTTCGTGTTTTTTTGGTGCCAATTTCTAACATAACCACCGTCTATTCCTACGGTCATAGGTTTATCTGGTTTTGGTAAATTGCCCCAATCTCTTGGGCAACCTGAAAGACTATTAGGTTTGTTTTCTAATTCGCTTTCCTGTAACTTAGCTATTTTTTGAAGATGATTCCTAACTGTCGCAGCATTTTGAGTGTGGCTTATTGGCAAAATATCTTTTAACAAGGCAGAAGTTAAACCATATGACATTAGCGAGGCCCATTTTGTTTCAATATACAATAACTCAGGACTGGTATGTTCAGGTAACCACTGTTTTAATAGACTAAATGTTTTAGTCGATGAATCATCGCAACCACAATGATAAACACAAACATCAGGGATGGTTATTATGCCAAATAAAGTTCTAAATTGGATTGTTTGATGTCTTTTAATTCGGCGTTTCTTTTTACACTTTGAACAATTTCTATGTGTTTGAATATAATTCTCAGCTTGGTTTAGAACCATCCTTCTTTGCAGTTCTTTTAAAATTGATTTTGACTCTTGTAATGATAACCCTAAGGTATTATTTTGATTATCAGATTTATCTAATTGAATAATATCTTCTGTTGATAGTTCACCTTGACCATTTTCGATAACTAATTGAATTTTGAAGCGCATAACATAACCTCCATTTATCTATTATGTAAATTACGTAAATGAAAGTATGTTAACTCTTTTAAGGCCGCTTTGCTAAATGAAGATTTATTTTTTTCCTATTAAACGAAACTGCATTTAACTCTTCTACCAAAACACGGATATGTTCAACTTTTATTAATTGCCTTGGTTTGGTAAGGAAACGTAATATTTTTAACTCAACATCCATTTTAGCATATTTATCTACACCTGGTATACCCGCGCCACTAATACAATAAGCATCGTTTTTTTGTGTAACTAACGAGGTAATCTCTTTTATATTTTCTATGCGAATGTCTACAAGATTGTGTTCAAAAAAATTATATTCATATGTAAATTTATCACCAACATCAAACTCAAAATCGTCAATATAAATACTATGGGCATCATCAGCAAAGGAGATACCTCCACAATAACTGATCCCGTAATCTTTCCCATAAATATGGAACTGGTGTAAATATTCATTATCCCAACTATAGGCGGTTTGAATAATGTGGTGAAAATCAGCGATTGTCGTGTTTCCAGGAATGCGCAGTCGTCGCCAAACCATCGGACTAATCCCACGAAGAGCAATTTTTATTGAATAAATTTTCATCTTGATGAAACTCAAATTAACACTCGAATTAATTAACGCTTGAGTTTCTCTCAAAATTCAATAAGATTAAAGATTAAGTTATTTTGCCCCATACTTTTTTATGCTCTCCATTATTAACGTGAATTAACTGATAATTGGAATGAGATAATCCATTGAGGCTTGGATATCAGCAGCAAAACTATCTCTGATATTTCCTTCAATAGCAATGCCTCCTTGATAACCAATACTTTTTAATAATTCAATAACGTTTTCAAATTGAATTGAACCTAATCCCGGGAAATATCTATTATCATCAGAAATATGTAAAGATTTATAATAATTTTGATATTTTTCCAGAATTTTCCAATCGTCCTTTTCAATATTTATATGATATGTATCTGGCAATATTTGCAAAAAAGGATTATTGAAATCTTTTATGAATTCCACTGCTTGCTGCAAAGTATTTGCGATTGAAGTTTCATTACGATTAGTTGCCTCTAATAAAAGGTTAACTTTTTTTTCTGATACATAAGAACTAATTTCTGTTAATGATTGTTTGAATAACTTTTCAGCCTGATAAACATTTGCAGCTACAGTTCCTTTTAAAAAACCAATAATTACTCCAATATTAGTTCCTGCAACAAAATCTATTATTTCCTTACACTTAATTATCGATTTTTTTCTAACGTTTTCATCTTCAGTCGATAGTGAAAGATCAAAAGTTTTTGCAGTAAGCCCTGAAGCAAACATTGTCATTTTAAGATTAAAATTTTGTAAAAAATCTTGAAGATCTATGATGTCAATTTTACCAGGATCCGCAATATTAAGCTCTACACCATAAAAATTATAATCCTGGAGAATTTTTAAATTTTGCTGGAAAGCAGGTTCTTCCCAATAATTATCAGGAAGAACCATTTGAATAGATAGCGGAAAACAATACGAATTTTTTTTCATAAAACTAACTCTTATTGAATGGCCCCATTATTGGTATTTCATATACTGATTTCCAACCAGGACTACCAGGCTCTTTTAAAAATGGCTCGAGCGATTTTGGATCTCTTAATGTGATTTTATCAATTGGTGGTAATTTTCCTGATGGGTATGCTTCTAATATCTCGTCAATAACAAGAGTAATGTATTTTAAAATTGCTGCGATTGGCCGTTTTGCTTTTCTTGGATTTGCAAGAGTTGGCTTACCAACAACACCTTCAGGTGTAGCTTTTCTCTCAACTGCAAAATGACCTTGTCCTTCAGACCATTTGTGTGGTCTACGCCAAGGATCAACTGACGTATCAAAATGGCCTCCAGGTAAAAAATTAATACTTTCTGCATCAACCGCTTTATCCATATCTAGCATATCAGGAAACATTAATTGAGCTACGGAAGTTTCGCTTTCATCAGCATGAACAAACGTTGTATCTAAACTATCTTCTCTATTCACAGGAATAAAAAATTCTCTAACTGCTCTGTGCCAATCCATAACCCGATAAATACCTGGAAGTTGGTAACGTTTACAAAATTCCTGGAGTGCTGTTTCCAACATCCAGAAGTGACCATGATTATTAACAATAATGATTTTACGATAGCCATCGTTCCATAAACCAAGCATTGTATATATCAAAGTTTCAACAACGACTTCCTGAGGAAGCATTATTGTTCCAGGCATTCCAACGTGATGGTAAGGATGACCACCATAATTTAATGGCGGCAATGCCAGATTAACCTCGTAACCTTGTTTTGCAGTATACCTTCTTACACCTTCACAAATTTGCGATGCCATAAATGTATCGAGTCCAGAATTAGCATGATCTCCATGATTTTCAGTTGTGCCTACTGGAACCAGCACAATGTCATTTTTTCTTCTTTTTTCGATACAAGTTGCTCGCGGAGTTGTTTGAATATAACAACCAGCCTTTCCTATTTCTGGTTTAGATGGAATTTCATATTCTTTTAAAATTTCATCTATTTCTTTTTCGGTTGCATGAAAAATTTTCGATTTTAAATGGCCTACTGCATTATCTTCAAAAAATATTGCAGGATGACCAGTTTCTTCAAATCTAAATTTACCTTTAATTAAATTTTTAGGACACATTTTTGATTCTCCTATTTCATGACGCAAGTAATCTTACACTCTTTACGATCCGTTCTGAGCATAACTATATTTTCTGGAACTTGATCAAGAGTAATTTCTTTAGTAATAAGCGGCAACATATTCATGCCAGAAGCCATTGCTTCAATTACTCTAGGAAATGTTCCGTGCCCAGAATGACCCTGAGCACCTACTATTCTGGCACGCCGTACTTGAAGTACTTCACCAGTAACAGGCATTTTAGCATCAGCTCTAGCTACAACAATAATAGTACTGTTTAAAGTTCTTCCCTCCCAGATAGCTTTTTCGATTAATGGATAAACAGTAGTAGGAAGACCGGTAGCTTCAAGATAAATGGAAGCTCCCATACCATGCGTTACTTCAAGCACTTTTGCCACAAAATCTTCTTCCAGAGGATTAATAATAACATCAGCACCCATTTTGCGACCAAGCTCAGCCCGACTTGGTTCTGGTTCCGATAAAATTACACAAGCCGCACCTTGGCGCTTCAAAATAGCACAAGCTGCAACACCAACAGGACCACCACCACAGATAACCACATTATCACCTGGACGAATACCGCCGCCCCTTTCTACTACAGCATTATAAGCAACACAGGTCGGCTCAACTAGGCTGCCTAATTTAAATACCTCTTCGTCACTATATTTACCTTTAAGTGGATCAAGACTCCAGAGGCATTTATCTGGCAACACTATATATTTAGTGAAAGCACCATCTATGTTAAATCCTATTTCATCTAATCGTTCACAATGGTTTGGCCAACCGTCTGCACAAGGTTTACAGGCACCGCACCATATCATCTCCTCAGTGCAGATCCATTCACCACCAACAAAAGGTTTGTTAGTATTCTTATCACAAGCATTGGGCCCCACTTCCCGCACTATCCCTGCAAGTTCATGCCCTAAAGTACACGGAAAACCAGTTAAACCTGGATACCATATGTATCCATCATCATCTGCTTGCGCCATATGAACATCACTACCGCAAATCCCAACAGCCTTTACCTCTACCAATACTTCACCAGGACCTGGTTTCGGAATCGGCACCTCTTCTATCTTCAGTTTTGGATTACGCCATACCTTACTTCCCAGATAAGTCTGTTTTTTATCTATATCTTTTGGACCCAATCTAAAATCAGGCTTTGGATCCCAATCAGCATAAAGTCTCACTGCTTTCATTGTGTCTGTCATCTGTTTCCTCCTCTCATGATAATTATTAAACTCATATTAAACGCACTATATTTATTCTTGTCCCAATTTTCTGGTGGATTTGCCCATAAGCAAATTTTCTTCAATTTTTTCTAATGATACTTTTTTTGTTTCCGGTACTAAAAAATAACAAAAGATAATGCTTAAAACACCCATTCCACCATATATAAAAAATGTTGCGCTGTTACCAACAAACTCAAGCAAAGTTAAAAAAGTTATTGCTATCAGTAGATTAGCGCCCCAATTAAAACTAGCAGCTAAGCTCATTGCCTTACCACGTATTTTAAGCGGATAAATTTCTGCAATTAATAGCCAGAACAAACAACCAATACTTAGTGCATAAGCAGCTACAAAAATTACTAAGCTAAATACACATAACCATTCGAGCGCAACTGAGAAAGAAATATAATAAAACAATATAGCAATAGTTAATAATGCCGCTGTCATTAAACATAAACCAATTAACAATAATGGTCTTCTACCAACCTTGTCCACAAGCCATAATGCTACAATGGTCATAACAAAATTTGTTACACCCATACCTAATGTTGCCAACATCTGACTTGTAGTGCCTTTAAAACCTGCTATCTTAAAGATAATGGGTGCATAATATAAAATTACATTAATACCTGTTACTTGTTGGATAACAGCCAATCCTATTCCAACGATAATTACAGGAAAATAGATTGGTTTTAAAAGATTGGCCCAGCGATCTTTTTCAATAGTAATTATTTTTGCTATTTCTTGTATTTCTTTTTCCACCCGTTCTTTAGAGCGTACCTTTTGCAGAGCTATTTTTGCTTCCTCCAACAAACCTCGTTTCATTAACCAGCGTGGACTTCGCGGTAACGTTAATAAGCCTAATCCCATGATTAATGCCGGAATCATTCCAACTCCCAACATCCAGCGCCAACCTGCAATATATGAAAATCCCCAATCAACAAAATAAGCAATTACAATACCACCAGTAACCGCAATTGTATTTAAGATTACAAGTCCACCGCGCTTTTCTACAGGAGCAATTTCGGAAATGTAGAGAGGAACAACGAATGATGCAACTCCAATTGCCAACCCAACAATGAAACGGCTAATAATCAACATAATTGCATCGATAGCAAAAGCAGATAATAAAGAACCAATAATAAATCCGACAGCAGCAGATAGAAGAGTTGTTCGTCGTCCACAATAATCAGCAAGCTCCCCACTACCAAAGGCACCAACAAGCGCACCCAATAACACAGCGCTCACAGTGATCTCTGTTTCAAATGTAGTTAGTATAAAAGTTTTTCTGATAAAAATAATGGCACCTGAAATCACTCCAGTGTCATAACCGAATAATATTCCACCAAGACCAACAATTGCTGCAAAACAGTATAAGAAAAAAGGGTTTTTATTGTGTGTTGTGTTAGTCACAAATTCAATCCTGAATTTTATTTGGTCAACAAAGCACGTATTAAAGTGTAGCACTAAGATACTAAATTTCCTAACAATATTTTGGTAAGAATTTCAATTTTCTTTTTGTAATTCTTTTTCCAAGAACCTTTCCATTTCTTTTTTACTTGGCAACTGTAAGCTATATTCTGATACGAACAAATTATTATCTATTCCGGCTAAAACATATTCAACAAGCGTGCGGTCTTTTTCGGTACATAAAAGGATTCCTATAGGAGGTTTATCGCCTCCAGTCATTTCATTTTTTTTATAATAATTTAAATAAGTATTTAATTGAGCCATATCTCCATGTTTAAATTTTCTGAGCTTTAATTCTAAAAGAACATTACATTTTAAAAAACGATGGTAAAAAAGCCGCTTTAGTGGATCGTCAATTTTCATAAGTTCTGCAAAATGTGTAAATGATAGATTAAATAATAAAGTTTTATCACCTAAACCAACGATTTTTTCTTGTGATTTCAATTTTGCAAGCATTGATTGCGAAATCGAGGTAATTCTATGTGGTTTCAACATATTTTTAAATTTGGCAGGCACTGCCTGCCAAATTGTGGGATAAATTTGATAGAATTGCCTAAACAAGCGTAAATTTTTCGCTGAACATCCAGAAATATTCTGTTTTTTTTAACCGCTTAGTTAGCTTATCTAACAATTCAACACCATATTCTACCCGATCAGCTCCCTTTTGCTCATACTCTTGCACATATATGCACCCAAAAAAGCTCTAAAACAGTCCTGTTTAAATAAAAAATTGAATATTTTTTTAATTATGTTACATTACATCTTTCTTTAAACTACAGATTGCGAAACCAAATAATAGATACAATCTCAATAATAACTAAAAAATATCCATCTAAGTTTCATAATCTTTTTCATTAACCTGAGTTTAGGGAGCAATTTATGAAAAAAGATATCCATAAAGCAAACATCGAAAAATTTGCTGCTATGCGGGAACCGTTAAATCTCCAGGATGCTATTAAAGAAGCGGGTCGTTGTTTGTTGTGCAAAGATGCACCATGTAGCGAAGCATGTCCAGCAAAAACTGATCCTGGAAAATTTATCCGTCAAATTCGATTTGAAAATTTTAAAGGCGCTGCCCGCACTATTCGCAATAATAATCCTTTAGGAAGTATCTGCGCTGAAGTCTGTCCTCATGAAAAATTATGTGAACAAAATTGCAGCGTACGTGCTTTGGAAGACCCGATCAATATTGGCGGGTTACAACGATTTGCAGTTGAATACGGAGTCAACCATCACATTGAGCCTTTAGAACAAGGCGCCAAAAATAAAGGCAAAGTTGCTGTTATTGGCGCAGGTCCTGCCGGTATTGGTTGCGCAAGTAAACTGGCTAAATTAGGCTACGAAGTCACTATTTTTGAAAAATCAGCAACGGTCGGCGGAATTACAACCTGGGGAATTCCTACGTATCGCTTACCGAACAAACTTTTAGAAATTGATCTCAAAAATTTAACTGACTTAGGAGTACAAATCAAATTCAACCACGAAATTAAAACAAAAGATGAAATCGAAACCATGCTTGCATCCGAATATAAAGCAGTTTTTATCGGAATTGGATTCGCTGAACCATATCGATTGCCGTTTTTACAAGGTCTAACCAACGTTCTTTCATTTAACAAATTTTTAACTGCTGTTAAAACCAATAAGAATGCTGTTGACTTAAAAAATAAGATTGTAGCTGTTATTGGCGGTGGCAGTGTTGCGCTGGATGTAGCTTCTTCGGCTGCAGCATTAGGCGCAAAAAAGGTTTATGTAATTTTCTTAGAAAGCTTGGCTGAGAGCCCTGCAGGAAAAGAAGAAATTAAAATTGCACATAAAATGAATGTTAATTTACGTCCAAGTTCGCAGGTTATTGACATAATTAAATCACCTACTTTGCCTACGCAATTGGTTGGGCTAAAAGGAATTGAAGTTGAATGGCTGAAGCCAAATAATTTTTCTCCACAAAATGCTCGGCAAATAGCCGGCACTGAATTTAATTTAAATGTAGATCTTGTTGTGGAAGCAGTTGGCGCTAAACCGGGACATTTAGTTAATGAGTTTGCAACTACGACCGAAGGTAAATTACTAAAAATAGCTGCAGATTTTAGCACCAACCAACCGGGAGTTTTTGCAGGTGGTGATGTAGTAGTTAATGGCGGCGATTCAGTTGTTCAGGCTGTTGCTGATGGTAAAAAAGCAGCTACAAGCATCGATCAATATATACAAGGAGAAAACGCAAAATGACAAATAAAGCAGATTTAAGTGTTACTTTTTGTGGAATTAAATGCCCAAATCCATTCATGTTGTCTTCATCACCTGTTGGCAATCATGCTGAAATGTGTTCTCGCGCCTATGATGCTGGCTGGGGTGGAATCGTCTATAAAACCCTGGGGCTTGAAAAAAGTTTTAAGGTCGTAATGCCTTCACCACGCTTGAACGCTTACCATGATGGCGCTCAACGTTTTATTGGGCTGCAAAATGCTGAACAAATTACCGATCGGCCAATTAAAGATAATATTGCTGATATTGCATATTTAAAAAAACATTACCCAAATAAAGTGTTAATTTCCAGCATTATGGGGTTTAAAGATACTGATTGGGCAACCTTAGCAAAGATGTCGGAAGATGCTGGCGCCGATATGTTAGAGCTTAATTTTTCTTGTCCACAAATGGCAACCAAAGAAGGCGGACATCGAATTGGACAAAATTATGATGCAGTAGAGCGTTATACTTCTGTAGTAAAAAATGCCTGTAAAATTCCTGTTATGGCAAAAATGACACCCAACATCACCGACATGTTGCCGGTTGCTTTAGCTGCAAAAAAAGGTGGTGCTGATGCAATTTCGGCTATTAACACAATTCGGGCGATAACAGATATTGATATTGATAGCTATATTGCCCGTCCAAATATTTACGGTAAATCAGGCATAACTGGTTTTTCTGGTACCGCGGTTAAACCAATCGGATTACGATTTGTTGCTGAGTTATTCAACTCGCAAGAATTACACTTACCTATTGGAGCAATTGGAGGTGTAAAAACCTGGCGGGATGCGCTGCATTACATCTTAATGGGCGGCACTACTGTGCAAGTAACCTCAGCAATTATGCAGCATGGATATCGAATTGTTGAAGATATGATCGAAGGTCTTTCTGATTATATGCTGGAACGAGGTATTACTTCATTGCATGAAATTATTGGTAAAGCGGCTAAGAATTTAGTAGATCCAGCCGAATTCGATGTGCGACATCAAGTTGTTTCTATTATTGATAAGGATAAATGTATCGGCTGTGGCCAATGTTACATTTCGTGTCATGACGGCGCTAACCAAGCAATTAAATTTGACGAAGATACATGTCGCAAAGCTGAAGTTGATGAAACTCGTTGCGTTGGTTGCACTCTATGTAAACATGTATGCCCTGTTATAGATTGCATCACTACTAAGGTAGTTGACACTCAAATTACTCCGCATGCAGCAATTAATTAATGATAACATTTCGATTGTAGCGCGTAGATAGTATTCTCTGGCTTTTTGGTCTTTAATCTTATTTATAATCAATATGTTAGACATCCATGCAATTTCTGCAGCAAGCTGCTGCAGTTTTTCATTGCCATCATATGCTAGGTAAAATTGCCTCATATTCCATAAATTGCGTTCTGAAAATCCAAACTTAACATCCGGAAAACTCGCCTTTAAATCTTTGGATAAATTTTCAACAACCGATCTGCCCCAACCATGTTTTTCCTGATTTTTAACAATCATTTCACCGATAAACCAGTAAAGCGCGTTTGCTTCTCGATTTGCCTGTCTGGAAAAATTGATTCTAGCTTGTGATACACGATTTTTGATGCTTTGAAAAAAGTCTTGATAATTAAATGCGTCCATTATTTTTCTCCTTATTGAATTAAAACCAAGAACTTAACACATTTGAATTCTTAAAAATAGCGTATAAATTACCCAAGTATTTTTCCGCAATTAATTTAGCTTGTTAGCTTTCTTAAATGCGTTAATAACCTGATTCTTAGCTGCTTTATACTCGACTATGGCATTTTTTTGTGGTGAATGGATTTGTTTTATTGCGGCATTTTTATATTCCGGAAGATATTTTTTAATAAACTCTCCACTGGGATCATATTTTTTACTTTGAATCATTGGATTGAACACACGAAAATATGGCATGCAATCAGCGCCGGTTGATGCTGACCATTGCCATCCGCCATTATTTGCCGCAAAATCATAATCAATTAAATGCTCGGCAAAATATTTCTCGCCTAAACGCCAATCAATTAATAAAATTTTAGTTAGAAATGACGCGACTAACATGCGTAAGCGATTATGCATCCATCCTGTTTGATTAAGCTGCTGCATTGCTGCATCAATTATCGGATAACCAGTTTTGCCATTTTTCCATGCGTTAAACAATTTTTTATTTGTTTTCCAGGAAATTTTGTCCGTATATGATTTAAAAGGTTGATGCTGACAAAGAAATGGAAATCCAAAAATTAAATGTTTATAAAAGTCGCGCCAAATTAATTCGCTAATCCATGTGCTTATTCCAGCATTACCTTTATCTAAACGATTGTGGTTGGCTTTCATCGCAGCAAACAAACATTGTCGCGCAGAAATTACACCGACTGCCAAATATGGTGATAAATTACTTGTACCATTTATTGCCGGAAAATCGCGTTTTTTTGCATAATCTTTAATGTTATTCTCAATAAATAATTCTAGTCTTCTTTGGGCCTGCTTTTCTCCCGATGCCCAAAAAGGATTTTCCTTTGTGGTTATTTTTAACGAGTTTTTTGGTATTTTAATAAGTTTTTTTTGCTTCCTTGGTTTAGCCAAACTTTTTAGCTGTTGTTGCTGAAAAATTTTAATCCATTGCTTTTTAAACGGTGTAAAAATAGAATAACATTTGTCTTCCTTATTTTTTATAATTCCAGGGGATAAAATACATTCATCGTCATAAGAAAAAACCTCTAATTTATGTTTGGCGAATTGCCGCTTAATCCTTTCTTCCAATTTTATATCTTGCAATTCATAACGACGATTATAAAACAAAGAATCACATTTGAATTTTTGCATAATTTTGGTTAACTTATCTTCTATTTCTTTCTCTGTCGTTGCTGATTGAATTAATACAGATATGTTCAATGTTTTCAAATTATCAACAAGATTTTGCAAATTCGCCAAAATAAAATCAATTTTGTTTCGACCGTAATTTCTTTTTCGCCATAATTCATGAGTCACAAAAAAAACTGCAATCATTCCCTCTTTGCTTTGCTCTACAGCGTGAAATAAAGCAGTATTATCATTAATACGTAAATCATTTCTGATCCAATAAAGCGCTCGCATTTTAATCACGCTTTAGGCAAATGAATAGTAAATGTTGTTCCTGTACCAACTTTGCTTTCACATGTAACCTCACCTCTATGTTCACTAATAATATCTTTTACAATAGAAAGTCCCAACCCGGTACCTTTACCCGATTCTTTGGTGGTAAAAAATGGCTGGAATATTTTATCCATATTTTCATTTGGAATCCCACAACCAGTATCAGAAATAACAATAACTGCTTCATCATTTTTGTATTCCCCGTAAATTTTAATTTCCTTGTTTTCACTCGATTTAAGCGCATCAATCGCATTAATGACTAAATTTAAAAATACTTGCTGAATACTATCTGCAATTATTGGTGCTTCTAAGCCATCTTGAGGAAATTCAACGTTGACTTTAATTTTTTCTTTTACAATTTTATAGTCTAGTAATTTTAATACATTATCAACTAATTTTACAATAGCTGTTTGCTTAAATGATTCACTGCTGATGGGCCGCGGCGCAAAAGTTAATAAATTTTTTACAATGTCAATACAGCGATCTACTTCTTTTTTCGTATCCAGCAGCACTTGATGAACTTTATCATCGTCACTGGTTTTCTTTATACAAAATTCTACGTAATTCAAAATTCCCATTAGAGGATTATTTAATTCATGTGCTGTTCCAGCTGCAAATAATCCTAACGCACCCATTTTTTCCGCTTGAATTAAAAGTTGTTGGTTTTTTTCTTTAACTGTAGTTTCCACTTGATGTCTATATAAAGCTATTTCAATATTGATAAATAATTCTCGATCGACAAACGGCTTGACGATGTAAGCAAATGGTTCAGTAATTTTTGCCCGATCTAATAATTCTTGATCAGCATAAGCTGTAAGATACACAATAGGAACATCAAATTTTTCTTTAATTAACTTTGCTGCTTCAATCCCATCCATTTTATCCCGCAGCATTATATCCATTAGAATCAAATCAGGCTGCAACTCTTCCACTCTTGCAACAGCCTCTTCACCGGAAAAAATCGCTTCATTGCCAGCAACAGTATAACCTGCTTTTTGCAACTTCTCAATCAAAGTCATACCAACTGTAGCTTCATCTTCAACAACCATAATTTTCTTACTTTCCATTTTGCAACCCCCTTTTGATATATTTTTTAAAAATAATCTCAAAAACAGCTCCGTGATCATTTTTATATGAATACTTGCCATTAATTTGTTTGGATAATGTTCTAAATAATCTCAATCCCAGAGTATTTGTTTTTTCTAAATCAATTTTCTCAGGAATACCAATACCATTATCAGCTATAACTAATTTAATTAAATTATCCGGCAAACTAACTAATTCAATTCTAATTTCTGCATCAGTTTTTTCGTCAGGAAATGCATATTTAATCGCATTAGTAACTAATTCGTTAATTATCAAACCCAACGGGACAAGCTGGTCAATTGACAAGATCATGTCCCGATCAATATTATATTCCATTTGAATACGATTTTTTACCTTAAATAAATCCTGTAATAATCTGGAAAAATCCATAATATAATCATAACAATTTATAGCATACAAATCAGCAGATTGATATAATTTTTCATGTATCATAGCTATTATTTGTAAACGATTTTCACTATCTTTTAAAATACCAGCACAAGATTCATCAACCATTTTACTGCTCTGTAATTGCAGCATGGAAATCACCACTTGCAGATTATTTTTAACACGATGATATATTTCCCGCATTAACATTTCTTTTTGTTCTATAAGATTTTTTAAATTGCTGCGCATTATATCAACATCAAAAGTTAACTGGCTCAACACCCCATCATTCTTGGTAACTTCCACTGGAGTATCGAAATCACCTTGACTAATAGCATTTGTAGATCTTCTAATATTAGTAATAATTGTGTTAAATCTTACATTAGTAAAGAAATGCACAATAGCTAAAAAAATCACACCTAAAAAACATATTAAACTTATAAGTATTATATTAAATTTAATAAAGTTAGCATATTTAAGTTGAGCTAAGTCTAAGTATTCAGTTAATGACGCAACTAAACCATCGATAATCGTAATGGTTTTTCCTGTAATGGCAAAAAGCTTTTCTCCAGCTTTTGGAGTATAGTCATAAAATCCAGCTTCAGGAGAATAATTAGAAAAATAATCATAATAATAAGTTTTTAATTCTGTACGTAGTTGTTGAATTATTGGATAATTATTTTTTAACAAATATTCATACGATTTTAATCTACCAACATAGTTATCAATAATACGTAAATGTTTATACATCTCAAGTTTATAGGGGAAATCTTTAGCTTTTGCTGCATGAGATATACTATAACCTATTTTGACAAATTCTATTTCTATTTTTTGCAACAGATAAATACAATCTATTCTTTGTTGCATTGCAATAGAATTTTTTTGCGATATTCTTAAAGAAAACAACAAAAATATCATTATGCCAATAATAATTACTATCGCAAAAATTAGCGAAATTTTTTTAAGTTGTGTATAACTTAGTCGCATAAATTTTTAGATTATTTAATTTTTAAAATAAGCCGATCATATACATCACCAAGTCGATATAATGGTTGACTAGTCCCTTTAAGGATTTCACCGCCTGACATCTCATAAAGCGATACTCCAAATAAATAGGAATTGCCAATTTTGAATTGCACATCATCAGCATGCCCCGTATCAAGTAACCTGGCAAATTTTATTATCCAATATCCGTCATGCCAGAATCCTTTTGCTTTAATGTCAGCCCGACTCCCTGTAGGTTTTTCAATTTTAAACCTAGAAACAATATCACCACTATATTTCAAAGGTAAAACAATTTTATATGCGGCGCTACCCTGATCGCCTTTTCTATACAAATATAATTGTTTGTCACCAGCGCCCTTCAGTTTAACACGATCTTCTTCTCTGGCAGTTGAAATTATTTGCATTTTATCATCAGCATATCCGGCCGGATTTGTTCTCACCGCCTTCCAAAACCATATATCAACAATGTGAGGTTTTAATAAATCGTACCGATGAAATGCCAAATTGACATCATTACCACTCATGCTCCATTTAAACACAAACATATCTTCCCGATCACCAAGTTGGCGATAAATATTTTCGTTATAATCCCATCCCATACTTTTATGAGTTTCCGAAGGAAAAGCATCTGGGTATTTAACTAAAAAATAAATATATTTGTCGTTATGCAATGATTTTATGCTAATAATTCTACTGCTCATATAGTCAATAGTTTCTGTTGGCTTTATATTTTCCCAAATATTTTCAATATCTTTACTGTTTGTATCTATGACTATATTGTTTGGTATTGGATATGAAATTATATTGATAGTTTTTGCCGGTCTATTTGGTTTTACCTGCCTTAAAAATTCACCAGGACGAGGTCGACTATATTTTTCCGCTAAAAGATTTTTCTTCACCGTAACTACTGGTGTTGTTTTTGATTTATCTTTGGTGTTTTTTTTGTCATTATGGCAAGCGACCAAGCTAACCAATAACATAGCTGTGCAAAAAAAATACAATAAGGTTTTTTTCATAATCATTCTCCTTCCATAGAGAAACAATTATAATTTTAGCACATTTATTGCAGTAATATAGCTAAAATTTAAATATCGCGCCAGCAATAACAGCATTAATTGCTTTAAATGCCGTATTTACCCGATGCAGCATAAACCTTCTATATCCAGCATAAACTGCCAAATTCCAATCAACAATGTCTTGTACAATATCAGCATCGTAAACTTTACCCACATCATCATTTTGCGCAAAATCATCGTATTTGCCATAATCAATCGAAATTGCTGTTTTGCCGCTTGGAATAAATTTATGCTGATAACCTAATTTACCGTAATAATAATTAGCACCTTTACGGTTAGCTAGCTTTGAATATAATCTCCCACCTGCGACAGTACCGTTTAAACCGTTATACAATAAAATTGAAAGCGAACCATCTAAAATATTTCCTCGTGATAACAGGTTACCATTGATATCACTAAAATCTCGTGGGGTAGTATATGCAATTGCTCCAGCTATCTCATTACCATCAATTTTCTTACCGTATATTAATGCAACATCATTACCGCAATTTTCTGACGCCGAAGTAGACAATGTAAATCCTAAAACACTGGGTGTATCATATCTAATTCTATTTTTACGACTCAAACCATCCAAGTCATCAAATGCATCACTAACTCGTGGATTATTTGTATATGTAGCCGCATCGTTTGGTAATCTAAAAAATAATCCGCCGCCCATATCACTAACCGAAGCATAACTAACAACACTAGTTCCAGATAAATCCATTTCAGCAGTGTTATCGGAAGAGGTACTGCCTTTACCTAACCAAAGTTTACCAGCTTTTTTGGAAGCAACAAAAACTTCTAGTTTTCTAATATCGATCGAGGTACTTGGCGAATGATCAGCTTGACTCACTTCGCCCGAAGAATTCACCTTAAACCCAAGTTGAATCTGCCCGCCAACTGACACATCATCATTAGCCTTAACTGTACCTAAAACATTAAGTCGCGGGATAGAATTAGCATTTGAAGTAAAAAATAGATTATGTTCAACACCATCATCAGCATATAACATTGCCTGATTAATGTGGCCAAAAATTTTCAAATTTACAGGTTTGTCTGACACTACAAAATTTCCCGGTGTAGTTGCTTGGTTTACCACATTACTTCTTCGATGCGAAGCAACTCTGGTTTTTACTGGCTTTCTCATTTTTACAAAACTTGCTGGTGTAGTCGCCCGGGTTATCACACCGCTAGATTGGACGTGATATGCTAGTTTTGTCGATTTTGATACAGGTTTTTTAGCAGTACTATTTGTGATGGAAACAAGACGTTTTTGTAATTGTTTTATTTCTTCAGATTGATGATTTAATTGAATTTGTTCATGCAAAAGCTTCTGCTTAAGTTGTGCAAATTTTTGGTCTGAACTCATACCAAAAGATAAAGCCGGGAAAACAAAAAAAAATATACATACCTTCCATGACCACGGTAATACCTCTTTCATAACCTCTCCCTTGAAATAAAAGCAAGATCAGCATGATATTTTACTATAATTATTATTCCTTAGTAAATTATTATTTTTAATAAGATAACCCTGATAATTAAAGCCAAAAAATTATATTTATCGAAAATTTAGATATCAACATGCCTATCAAATAATATCCTTTCAATAGTCACGATTCATTATATTCCTCAGAAGAAAATTGATATCTATTCCCTCCTGCTTGTTTTGCGCGGTATAAAGCAACATCCGCATTTTTATATAGTTCTTTCCAAGTTGTTCCGGACCGTGGAAATATTGAGATCCCTATGCTAGTACCCGAAACGATCGAATGTTCATTTAATTCGAAACCATCTTTAAATAATTCCATTAATTTATTTGCAACGACAGCAACATTAACTGTCGTTGTAACATCAGTAATTATAATAGCAAACTCATCTCCACCTAAACGAGCAACAAAATCTTCTTTGCGGCAAAATCTTGTGAGACGCTTTGCAGCTTGCTGCAACAATAGATCACCTACATCATGACCATAAACATCATTAACATTTTTAAAATGATCTATATCAAACAGTAAAAGTGCTATCTTACGATTAAAGCGCTTAGCCTTGAACAATTCTCGTTCGCACGCTTCCCGAAATGCCAATCTATTCGGCAAATCTGTCAAATAATCATGACGGGAAATATAAACCGCTTCTTGCTCATGCCGTATTAAAGCCAGTAGATTATCATGTTTAATTAAAAACTCACTAACAAGGTGGCTAATTATTTTTAATAAATTAATATCCTCAGCACGCCATTCCTTTTTCTGCTTAAACATGTCAAAACATACAAAACCTATATGCTGATTCCGACGAATCAATGGAACTAATAATAATGATTTATAACCTATCTTTTGCCACGCTTGCTTCTCTTTCTCCGCTTCTTTTGGCAATTTGTCTACATCTGGAACCATTAGCATATCTGTACTCAATACCTGATCAACAAACCACGGGTATTGTTTCGCTGGAATATGTTGTAATACTTTTATCAACGGGGCTATCCCTTTCCTCTCATCTACCCATTCATACGCTGTTCTGATATTACTCCTATCTTCAGAAAATAATGATACACAAGTACGGTCAACCTCAACAAATTTGCCTATATCTTTTAAAGTCTTTTTAATAAAACTATCTATCTTTAATGGATCAACCGCAGCAAATTTTTTTGATAAATTTGAAATAAAAAGTTCAAATTTAATACGGTATTGAATTGCATCATAATCTTCTTTACGTATCAATGCTTGAGAAATGAGATCACTAACTATATGTAATAATTTTATATCTTCTCTTTTCCATTCTTTTTTCTGCTTAAACATGTCAAAACATACAAAACCTATATGCTGATTCTGACGAATCAATGGAACTAATAATAATGATTTATAACCTATCTTTTGCCATGCCTGCTTCTCTTTCTCTGCTTCTTTTGGCAATTTGTCTACATCCGGAACCATTACCATCTCTGTATGTAATACCTGATCAACAAACCACGGGTATTGCTTCGCTGGAATATGCTGTAATACTTTTATCAACGGGGCTATCCCTCTCCTCTTATCTACCCATTCATATGCTGTTCTGATATTACTCATATCTTCAGAAAATAGGGATACACAAGTACGGTCAACCTCAACAAATTTGCCTATCTCTTTTAAAGCCTTTTTAATAAAATTATTTATCTTTAATGGATCAACCGCAGCAAATTCCTTTGATAAATTTGAAATAAAAAGTTCAAATTTAATACGGTATTGAATCGCATCATAATCTTCTTTGCGTATCAACGCTTGAGAAATTAGATCACTAACTATATGCAATAATTTAATATCTTCTTTTTCCCATTCTTTTTTCTGCTTAAACATGTCAAAACATACAAAACCTATATGCTGATTCTGACGAATCAACGGAACTAATAATAATGATTTATAACCTATCTTTTGCCACGCTTGCTTCTCTTTCTCCGCTTCTTTTGGCAATTTGTCTACATCCGGAACCATTACTATCTCTGTATTTAATACCTGATCAACAAACCACGGGTATTGCTTCGCTGGAATATGCTGTAATACTTTTATCAACGGGGCTATCCCTTTCCTCTTATCTACCCATTCATATGCTGTTCTGATATTACTCATATCTTCAGAAAATAGGGATACACAAGTACGGTCAACCTCAACAAATTTGCCTATCTCTTTTAAAACCTTATTAATAATAACATCTATCTTTAATGGATCAACCGCAGCAAATTTCTTCGATAAATTTGAAATAAAAAGTTCAAATTTAATGCGGTATTGAATCGCATCATAATCTTCTTTGTGTATCAATGCTTGAGAAATTAGATCGCTAACTATATGCAATAATTTTATATCTTCTTTTTCCCATTCCTTTTTCTGCCTAAACATGTCAAAACATACAAAACCTATATGTTGCTTTTGACGAATCAATGGAACTAATAATAATGATTTATAACCTATTTTTTTCCATGCCTGCTTCTCTTTCTCCGCTTCTTTTGGCAATTTGTCTACATCTGAAACCATGACCATTTCTGTATTTAATACCTGATCAACAAACCACGGGTATTGTTTCGCCGGAATATGCTGTAATACTTTTATCAACGGGGCTATCCCTTTCCTCTTATCTACCCATTCATATGCTGTTCTGATATTACTCCTATCTTCAGAAAATAATGATACACAAGTACGATCAACCTCAATAAATTTGCCTATTTCACGTAATACCTTTTGAATAAAATCACCCAACTTGGATGAGGGGGAATCAGTATATTTTTTTGTAATCTTAGCAATAAATTGCTGAAATTTTAATCTTTCCATGCTTTGTTCTTGTCCGCGCTCAACTTGTGTAATATTCTCTAAAATATGCACAGAAAATAAATATTTCCGCTTATCCAACACAGGAAAGGTGCGGTTAAGATAAACCGTTCCATCATCACACCTATATATTTCTGTTGCCATTTTTTTGTTTTTTAAAACTTTCTTACAACATTTAAACGGTCCTTTGCTTTCAGGAAATACTTGCCAATATTTTTTTCCGTAAATGTCTCTTAACTTTACCCGTGCCGCTGACAAATATGCCTTGTTAGCATATATGATTTCCATATTTTTATTATGAACAAAAACAAGATCTTGACTACCATCCAAAATATCAATAATATGTTGCCCGATCGCTGTATTAAATTCAGAATCTAAATAATTCTGAATAGTCTTTTTCTTTTGTAAACTGGTTGATAATTTTGAACGTGACTGCTTGCGCTGCATTTTTGATAAACTCCTTTTATTGGCAATAATTCCTATATCTTTATTTATTTTATCCCCAATCTTTGCATAAGTATACCAAAATTCGGTAACATTACGAAAAATTCAGCATGCATGAAGAAACTATAACCTTTTGATTTTTGGCGAAATTTACTATTATTTATGACTTAAACCATGGAAACCATGCCATTTAAACAAACTGATAATGAGAATCAATAACGGAAATATTTCCAGCCTCCCCAAAAGCATCGCCAAAATTAAAACAATTTTACCAATCACTGGAACGGGCATTAAATTCATCGTCTTCAAGCCAACCGTACCTAGAGCAGAAACCACTTGAAATGCAGCATCGAAAAATTTATATCCTAACATTAAAAAAATCATTGTGCCGACAAATAGTATCAAAAAGTATAAACTTACGAAAACAACAATGATCAATAAATCTTTCTCTTCAACTACCTTGTTGTGGATTCTCAAAGGAATTACAACATGTTTAGTAGAAATTATTTTTTTTATAACCCAGGGAATCATTGCAAGCAAAGAATATATTCTGGCAACTTTTATACCGCCCGCAGTACTGGCCACACTTCCGCCAATTATCATACCTAATACAATAATCATAATAAAAAGATGTGGCAACACAGAAATTTTTGTTATAGCATAACCCGTAGTAGTAAATGCAGAAATTAACTGGAATATAATTATTTTAGCATTAGTAAATACAAAAAAAGTTAAACCAACCCCTAATAACAGAAACAGTAAAAAAACATTTCTCTCATATGATAAAAAAAACTCTTTAAATTTTCCTTGAAACAGCATGTTATGGATAACAAATGAAGTCGCGCCAAACAGCATTAAGAAGCATAAAATTATTAGCTGTAAATTACTAACATTTAAAGTATTTGTCACAATAAATCCGCCCGTTGAAATCGATGTAAATGCAAACGAGATTGATTTAAATAAAGGCATTCCTGAAAAATACAATAAAATAATACCCAGGATAGTATAGGTCATATAGATAATTACTACATTTCTACTGCTGTTTTTTAAGTTGGGTTCTAATCTTTGCGCAAATCCCTGGGTTTCATATAATGATAATGTGGATACTACTTGGGTACGCTCGTCTTTAGCATGAAAATGCAATCTGGTAATTATAAATAAAAAAACCATGACGATGCCTATACCACCTATCCATTGGGTTTCAGCTCTCCATAATAACAAACTATGCGGTAAACTTTTTAAAGAGTTATATAAAGTTAAACCCGTCGTTGTAAATCCAGATATTGACTCAAAAAGCGCATTGATGAAATTGTATTTAAAAGATGGTAAAAATACGATTGTACTAATTAACGGTAAAAGTAAAAATGTAATTCCGGCTAACATAAATGCTTGAGGCAGTGTTAAAATTTCCAACAAAGTACCGTTATTATTTTCTCGCTTTCCAAACCTGATAAAAACAAACCCCAATACTAATGAAATACAAGACGTTATAACAAATAGAATTACAGATTCACCATAAATGATCCCTGCAATAATAGGAATAATTCTAAATCCGATTGATATAAGCAGAATGTATCCTAAATAACGCAATAAGATCTTCATTCTTCCCCTTTGATGGCTTCCAGGACATCTGACAAATCTTTAGTTTTTACCACTACTAAAAGAACATCACCCTCTTTTAAGATAAAATCTTTAGAAGGAATAATAACTTTCCCTTCTCTATAGATCGTTGCAATAATTGCGTTTTTAATCTCAGCTTTTTGTTCAATTAACTTACTTTTTTTATTAATTGCTTGTCGAATTATTTGCACATCCCCTTTGCCCAATTGAGCAATAACTCTCGCATCGCCATAACTGCGCAACATTTTTTTAATCGTATTAGCATTACTTCCCGCAACAGAAACATAACCATTTACACCAAGCTTAGCAAACAATTCTTCGTTTTCCGGTTTTCTTACTAAGGGAACCACTTTTTTTACTTTCTCTAAAATACCAATTTGTGAAATCATCAAATTAACTGTATCATCAGAAGTAGTAATAACCAATGCATCGGTTTCTTTGACACCAGCTTCTCTTAAAATCGAAATATCAGTGCCATCACCACATAAAATTAATGCGCTGGTTTTACTCGTAAGTTCTTTACAAAGAATTTTATCTATTTCAACAATGGTAACATCTGCTTCCTTTTCAAATAATTTAGCAACTGTTAACCCAGTTTCGCCACCACCAACAATAATGATCTTCATGCTAAACTCCATATAGCTTTATATCAACTTTTATCCTAAAGCACGCATCACATGTCAGTCAAGCAGTTTTGCCATATTTTTGACCAATATTAGGTTATAAGTTTCAAAAAAAGTACAGCTATTGCCACGATACCTTCACCGACTGCGATACTGCCCCTTTGTGATCACAATAATGATGACTATGGGATTAATTTTTGATTTGTTTTAATAAAAGAATTAACGCCAACCTTTTTTAAAGATGATTTATAATTATCTAACAATTCTTTAATTTGAACATGTTTTTTCACCTTAGAAAAAAAACTAACATGGACTTCATTATATTTACACATATTATCCTTGCAATGATATGCAAATACTGCACTATATTCATGTAATAATGTTGAATTTTTTTTGATGATGTGTACGCAATTAAAATCAGCCCAAAAAAAAGCATCTTTATTATTTATACTGTCTTTTATAAAAGGATCAGCTCCATACTCAAGTAACAATTTCACGATATCAACATAACCTTTACATACCGCTGATATCAATGCAGTACAGCCACCGATGTGTAGCTTAAAATTGGGGCATACTCCATTTTCCAATAGTTTTTTCACATCATGTATATTAGCTTTATTAACAGCAGCGTATAATTTTTTTCCTCCATCAAAATTCGGCTTTTTTAACGAGTTAATATATTTTTTCATCTTATTAAAATTTTCAAAATCACCAGGAAACATTTGTTTCAATTCTTTAGGAAAACCACCATCTTGATGCCAAAAAGATAAAGAGCTACCTATATCAAATAAGTATTTTATAATCTTTTTTCTCCCTTTTAGCATTGCAAAACCCACAGGAGTAAGAAGCTGAGGTCTAGAAAAGTTTCCTTCATTAAAATATTTAAAATAAATTCGGTTATTTGGGATAATTTTGTCGATTTCAATAAGTTTTTTTATCTCATCTAAATTTCCTTTTGCGATATAATATATCATTAACAATTGTTTATCATTCGGCGGTCTTTCAAAGCTTTCCCCTCGAATATAATAATCTGTTGACACATAAACAGTTTTCTTCTTTTTTTCGCCTAACATACAAAATTATCCCTTATTAAAAACCCGTAAAAAACACCCAAGTATAAATTGTTTATATTATATCACCTCCATAAATATGTTCCAGCAATTTGTTCTCAGGAACGCGGCAACATAACGTGTTGTTGTTTGTACGTACTTCCTATACAATACCCACATGCGAAAGAATTTACTATTACCATATTTGTTTATCCTAACTGGCCTATTTATCCTAGCACAAATAATTATTTTTAAGCATAACAATGAAATAATAGCTGCAATACTGATGATCACATCTAAACATCATGCTACTTATCTAAATACCATCTGGAAATATTGTATTTGGTATACATTATTACAATTAGCGCTCTACACTATATTTACATTGATAATTTGGGGAATTAGCAGATTATCAGGCCAATTTTTAAAGCTCTCTTGGAATCGCACTTGCCAATTGGGTTTTCTTTTATGGGTTTTGGCTGTATGTGCAATTTTATTAGCAAATTTTTTGTATTTTCCATTCTCTATTTTTGCAAAAACCATAGTGTCTTTTCTGCCAACAATCATCATAAAACCACTTTTAATAATAATCACCGCTATCTTGTGTATTTTTTGTGTACTTGCAGTAACTAGGATATTACAAATAATTTGGCAAACAAAATTATGGCTTAAAATCACGATAATATTGGGAATATTAGCAGTAATTTTCTTTAGTTATTTCAAAACACCCAAAAAAGTAACACCTTTGTATAGCAAGCAGCCTAACGTTGTAATTATTGGAATTGATGCTTTAAGACCAGACCATGTTAAGTATATGCCAGCTTTAAGTAAATTTTTGTCCAAATCTACTACTTTTATAGACTCAATTACACCACAACCACAAACTGCTCCAGCTTGGGTCAGTATTTTAACCGGACAATATCCAAAACATCATAATGTGCGCTTCCCATTTGCAACAAAACCACATATAAGTTTTCCTAATTCTCTGGAAGAAATTTTACGTAAAAAATCATATACAACGATATTTTCTACAGACGGGTGGCGTTATTTTGTAATTAATAAAAATTTTGATTTTACACAATTAATTGGCACATCTAAGGAAATTAAAAATTTTCTTTTAGGATCTATCAACGATTTTCCATTATCAAACTTATTAGTAAATACTCCTATTGGATCTATCTTATTTCCATATAATTATGGCAATCGTGAAACAGCCTGGTTATACAGGCCAAATAGCTATTTAAAATTATTGCAAAAAAATCTTAATCAGATTCAACATAGACCTGTTTTTTTATGTATTCACCTCTGTTTGCCGCATTGGCCTTATATTTGGGATGGCATGCCTAAAAAAGCAACTACATCTATACCTGTAACAAAAATATATAAAGCAGATACCTCACGAGTAGATAAGCAATTTAGTGATTTAATGCAAATATTAAAACAACATAAGCTTTTAAATAATGCTATCGTAATTGTTATCTCTGATCATGGAGAAGGTTTATTTCAGCCAGGAGATAGATTAATTGCCAAAAAAAATTATATAAAAGGCCAATTTAGTAATCCTAATATCTTCAAGCAAATGATTGCTGTACCAAATAAAAATAATCGTCTGGATATTGTTTACGGTCATGGACATGACGTATTAAGTCCTAGTGCTATTAATAATTTAATGGCTATTCGCATCTATGGACATAATATCCATCAAGCAAAAAAAATACTAACACCAGTATCTTTAATTGACATTAAACCAACCATTTTGGATTATTTACGATTGCCCGATAAAAATTCTGATGGTATTAGTTTATTGCCATATATGTTAAACAAAAACTTAACACCTAAAAAAAATAGAACTATTTTTGTAGAAAGCGGTTATGCTCCTCCTGCAGCAAAAACTGAAAATATAGATTCAATCAAAGTTTTACGTCAATCTATGATGATGTTTCGTATATCTCCTCACAGCAATAATATTTTGTTAAATAATAAAATGTTGCCGCAACTTCTACGAAACAAACAGCGTGCTGTTTATCATGGCAATTGGATATTAGCGCTTTATCCGACGAAAAATAAAACTAATACCATATTAGCAAACAGAGTAACAAAAAAATGGACTGATGATTTGCACTCACCTTTTGCTAAACAATCACCAGCATATATTATGCTAAAAGCATTGCAAAAATTTTATGGTGAAGGAATAACTTACTGATTTTAAAAGGAAATATTTAACCTATGGCTTTAAACACCAAGCCGTGGCGCAAATAGATGATAATCGCCAATACTAATAACAAGATCGTCCAAAACATTAAATTGCGGCGCACTGCTCTTTGCGCCCTTTTCTTTTCGTACCAACGATATGGCCGAATTCCTTTCCAAATAAAAGTTAAGTTTGCACTTAAATTAATACAAACTACGTTTACCGCAAATAACAATCCCGCGCCAGCCGCATTATCAAACATCCCGGCACCCAGCATAATTCCAAATGTAACCAACGGCGGTAATAATGCTGCTGCAACCATTACACCAACTAAAATACTGGATAAACCCGAAGTAGTTGATAACACCGCAGCCGCACCTGATGCCAAAGCTAAAACCACACTGTCATAACTGACCTTGGTACGCAACAATAACTCAGCACTACTAACTTCATGCGGCCAAAGAAAGCCAATCAAAAAACCTAAAGCCACAGAAAGAACAACACCGATTAAACCAATACGCATTGAACGACGCATTAATTTTTGGTCGCCCAAAGTCATCGCCAAAACCATCGCCAAATTTGGTCCTAACAATGGTGCAATCACCATTGCGCCAACTACTACGGTTACATTATTTTCCAATAATCCGATTGCTGCAACCACAGCTGACAATAATATTAATATCATAAAATCAGTATCGAGTTTAGTTCCAAGAATAATTTTATGATAAAGTTCTTCGCGTGTAACAGGAGTTTCACGGCTAATAATTTTATGTCGCTTCTTTGCGATTTTTTTGATTTCGGGTGATACCGCTGCGGTAACTGGTAAAACCAAAATATGTGAATCACTAGTTCGACCACAAATCATTTCAATTTTATCCAGTATCTTTTGAATATTTTCTGGCAGAACAACAATACTCATATAAAATCGATTCTTATCAGCATGCTTCCAGAATTCGATTACATCTTGCTTCTGTACAAAATCTAGTAGCTTGTCAGCAAATTTGACTTCAGTAATAATTTTGATAATTTGTAATGGCATACTAAATAATAATATGATTTGTTTATATTTACAATCGTTTTAAAACATCTAATAACTCATTGTCCAATGATGCCTCAACAGCAATTTTTCTTCCAGAAGGAACAGTAAATGCAATTTTTTTAGCATGTAGAAACATTCTACGTAAACCTTTACCCCGCATAATGCGATTAAAAGCTCGATCACCGTATTTATCATCACCTGCAATCGGATGACCAGAAACTTGCGCATGCACCCGAATTTGATGCGTACGCCCAGTATGTAATTTTACCTCCACCAATGATGCTATGTTCAAATCTTTGACTACTGTAAACTCCGTAAACGCTGCTTTACCCTGATCTGATGCTTTAACCACATGCTCACCAGAACTTAGTACGTTTTTACGTAAAGCAATATCTACTTTACTAATCTTCTTGCGCCAATGGCCTAAGGTTAATGCTACATAAGTTTTTTGCACCTTACCTTCACGTAATAAGTTATGTAACTTACGTAATACACTATGTTTTTTGGCAATTATCAAACACCCGGAAGTGTTTCTGTCTAAACGATGTACCAACTCCAAAAAATGCTCTTTTGAGCGCATAATTCTTAACAATTCAATCAAACCTAACCTAATACCACTACCACCATGTACAGCAATTCCCACCGGTTTGTTGATAATCAATAAATCCGCATCTTCATATAAAATTCTTTTAGTTAATTTTTCCAATAATGCTTTATTTGGTTTAGCCGGTTTAGTTTCAGGAGATAAACGCAAAGGAGCAATCCGAATAATATCTCCCATTTGCAAACGATAAGATGGTTTGATTCTTTTTTTATTAACCCGAATTTCACCTTTACGCAATAAAAGATATAAACGGCTCTTTGGTAAACCTTTTAATTTATTTAACAAAAAATTATCGATGCGTCGATCAATATGTTCGTCATTAACTTCAATAAATTGTATCGCGGATTTATTAATTTTCTTCATGAAAACAAATCACAAATCTCTGCCTGCAAATTATTAACCATAACTTTTTTTTCCGTAACAATCCCGGTAATTAATTCATGTGGAGTAACATCAAAAGCAGGATTCGCCACAGTAATTCCTTCCGGCATAATTATCTGATTATTTATATGCGTAACTTCTGTAGAATC
>JASFHH010000015.1:0-32954 GCA_050123335.1 Gammaproteobacteria bacterium
TCGTATGATTGTAGATGTGCGACGCAAAGCGCGTCTCACTCAAGCCGAACTAGCAAAAAAAGCCAATACAACCCAACCAGTTATAGCGCGTCTAGAAAGCGGACAAGACACAAGAATGCCGTCACTAGATTTATTGTCACGTATTGCAATTGCTGCTTCCGCAAAATTAAATATAACCTTTATCCCAATAAAAATGCGAAAAAAACACAGCAAAACGAATTAAAAACCTGACAAAAATTCTTTAATACTGTCTGCAACATCTAACGGATATTGATAAATCACCCCATGCCCTGCATCATCATATGCAACTAATTTCGCTTTAGAGAATTTTTTTTCTAACAGTTCAGCATTTGCAAACGGCACCATTTCATCTCGCTTACCAGCAATAATTAAAACCGGTAATTTTAATTTAGTAATTTGTTGTGCTAATTGATCGTCCGTTCGCCAGCGTTCAACCATCTCAAGTTCCTTCTGCTGCATTTCATGACTCACCAATCCTTCAATTGCTGCCGAAGTAATAATTTTTTTCGTGCGTATAGCAAATCTAGGCAAGCTTTCCGGTGTAAACATAACCGACAACATTTGTTCAAGTTGTTCTTCACCAGAAATTTTCCCAGTTGTAGCACGTTCGATCTTTCGCAATGTTTGCGCATCACACCAAGTTGCCTCACTCCCACCACAAGTTGTGCCAATCAAAACCAATGCTTTTATTTTATTTGGATACTTCACTGCAAATTTTTGCGCGATTAATCCACCCATTGAATAACCAACAATTGCTATTGGTTTTAATTCTAATTGATCAATAAAATTATACAAACAACCAACAATTGTCTCTGCAGAAAACGGCATTTGTTGATAAGTTGAATACCCAATTCCAGGATAATCAAAAATCAACACTTGAAAATTCTCACTTAGTTTCTTAAGCAAATCCGGATCCCAGCTATGCATATTAGTAAGTATGCCATTAGCTAAAATCAATAAAGGCCCTTCACCTAACGTGCGATAACCGATAGTAATATTACCTAACTTTGCCAATTGCACTTCAGAAATTCCAACAATGCTCGCAACCATGCCTTTTTTTATAAACTTACTTTTATAAATATCGGGAAATAAAATCATAAAACCAATTGCAAATACCAACGCTGCCGTAGGCAAAACTTCCAACATCCATAACTTTGTACCAAACCCAAAATTAAATAACAACACCAATGCCGCATAAAATAAAAACACCAAACACCATACCGCGGTTAACCAATAATTAACATGTATAAAAACCGGATGATTCCAAAAAACTTTTGGCGCCTGAATTTTTGCATATGGCAAAGTAAATGGCCGATGAATCATTAAACTGACAAAACTAAATACAGCTAATACCAAAATCGCAGCAAATAAATTATAACGCACTAAAATAAACTTAGATCCAAAATGATGAGCTACATACATTATCAGAAAAAAAATCAAACTAACCCAAGCAAAAGCAAAAAACTTTCTGATTGCCTTCCAATTAAAAACAAATAAAAAAAGCAAAGCACCCACTGAACTAAATGATAAACCAGTTGGAGTGCCATCAGCAAAAGCAAAAAAAATCAACCAAGGTAACAAAGCAATTAAAATGTAAGTCCGCATATTATCTCCTAGGGGCCACGTCTTTACTTATTACAAAGCAACTGCTTGATTTAACAGTATTTTTACAAGGGCCGCACTGTTATTTGCATGGCTCCTGATTTGCCAAATGCTCATACAAACACCAACGATAATCCACTTCCGCTTGTGCTCGCTGCAATAATTCTTCCGCTTCATGAGGATTCAATTTCGCCAATGACTTAAACCGTGTTTCATCGTAAGCATATTCTTTAAATGAAATTTTTGGTTTTTGTGATGATAATACAAACGGTTGTTTGCCCGCTTTTGCCAATTCAGGATTATAACTATAAAGCGGCCAAAAACCACTTTCCATCGCCATCTTTTGAATCATCAAACCTTTACGCATATTAATTCCATGCGCAATACAATGAGAATAAGCTAAAATTATCGCAGGCCCATGATATGCCTCAGCTTCTTTAATTGCTTTAATTGCATGCATCGGATTTGCGAGAGAAATTTGCGCAACATAAACATAACCATAACTCATCATCATCAGACCTAAATCTTTTTTCGGTAACTTTTTACCGCTTGCTGCAAATTTTGCAATCGCACCTAATGGAGTTGCTTTGGACGCTTGTCCACCAGTATTAGAATAAACTTCCGTATCCAAAACTAACACATTAACATCATGTCCCGACGCTAACACATGATCAAGTCCGCCAAACCCAATATCATAAGCCCAACCATCACCACCTATAATCCAAATACTATGTTTTACTAGACGATCTGCTAACGATAATAAATGCCGCGCTTTGTCACTTTTTATTTTTTCTAATTTTTCTTTTAATTTTGCAACCCGTTCGCGCTGCAATTTAATTTTTTCTTCCTCATTATCATCAGTCGCTGCTAAAATTTCCTTCACTAAATCATCACCAACTTCACTGGAAAGCTCCGTTAACAAATCTTTAGCTTGTTGCTGCAATTGGTTTTCTGTCAAACGAAAACCTAAACCAAATTCAGCATTATCCTCAAATAATGAATTCGACCATGCTGGACCGCGGTTTTCTTCATTCACAGTCCACGGAGTTGTCGGCAAATTTCCACCATAAATTGATGAACAGCCAGTTGCATTTGCTACCACCATTCGATCACCAAACAATTGACTTACTAATTTAACATATGGAGTTTCACCACAACCTGCGCACGCGCCAGAAAACTCAAACATTGGTTTTAAATATTGCACACCAGGCACCGTTCCACTATCAATGAATTTATGCGGAACTTCTGGTAATTTTTCAAAAAATTCAATGTTTTTGCGTTCCTGTTCGAGAATTGGTTCTTTCTCCACAAGATTAATCGCTTTCTTCCCTTCTTCTTGTTTGTTTTTGGCCGGACATGCCTCAACACATAAACCACAACCGGTACAATCTTCCAAATAAACTTGCAACGTATATTTTTGGGAAGCCACATCTTTGCCGCGCAAATCTGTTGACTTAAATTCCGCCGGCGCATCTTTCAAATCACTTTCTGCATAACGTTTCGCACGAATCACACCATGCGGACACACAATGCTACAGCGTCCGCATTGAATACAAGTTTCCGGATCCCAACAAGCAACATCCAAAGAAACATTACGCTTCTCCCATTTAGTAGTTGCACTCGGGAAAGTTCCATCAATCGGCATCGCGCTTACTGGTAATTCATCGCCACGATCTGCCATAATTGTCGCAATAACTTCACGCACAAACTTCGGCGCATTTTCTGCAACGACAGGCGGTAATTCTTTTGCATCCGAATCAACTTTATCCGGAACTTTTACTTGCTTCAAATTAGCAATCGCCTGATCCACTGCCGCATAATTCTTATTAACTATTTCTTCACCCTTCTTACCATAAGTTTTTTTAATTGCGGCTTTAATTTCAGTAATTGCTTCATCAACCGGCATCACATTTGCCAGCTCAAAAAAGCAAGTTTGCATAATCGTGTTAATACGTTCACCCATACCGGTTTTTTTCGCAACATCATACGCATCGATCACATAAAAAGTAATTTCTTTATCAATAATTTCCTGCTGTACCGGCCGCGGTAAATTATGCCAAACCTCTTCTGCAGAATATGTACTATTTAATAAAAATGTTGCCCCATGTGCCGCATACTTTAAAACATCCGTCTTCTCTAAAAAATTAAATTGATGACAACCAATAAAATTAGCTGATCTAATTAAATAAGGCGCACTAATTGGATGTTTACCAAAACGCAAATGTGAAACCGTACGTGCGCCGGATTTTTTTGAATCATACACAAAATAACCTTGCGCATAATATTCCGGTTTCGAACCAATAATTTTAATTGAATTTTTATTCGCGCCAACTGTGCCATCCGCACCCAAACCAAAAAACATCGCACGCACTACTTCATCGGATTCAATATCAAAATCTTCATCATACTCAAGACTGGTATTTGAAACATCATCATTAATTCCAATGGTAAAATGATTTTTTGGCTTAGCTTTCGCCAGCTCTGCAAAAATACCTTTTACCATCGCTGGGGTAAATTCTTTGGAAGACAAACCGTAACGTCCACCGATAACTCGCGGCGGATTTTTCATCGGCAAATCATCCCGATGCGTATACAAAGCAGTTACCACATCTTTATATAACGGTTCACCATCCGCCCCTGCTTCTTTAGTACGATCTAAAACTGCTATAGTTTTTACACTTGCAGGAATTGCATCTATTAATGCTTTGGAAGAAAACGGCCGATACAAATATACTTGCAATAAACCAACTTTTTCACCTTGCTGGTTAAGATATTTTACCGTTTCTTTCACAACTTCTGCTCCAGAACCCATAACAACAATTACGCGCTCTGCATTTTTATCACCAAAATATTCCATTAAATGATATTGCCGGCCAGTTATTGCGGCAAATTTATCCATATGCTTTTGCACAATAGCTGGAGTAATTTCATAAAATGGATTACATGCTTCCCGCGCTTGAAAATATACGTCTGGATTTTGCGAAGTTCCACGAATAAAAGGATGATCTGAACTTAAAGCACGTTTTCTATGCGCTAACACTAAATCATCATCAATCATCTCACGCATTTGATCTTCAGTTAGCAGCGCAAATTTATTTAATTCATGACTAGTACGAAAACCCTCGAAAAAATGTAAAAACGGCACTCGCGCTTCCAAGGTCGCTGCATGTGTAATTAATGCCAAATCATGCGCTTCCTGCACACTACCAGAGCATAACATCGCAAACCCTGTAGCACGCGTATCCATCACATCTGAATGATCACCAAAAATCGATAACGCCTGAATCGCCAGAGATCTCGCTGAAACATGCATTACTGCTGAAGTCAATTCACCTGCAATTTTATGCATATTAGGAATCATCAACAACAAACCTTGCGAAGCTGTATAAGTTGTAGCCAATGCACCGGTTTGCAGTGTCCCATGCAAAGTTCCACTTGCTCCGCCTTCGCTTTGCATTTCAACTACCTGCGGCACGTGCCCCCAAATATTTTTAATCCCTTCAGCAGCCCAACTATCAGCATGCTCACCCATTGGTGAAGAAGGCGTGATTGGGAAAATTGCACTAATTTCGGTAACTCGATAAGCCACATAAGCCGTTGCTTCGTTACCATCCATTGTTGTCATTGTAGGTTTGTTAGTCATAATCATTGCTCCAATTTCATTTTAAAATTTACTCCAGCCAATATAAGAAGTATACGGATTTGTTCAGATTTTGTCGAGCGTAGTTGTAAGCGCCCCATTGATTAATTTTTTTACAAAAATAAATTTTCGTTTTTTCTTTTAACTTAAGATTTCCTTAAGTCTTGAGTGTTATAATAACCGCCATCATCAAAATCATTTTGATAGTAACATTAAAAACAAACTTTTTATGGAGGATATAAATATGTTTTTAAACTGGTTTATTAAAAAACCAACAACTCCTTATGAGATTAATCAAGCAAAAAAACTCATCGACCAATTGCACATACCAGAAGCAATGGAAATATTACAAAAAGGTCTAGCAAAATATAAAGATAATAAAAGCAAAGATCAAATCAGGATTGCATTAGCAGCAATATACTGTAAGATATATGTAAATGCCTACCTGAAAGATAAAACAGCACCAAAAGAAATGCATACATATTATTCGCAAAAAGCATATAACACTTTAAATAAAATTACAGATTCAAAAATTAAACGCCAAAAACTCATTGAATTTGGTGAAAGTTATCGTGATAAAGAATTACTACTTGACCTTATAATTCAACCAAAAGAACTCATCGCACGAGCTAAAAATAAACTAAAAATAAAAAATATTCATGTACATGATTTACATATAGCATATATATACTTAAGAAAAGCATTCAAAATAAAACACAATATAAATGAATCGCTATTATCACACCTGAGCAATAATTTTTATAATCTAGGCATTTTTTATCACAATAAATTATTTTTTTCTGATGCTATAAAATGCATAAAATACGCGATGTTAGCAAATCCAAAACCATCAAAAGAAATGGGAGAGCATTTAACAACAGCCGCAAAAAATTTAGACAAGGCTCTTGGTAAGGATAGCAAGGAATGGCAACAAAATGTAACACAGTTTTTAACCGAACTACGCAACCCTAAGAAAAAGGAAAAAAATGGTTTATTATTAATGGAAAAGGAAATACCGCCACAGCATGAAAAGAAGAAAGAAAAGAATGAAAAGCCACTTACTAAACCCAAGCAACCAAAACCTATAAAATTAATTAACATAGAACCAGATAATCCGAAGAAAAAGAACATACCACTAAAAAAGCGTAAAAAAAACCCTCCTCCAATTCCTAAGAAAAAACCAACACCACCACCAAAGCTTAAGAAATAACTTTGATTTGTCACAATGCAGTCATCTCGCGCTTGATCCACGGGATGACAATATTTGCAGATGTGATAGATTTTTTGTATCCTTATGTCATTGAATTATATGATAATTTGATAATTTTGCCCTGAATTTCTTCGTTTTTTGCTTTTGTTAAGGGTGCCTCTAAAAATTAGAATTTTTTGTTCGAGACGAGGCGCGCTGTTTTCGAGGAGCGGAGTTTACATGTAGTTAAATGAGCATCCGAGAAAACAGCGCAACGAAGTATTGGGCAAAAAAGACAATTTTTAGAGGTGGCCTTAAGCAAACCTTAAGAATTGGGTGCTATTATTTGTAATAAATAATAATAAAAAGGTAATACTTTATGATGCATAATAATTTAAAAAAACAGAAAACAACTAAAAAATTCGGCATTTTACCACAGGATGTTTTATTTATAATATTTGAATATTGGTCTATTCCGTATAGATTCAGAGTAATACGTACAATAAACAAAAATTTATTTAATAAAATAGTGTGCCATGATTATTTTTGGCAGTATAAAAAATCTCAATTTTATAATACTGCAAAATCGTTATATATGTTAATAAAAAAATATGGTGGAATCTTTAAGCTCGGTAATCAATATCATCATATATTAAAGTTGACAGTTTTCGAGCAACTTGTGAAACAGACTCCTAAATTTGAAGATTTATGGAAGATATTGCATGATGATGCTTTGTGGAGCAAAAATAGCGGTAAAAAAGAATTACAACCTTATCGTAACATAATCAATTCTTGCAAACACAAGAGAAAAGACAAATCTTGTTCTTGCTTAACTAATAAATATGAATTTTTCTATTTTTTATTCAAGGAATTTAATGAATTGCCAATATTAAAATTAAAACAATCTGATGATACTCATTTAGAAAAACTAAAATTTTGGTTACGCGAACATACGATGCATTATGTTCTGGCAACTAACCCAAAAGATTACCCTAGTCTTATTTTAGGCATACATAATATGGAATTTGATGTTTTATCATGGAATAAAAAAACGTACGATAAAGTAATTAATATTTTAAAGAAAAAAAAGAAAAAACTCAATACTATTAGATTCCCATTTTTGTTTAAAGGATTTGATTATCAGATGTCTGATGATAAAATTTTTGAAAGTATTGCTAAACCATTATTAAATATTGATTTAACGAATATCAGTAGCCACAAAAGCATACTAGAATATGAAACTCAAATACTCAAGATCATTAACAATAGATTAAAACAAATAGCAGAATTTATAGGAAAGAATACAACCGTGCTTATTTACCCACATGCTGCTTTTAAATTTGTGTATAAACACTGTGATCTTTCGCCAATCATTGAAAAAATGAGAATTACTAATACAAGTTATTGTGAAATAATTAACCCATGGAAAATGAGTAAAAATAAGCTCAAAAACAACGAAGTTACGACCGTAAAAGGATCTGGAAATCATCTAAACTCCCAGAACTCTATACATATATTAAAAAAATATTTTAAAAATCTGAATAAAATTATAGTAAAGCATGGCCGATATAGCGATATTGCAAAGATATTGAAATCAGCGCTAGCAGAAGGCATTGATACAGTAGAATTTTTGTATATTAGCAGCAATTTACCTAAAAAGAATTTTTCTAGTATGCTACACATGTTAAGTAATATTATTAAAGATTTTTTCGTAAAGAAAAAAGGGAAATATCACTCTAAAAAACCTTTTAAAATCATATTAGAAAATAATTTTGTTATTAGATCTGCAAGAGAAAAAGAGATAATAAAAATATTAAAGAAATTTAATGATGATTTCAATAAGCTTTTAAAGGATCCAAGCAAAGTAACGAATATATTAAAAACATATGAACAAACACCTAAAAAACCCAAAAAGAAAAAGAAGAAATTAAAAGCAAATAAAACAAACCTTATGCAAAAGCAAGAAACACCTCCTAATCAACGTAATTTTAATAATTCTACATCGAATTGCTATATACCCCACAACAACATACCAAATGAAACAGTAAATGTACCAGAACAAAATATATTTTATAATCAGCATGAATCGTTTAATAACTTTTTGCTAAATCATGGGTACACGCCATTAGACCAAATACCACAACAATATATGCCTTATAATCAACATAATGTATGTTATAATCTTATCCCAAATCAGCACAATTATTACAATCAATATACGTACAACAATATTAACATAACCCAACAAATACAATCATATCAAACATCAAATATGAACAATTCAAATATTAACAAGTTTTTTAATAACACCAAAAAGAAAAAGGCCAAGAAAAAGATTAAAGAAAACAATCTAACGACTCATGAAAATCCTAATCATTTTATGAGAGATAATTCCACAAACAGCCATTTTTTCACATCACAGCTTAGTAACATGCAAAATACGAACATGCATGAAAAAACATCTAATGGCATCAATGATTTTAACTATATTAAATTTTAAATTGAAACTCGCGATTTTACAACTAGCTTGTTTATGTAAAATCGCGAGTCAGCAAGCATCTACCAAACTTAAAAAAACTCAAGTTTACCATGCGCGGTAGTTGCCACAAAAATAAAATATTAGATTTTTGTGTGTTGTGCATTTCCAATCTTATACTTATTTTTACTTTCACTATAACTAACATCAAAACTAAATAAATTAAAATTGGTTCCAATGTCATAAATATCAACTTGTTCGGCTGCTTTTAATTTACGCGCCAAAGTGATCGAAACGGGTAAACCAATAATTTCGATTACTACTTTTATTAACCACATAGTTATAATCAAATTGAACAATTCATAATTAGTCAAAATCCCATAAAATGCAATCACACCAAAAATGCAGCTATCCAAACCAGAAGCAATAACTGTGGATGATACAAAACGCAGCCACATTAATTTGCCACGCATCAATACTTTTATTTTTGCCAAAATATAAGTATTGAGCGGTTCGGAACAAAGATAACTAAAAACTGACGCAATTACCACACGACTATCCATCGCAATAATTTGTGCAAAAATATCGTTATGGGTTGGATATTTTGGACTAGGTAAATGAATCACCAATTGGCCATACAGCATAAATAGCAGATTAAAAAATAATCCAATCCAAATGGCTCGCCGCGCGATCTTATAACCATAAACTTCGGTAATTAAATCAGCCAGCAAGAAGGTTAAAGGAAAAATCAAGGTCCCAGCATCGGTTACCAGACCAAAAACCCGCACCAGGCGCGGGTCAAACCAATTGGCAAACACTAACACCATTGCATATGACATGGTTAAAAACCACAAAAATCTTGGTTGTGAAGCTGGTTTTAGTGTATTATTCATGCTGGAGATAATACTGCAAATTAATATATATTTCAACGCTGTATGCAGCCATACCACGGCTTGACTGCGCTGGATCCCACGATTTTAGAACTGGATCCCTCGATTCTAAAACTGGATCCCGCGGTCAACAAACTAGGCCGCGGGATAACTTAATATTTTGTATGTTTAAAATAATTTCATTACATTTTGGTTTGATTTTTTTTTATGCATTAGCGGTTTTGCTAATCAGCAAAACTTTCTATAATCTTTTCGTTGTTTTAAAAAAACAAAAAGACGCTGATCTTATCACCAAAACCGAAAAATTATATAATGTGGAACTTATCCGGCCATTAATTTTTGTTAAATATTTCGCGACCTGTTTTACCATTCCATTTCTTTCACAATACATTTTAAATATCACCTTATCCGCAGGTTTCTCTAACCAAACCGCTTCTTTTGCTTACGTAATATACCAAGTGTTTTTCATGCTAATGATTATACCAAGCGGTTATATCATGGAATTTGGCAGAATAAAACGCATGTTATTTATTTTCTTTTTATTAGAGGCATTAACATATTTTATTCTAGGTATTACTCATAGTTTCTGGGTGATTTTAGCCGTACAAATCATGTTTGGGATTATAATTCCAATTTCTTCTTCTGCTGAATATGCTTATATTTTAGCTTATTCCACACAACAAAATCGTGGCGAAGCGCTAGCACTGTATTCTAACACGACTAAAGGTGCAATGATTTCGGGCATTTTTCTAGGCGGTGTTTTAGCTTCCAGCATCGGCCCTGCACACACCCTGCTCGTATCCGGATTATTAATCACTGCTTGCCTATTTTATATTATCTTTATTCTTCCCAAAGTTGATTGCAAAATTATCGACTGCAGTATAGTACATCAGGAAATCCAGTCTAAATCTATACTCAAATTGAATTTTAAAAAATTATTATTACTCGTAAAAGATCTTGATTTTATGCGAACAATTTTGCTGGTGGCTTTTCCCATTGGAATTTTACGTGACGGTATCTTTCTATTTAGCTTACCAATCATTTTAACTTACAAACATATTCCTCATGAAATTATCGGTCAAATCATGGTGTTATTTTCGATCGGATTTTTTATTACCAACAAGTACATTTCCAAAAAAGCTGATCTCAGCAAAAATGAACCCTATTATTTATTTCTGGGTTTAATGGGATCTGCCTTAGCTTTATTTATGATTGCCGGTTTAGACAATAAAGGTATATATTTGTTGAGTATCGGTTTATTAATTTTAGGACTTTTTCGCGGATTTTTACTTTCACCTTCGATGTCATTCATTTCCAAAGGACCATCATCTTTAATTATCGGTAAAAACGTTTCGATTTCGATTTTCCGTTTATTTCAAGTTCTTGGCCAAATTGCCGGACCAATTTTAGTAGCATTTTTACTAAGCCTCACTCATCATTCTTCTTTTATGTTTGCAATAATTGGCGGATTATGTTTAGGATTTGCTATTTTGTTTAAGTTATTTCGAAAAATCCCGCATTTTCCCGATTAACTAATACATTGAAATGATTCTGTTCTATCCTTTTTAAGTTTTAATGTAATCTTCTTATATAATTTCTCATCTAATATATTTTTATCATACAGCTCTTGAATTTTTTCATAAAAACTTTTTTTATTTAACCTATCACTTTTTATTAATTCTTGTATTTTATCCATAAAATCAGAAATAATATTGTCGAAACCCTGTAAAAATAATTTATATTTTTTTTCACTCCAATCAACTACCCTACTAACACCTATCTGGTTATCATCAGGTAATTTTTCAAGCAATTTCTTAAATTCTTTCTTATACTCTTTTTTCTTCTTATAGCACCAACCAAAAAAAGACAGACCACAAAAAGAATAATCATCCTGATAAATAAAGCTTCCAATCTGCTTAATAATATCTGTAATACCTCTTATATTATCATGCAATGTAAGAAAATTAATATAAAAATTATAAACAGCCTTGAGGCTCTTTAATTCATTGTCATCAATATACTTAAGCACATCAAACTTTTTGATATCCTTAAGGCCATCAAAAACCAAAACAAAACCCCCATAAAAATTTATTTTTCTTTGTTTTAAAAATATTTCAACACCCTCCAAATATTTCTCTATTTTCGTTAAGCTATACTCTGAAAGACCATTTAAAAACAACTTATAAGCACTTAACCACTGTTCAATCTTGTCATTAAATTCTGTTATGTTTTCAAAATTAATATTCTCAATATTCAAATCATTTAAATTAAATTTTTTATATTTTTTTTCTTCCTTTAAGAGTTGATTAAAATTAGCGAGATTTCTGAAAGACATCACTATACATATAGAATCTAATATAGAATCTAATATATAATTTTCAATGGTTTCATTACTAGAAAAAAAATTTTTTTCCGATTCCAATAATTTATGCATTATATAAATGCTCTCTGATGAAGATTGAAATATTTTAATAAAAATTGCACGCAATGACTTAGAGTGCTTTTTATTTAATTCACTAACACACTTACAAAAACCTTCTATATTTTTTTTATTAATTTTTAATAAATATTTCTTGATTTTTAATACATATTGTTGGGCTTCTTCAACATTAAACATAACTTATCTTCTTAAAACTCAATTTCTTCCAAATATTGCAAAATTTCTTTGACCACTACTTTATAAGATCGACGATTAGTAGAAAAAGACACATCAGCTACTTCTCCATACAACGGCGCGCGCTCATTATGAAAAACTTTTAAACAATCTTCAATATTGTCTACGCGCAAAGTTGGACGGTTGTATTTGTTACGTTGAGTGCGTTGTAATTGCTGCTTAATCGTAGTTTTTAGATAAATCACCAACCCTCTGTCTTTAAGCAAACGCCGATTTTCCGGTAATAAAATAGTTCCGCCACCAGTAGAAATAATTACGTCAGATAATTGTGATAATTCATCTAAAATTTCCGTCTCACGCCGCCTAAATCCAGCTTCTCCTTCGATATCAAAAATCCAACTTAAATCCACCCCAAGGCGCTTTTCGATGATCCGATCAGTATCATAAAATTTTAGATCTAAAGCTTTGGCTAATGCCCGACCAATAGTTGACTTACCAGCGCCAAACGGCCCAATTAAAAATATCACTTTACAGGACTTATGCGAAAAGCGATCTGCTTTGTTAAAAGCTCGCTCAAGTCGGTCATTTATCATTTATAAACTCCCTCCTTTCGCTCGCTTTTGCCTCGCATCTCATCTTTTCGCGTAAGTCCTGTTTTAGGATGTTTCATACTTTACCTTCATTTACAATCTTTGGGGTTACAAATATCAATAATTCACGTCGATTGTCAACCACTTTTTTACGACGAAACAAAATTCCAAGCACTGGCAAATCACCAAGCAAGGGAACGCGTTCAATATTGTTGGTCTTAGTATGTTCAAAAACTCCACCTAATACAATCGTCTGACCGCTTTTAACCAAAACCTGCGTAGAAATTTGCTGAGTATCAATAGCCGGAACTCCACCAATTTCTTTATTACTGCGCTTATCCTGATTAACTTTTAGATGCAACATAATTTTGTTATTAGGAGCAATTTGAGGCGTAACTTGTAAACGTAATACTGCTTTTTTAAATGCAGTTGAAGTACTACCCTCTCCTGCTGACTCCTGATATGGAATTTCTTCACCAGATTCAATTATTGCGGTTTGCTGATTAACTGTAGTTAAATGAGGATTAGAGATAATTGAAGCATGACCTGCTTCTTCTAATGCTGATAATGCTACATCCAATGAGGCATCTTTAAATGAGACATGAGCACTAGATAAACTTCCATCAACCTGGATACTGCCTTTAGCGCCCTCAAATTCAACCCCTAAATCTCGTTCGTAATCTTTGTCAACATTAGCAACACGAGCTTCAATCAATACTTGTCGCATTGGAATATCCAACTTGCGAACAAATGTTTTAACAATTGCAAGCTGTTCTTTAACGTCACGAATGATTAAACTATTAGTACGCTCATCAACCATAACAGTTCCTCGCTCCGTTAATAATTTTTTCTTATTACTGGTTAATAATTTAGCCATGCTTGACGCTTTGGCGTAATTTAACCGTTCGAATATTGTTTGCAATGATTGTGATGCGATGGTTTTTGGTTGTGCATTTTTTTTATTAGCAGGTGCTATATAAATTACCTTACCAATTTGTTTTTGGGTTAATTTTTGCGATCGCAAAATCGCACACATTGCTTGCTGCCAAGAGAGATTTTTTAAAAAAATCGTAATATTTCCATGTATAGATTGGCTGATTACAATACTTTTATCAGAGAATTTTGCTAACCATTTTAGCACATCTTTGACTGGAACTTTTTCTAAATTTAAAGTTATATTATTGTTTGGCTGATGAATAAATTGCCGTTGCAAATTCGCATAAGCAATCGGTGCAAATATAATGCTGACGATAAATATTATATATATTGTTTTTTTCATTTACTTCCTCTCAATTTTGTTATTTCACTTTGTCATTCCCGCGAACGCGGGAATCCAGTTCAAAGGACCGAAGACGGAAACAACGTGGTTGTTTCTGTCCTCTGTCTAATGGATCCCGGATCAACTGACTAGGTCCGGGATGACAACATCACATAATAAGATCGAAATATAAATCCTTCCAATCAAGATTATTTTTCTCTATAAGCTCAAGCTTCCAAACCCGTCGCCATTTTTTTAATTGTTTTTCTCTTGCAATAGCATCACAAATATCACAAAACTGTTCATAATAAACAAGCATGTGTACGTTATACTTTCTTGTAAATCCATCAGCAAAATTACTCTTATGTTCATAAACACGTTTAACAATGTTATTAGTAACACCAATATATAATGTACCGTTCCTTTTGCTAGCAAGAATATATACGTAATATGTTTTCATTTTTTACCTCTAAATTTTGTTATTTCACTTTGCTATTATTACAACTTATTGTGTATGATTTATTATTTATTAACAACTCCATTTTTGACGCCGTAATTTTTTTAACTTTTGCCCGTTCCATACCAACTATATCGCCTGTTTGCACTTTAATAACTTGATTACTTGGCAATAAAATCAATCCCCAATGTCTTTGCCTATTTAAAATAATACCTATTAAGCGAAACGTGTACACAGAATATTTTTCTTTGCAATTAGCCAATTGCGGACGCTTAAATGAAGTAAATAAAAATTTTGGCAAAGATTTAATTGGCACTACTGGCTGTCGCTGCACTTTGTTAATATACGCATACAAATCATGAGTATTAGAAACTTTACGACATCCGGCTAGCAAAAAAACCGTCACGACTAAAATTGTAATTTTAAATAATCTCATGTGATTAAAACCAAATTAAAACAACCAAAATAATTACTTTGCTTTCTAGCTAATTGGAATCCTGTCAACAAAAATCGTTCTAACAATACCGCTGTGAATACTTGTAAATTCTCGTAATTACCATTTATGTTAACTAAAATCGGGCATAAACATAATTTACCAATATAATATTTTTCTTTAAATTTAATTGACTCCACTTGTACATTGAATTGTTGTGCTATATCAGCAATAATACGAATAACCACAGATTGTTGCTTGAAAACAAAAACTTTTGTCTTATCATTGATGTTATTTAACTTGCTCAATTGCTGTTTTAGTAAAGTTAGTTGCTGAACTTTACGATATGATTGTACATAATTTTGCTTTAGTGTTTCTTCTTTGACACGCAAAAAATGTAATGATTTAACCTGCGGCATTATTAGCACAAAGCACAACAATATAAAAAATACCATATCAATAGATAATATCATTAATGTTTTTGTCATTATATTCTGCCTGTTTAAAAAAACAATTTACCGTAAATTTTACAAAAGAATCAGCATCTGCTGACATATTAATTTGGGGACGCGTTAAAAAATCCAGGTGAGTAAATATTTTTGTTATGCTATCACTCACATCATAATTTTTGGTTATAAATTTCATAACAAGTTTATCATCTTGCAAAACCACTGTATCAAGCCAACATCTATTATCAACATAACCAAACAACGCCTGCAACACTTGCACCAACTTTTCACCTCGGCGCTGTATTTTTACAATCAATCGCAATTTCTTTATTAATAAATTGCGTTGTTTTTGCATAGTTATATATTGCTGCTTTTTGGAACGCAATTTATCATTAAATTTGTATAAGATTTTATTACGATTAATCTGCATTTCGATTTGATGATGCAATTTATAATATATACCTGTCACAACTATCAATACAATTAATAAATTCAATACTATACTATAAATAAAGTTGCGCCGCTGCCGTTGGTGCAATGATTCACGCCAAGGTAAAAAATTAACTTTAATCATCAAACCCTCGCAAAGCCAATCCACAGGCCAACCACAGCTTTTCATTAATATCATCAAACGGCACAACTTTAACTATCGGTAAATTTACATGTTGATATAATTGTTTAACCCAACTCTGTTGCCCTATTACATAAATCACAACCAGTTGCTGAGATAAGTTAACTGATGCAAAATGTTCCAAATTATTTTGCACAAATGCCAAGCTGGTATTTTGCCTAATTAGGGTTTCGCTATTTTCATACAAAATCTCATTTTGATTAAAAAAAATAACTTTTAATATTTGTTGCTGTACAATTAATAAAACCCCTACTTCATCAATAACCAATGATGGTTTTTGATGAAATTTAATCAACCGCAACCAAGCAAAACTATCAGGCTCCACACACATCGGAAAAATTTTAGCCGCATTTAAAAATTCCAATTCTTTATTTAACACTTTCTGCTTGGTTGCGTAAACCATTACATTCTGTTCTCCCACAACATCAAACGCCAATTTTTCATTGATGCCAGGAAAATAATTATCTTGCTCAAACTCAAGCTGTATTTTTATATCAAAAGCCTGTAACGCTGCATCAAATGATAATTTTTTTTTAATCACCTGCCATGCGGGAACCGCAATATAAATATTTTTTTTACGTATTTTATTACTGGTAAAAAAATCACATAAAAATTTTATTTTTCTCTGATCAGAACTACATTCATATGACGAAGCCCGCAAAACCGATATTTCCTCGCGTTTTTTACACAAAACCACAACACTAACTCCATCATCATTGAGATCAATACCTATACTTGTATGTGATTTATGAAACAAATTACGTAACATGATTGTTATCCTTGTTTTGTGTAGCGATTAAGTGTTTTGGGTTGTTTTTTTTGACGACTAGCGTCCAGGGATGGGAACGCGGGAGGTACATGGACGTACCAGGGAGGAGAAAAAAACAACTCAAAACACTTAATCGCTTAGAATGAGAAAAACTGAAAATATAGAAATAATACTGAAGAAATCATGATGCACTACTTCCCCAAGAAATGCAAGCTTTTTGGCGCAATTTATGGCATAATATTATAATGCAAACTAAAACTCTAATAAAAAAACTACTCTGGATTATCGGTATCTGTGGCACAGCAATTATAGCCTGCATGATGGCTTTTGTATTCTATGTCGAAATGACCTTGCCAACAGTTGCAGTTTTAAAAGACGTACACATGCAAATGCCGTTACAAATTTTTAGCCAAGACCACAAATTAATCGCCGAAATCGGTAACGTACGACGCATTCCAGTAACCCTCGACCAAGTCCCAAAACTATTAATTCAAGCAACTTTAGCCACTGAAGACCAACGCTTTTATGATCATCCTGGGGTCGATATTTTTGGCTTAATGCGTGCAGCTATCGTACTATTCACTACTGGCAGAAAAGAACAAGGCGGCAGCACCATCACTATGCAGGTTGCACGCAACTTTTTTCTCACCAACAAAAAAACTTATGTCAGAAAACTAAGGGAAATTTTATTAGCCTTAAAAATCGACCATATTTTTGCTAAAAACAAAATCTTAGAACTTTATTTCAATAAAATCTTTTATGGTCATCGCGCTTATGGTATCGCCGCTGCAGCTAAAATTTATTATGGCAAAACGTTAGATCAACTCACTTTACCGGAAATTGCCATGTTAGCAGGAATTCCAAAAGCCCCTTCAAGAAACAATCCATTAGCTAACCCAAAAGAAGCAATTAAACGACGCAATCACGTATTAAACCGTATGCTGGAACTAAAATTTATTGACCAAACAACATATCAACGAGCAATCACTGCGCCAATTACCGCCAAATACCATGGCTTTAAAGTATCACTTAACGCACCATATGTTGCTGAAATGGTGCGTCAAAAAATGTTTGATGAATTTGGTGATGATATTTATGAACATGGATATATAGTTTATACTACTATTAATAGTCGTCTACAACATACTGCAAATACTGTATTAGATAAAGCAGTGTTAGCTTATGATCAACGTCATGGTTATCGCGGCGCTGAAAAAAATCTTGGCAAAGTAAATTTAACCAATTTTGACCAACTTCTTACTATCTTGAGACACGCGACAACTGTAAATCAATTACAACCCGCCATCGTAACTAACATTACCAATCATACTGCGGATGTTTTATTAAAATCAGGCAATATTGTTACTTTAAAATGGGATGGGTTAATTTGGGCGCGTCACGAAACAATTAGCGATGGACAAGAATATTTAAGTCCGCTACCGCAATTTACCCAAAATATTCTAAAAGTTGGTGACTTAATCCGTGTTACTAAAAACCAAGATGGCTCTTTTAGATTAGCGCAATTACCTAATGTCGAAGCAGCTTTGGTTGTAATTAATCCTAATGATGGTGCGATTTTAGCCTTGAACGGCGGATTTAATTTTTATCGTAGTAAATTTAATCGAGCAACTCAAGCGACTCGTCAACCAGGATCAAGCTTTAAACCCTTCATTTATTCTGCAGCCTTAGAAAAAGGTTTTACTTTGGCTTCTGTAATTAATGATGCCCCGATTGCAATCCCAAATGCCGGTGGAGAAAACAGTCTTTGGCGACCTGAAAATGATACCAAAAAATTCTATGGGCCTACCCGCTTACGTGTTGCACTGGACCATTCTCGTAATTTAGTTTCAATTCGCTTGCTGCGGCAAATTGGCATTCCCTACGCAATTGATTATATAACTAGATTTGGTTTTGATCGCACCAAATTACCAAACAGCTTATCATTAGCTTTAGGTACCGCTGAAATAACCCCGTTAGAAATGGCATCTGCCTATAGTGTATTTGCTAATGGAGGTTATCAAATAAAACCTTATTTAATTGACAAAATTATCAACTTCAATGACCAAAAAATTATTTATCAAACCAAACCATTATTGGTTTTTGATGACAATGCCACCACACCAACAAATAACGTCAACGTCGCTCCAAGAATTATTAGCAAACAAAATGCTTATTTAATTAATACTGCTTTGCGCGATGTTGTTCAGCACGGTACCGGCCAAGCAGCAATGTCATTAAAACGCAATGATCTTGCCGGCAAAACTGGAACCACAAACGACCAAAAAGACGCATGGTTTAGCGGCTTTAACAGCAATTTAGTAGTAACCACTTGGATGGGATTTGATCAATCCCGTTCGTTATATGAATATGCTGCGCAATCTGCACTGCCAATGTGGATTGACTTTATGCGCGCAGCACTTAAAAACCAATCAGAAAGCATGATGCCGCAACCAGAAGATATTATCACGGTGCGCATTGACAAACAAACTGGATTACTTGCACAAGCTGATGATCCAAATTCAATCTTTGAAATCTTTCGCCAAAAATACGCGCCAACGCACAGCACCATACAGCATTATTCTGATTTAAATCAAAATGACACAACAAAAAATATAGATCAATTATATTAATAATTTGACTGAGCACAATGAGAATGCGATAATTTTAGGAGGTTTAAAAGATATTATTGGACGGCAAGTATGCCAAAATATAGATATTTTCTAAAAATATTTCTGCCTCTAACGGTTATTACTATCATAATTATTTTTCTACTTTGTTATATTGAAACCAAAAACTATGCTGACAAAATGACTGTCATAGCAATGTCAACCGTTAATAGCGAAAATAAAATCTTCAACAATACAATTGATATAATCCAATCAGATGCGCTTTTTCTTAAAAAAGAAGTAGAAATGGAATATGAAGAAAATCGCCAACAACCATTTTCTCACTTAATTAAACATTTAAACAAAACATTCATGTCTTTTTCAAAAAACCGCAGAATATACGATCAAGTCAGATTTATTAGAATTGATGGACAAGAGTTAGTAAGAATCAACAACCGTAATAAAATAATTCAAGCTGTACCAAAAACGCAACTACAGAATAAAAAACACCGATATTATTTTATTAAATCTGCAGCACTAAACAATAATGCAATATATTTTTCTCCGCTTGATTTAAACATAGAACATCAAAAAATTGAGCGCCCATTCAGACCCATGATACGTATTGGCACACCGGTGTACAATAAAGAAGGAGTAAAACTTGGAGTTATCATTCTAAACTATAATGCGCAATACTTACTTGATAGCTTAAAACACGGTACTGCATCAATACCTGGAAATTTATTTTTAATTGATAATAATGGCCATTTCTTGATGGCGCCAAATGCTAATTACACATGGGGAAACTCCATTCCATCACGCCGCAATATTACGATAGCAACCATATTTCCACATCTCTGGCAACACCTCATACGTGACAAACAATCATCAAAACTATATACAAGATATGGCATTTTTTTCATTAAAAATTTCACATCTGAACCATCTGTTTTTAAACATAGCGACCTAAAATTGATTTTATTATGGCGTATATATTGGCAACAAATTTTACCAATTACGCTCAAATATTATTTAGTCATATTAGCAATACTGCTCATTGCAATAATTTTTATCTCACGATTTTGGTCATTGTTAAAAATAAAACGTGTCGAATACGAAAAACAATTAGAACTTTTTGCAACCACAGATCCTTTGACTGGCACCTACAATCGGAGAACTTTATTGAAGGCAGGCACTAGAGAATGTGAACGCTCACAACGAACTGGAAAAACATTTTCAGCACTAATGTTTGACATTGATCATTTTAAAAAAGTCAATGATACTTATGGACATTTAAACGGCGATCAAGCCTTGATTGCAATTGCCAAAACCGCTAAAGACACAATTAGAAAAATTGACATTCTCGCAAGATTTGGAGGAGAAGAGTTTGTGATTATTATGCCGGAAACATCGCTAGAAAAAGCAATAAGTCTAGCACAAAGATTACATCAGAAAATTGCACAAATAAAAATACCACTCATCGATAACCACCAGCAATTTTTCTCACTTACAGTGAGTATCGGCATAAGTTCCTGGCATAAAGATGATACAAATATAGATTCCGTCATTAATCGCGCCGATCAGCAACTTTACCGCGCCAAAATAAACGGTCGCAATCAGATAATGGTGGATAATTAGCTACAAAAGCTTAAGTTTTGTGAAAATTTATTGCACACTTTTCTGACAAAATTTCGCATAAAATCAATCAGTTACGATTTATCTCATGTTTAAATTTTAATCAAAAATTGCAGAGCGCAAAATTTGAACTATAATATGAAAAATTAAAAAATGTGAAGACGCTTACAAAATAAAAAAAATAAAAGATACTCCAATGTACTTAAATAATAAATATAATAAAATCAAAAATAATCGCACAATCTATAAATATATAAAAGGCGAGATTCTAATATACAAATCTAAAAATGGAAAAGAGCACGAAAACTTCAATTGTGAAGCAAAAGATAAATATAAAAATAACATCGAGTGTAGACATTTATCATGGTTTATGCTTTTAAACGAAAAAGAATATCATGAAAAATTGAAAACGCTTGATCTAATATCTAGCCAAAACATGCTTAAAAACAATCACTATGATTCATTGAAAATTGAATATCAATCTAAATATTGTAATATTTTTTTATTGGAAAATTTTGGCACAGTAATTCATTCTATTGCAAATGATTTAAAAAAGAAGAAACGAAAAAAATTTTTATTTGCTTCAGAAAACCACCAAATGTCATTAATTATTCATTATAAAGTTGATGAAAAAAATAATGAATGCTATGTGATTAAATTTTACGATCCTAATGAAACAACCATGCATAGACGTGCCATATGTGCCAAATTAAAAAATGTAAAAAACCTATCTATAACTGATTTCTTATCTTATACTGAACAACATTTTCCCAAATTAAAATCAGCAGTACTATTTTCTCCCAAAAAAAGAAAAGATACTGAAAATCAAATAATCAAATACCCAAAAAAACCTTCAAATCGATTACTTTTTCAAGGCTTAAGTTATGGTATTACAGAACTAGTATCAACTATTTGTAACCAGATAAATGGTATTGAGAAACATCTTGACACAAAGAAAATACTGTTGGCTGCAAAAAACGATAAAGGTACACCAGGGCTTTTTGTGGCATTACAGAATGGACATGCAAAAACTGTCAAAGCTTTTACTGAACTTGTGCTTAACTCAACAAAATTAGATAACAAAGACAAATTTGAATTGCTGAATACGAAAAACTCTAATGACGTGTCAGGGCTTGCCATGGCATTACAGAATGGACATACAAAAACTGTCAAAACTTTTACTGAACTTGTGCTTAACTCAACAAAATTAGATAACAAAGAAAAATTTGAATTGCTGAATGCAAACTCTAAGGGCGTACCAGGGCTTTTTATGGCATTAAAGAATGGACATGCAAAAACTGTCAAAGCTTTTACTGAACTTGTGCTTAACTCAACAACATTAGATAACAAAGAAAAATTTGAATTGCTAAATGCAAACTCTGAGGGCGTGCCAGGACTTGCTATAGCATTGCAGGAAGGACATGCAAAAACTGTCAAAGTTTTTACTAAACTTGTGCTTAACTCAACAAAATTAGATAACAAAGAAAAATTTGAATTGCTAAATGCAAACTCTGAGGGTGTGCCAGGGCTTTTTGTGGCATTACAAAATGGACATGCAAAAACTGTCAAAGCTTTTACTGAACTTGTGCTTAACTCAACAAAATTAAATGACAAAGACAAATTTGAATTGCTAAATGCAAACTCTGAGGGCGTACCAGGGCTTACTATAGCATTGCAGGAAGGACATGCAAAAACTGTCAAAGCTTTTACTGAACTTGTGCTTAACTCAACAAAATTAAATGACAAAGACAAATTTGAATTGCTAAATGCAAACTCTGAGGGCGTACCAGGGAGTGCTATAGCATTGCAGGAAGGACATGCAAAAACTGTCAAAGCCTATATTGCTACTATTCTCAACTCAAAACTGAGTGATACAAAAAGCACATTAAACTCATTATATCAACAAATAATTAGTGATTTAAATTCAAAGATTCAACCGGAGAATCTATGTAAAATAAAACACAATCAGTGCCTAAATAAAAAAATTAAAGAAATAAATAGTATTTTTGATGATAAGCTAAAACCATATAAAGACTCGTTAGAAAATTTAAAACAACAGTTTTTAATGAATAAGAAAATTTTGCAAAAAATTATCTCATTCAAAGAAAAGTCAAACACTTTAATGCAAAAAACACTCCAAAACGCTCAGATTGAAAAACTGGAAGATTTCAAATATCATATAAATGAAAACGAATCTGAAATTACTAAAGACATAAAAAGCATGGAAGATAAAATAAAATCATATAAAAAAACAATAAATGAAAAAGCTAACACTTTCTTTTTTAATTCACAAAAAGAAATCTTTGGAAAATACACTCTTTCGCAAACTATACTACAAAAAAAGTCGCATCACATTAAGCAACATGATCCGCAGTTTAAAAAACGATGGTAAAAATAATGTTTCAATAATCGATATTATTGCAGAATCCACATCAAAAATAGTTGCTAAATATCATCGCATAGGTTTCTTTAAATTCAAAACAGGCGCAATGTTTGCAAAAGAAACTCTTGAAGCTTGCATCAAAAATCAAAATCTACTTAAATAACTAAAAAATCTTAAAACCTACTTCCGTTATCACCCCATGCAATTTAACATCCCATGGCTGTGCCGCAATTTGCAACACTTGTTGACAAGCATAAGCCACGCCAATTAAAAGCGGATGACTAGTAAACCCGAAAGTGCGGTCATAATAACCACCGCCCCTACCAAGCCGATTACCATGCATATCAAAAGCAACTAATGGCGTTAACACCAAATCTAAATTTTCCGGCGCAATTAATTTTTGCTTATCAAATTTTGGCTCTAAAATTTCAAAATTACCAACTTGTAAATTATCACCTGCGAAATATTCTATAAAATACAACCCTGACTTATCTTGGCGTATCAAAGGCAAATAACAATGCTTATTTGAAGCTAAAATTGCATCAATAACTTCCTGCAAATTAACTTCAGCGCCTTTTGCCATGTAACATGCGATATGCTGACTTGATTTAAATAAATCGGAATTAATAATTCGTTGCGCAATTTTATGATTTGCAGCACTACGTTTGGCATTAGTTAATGCTGCACGCTTGGCTTTAATCGCTTGCCTGATTTGTTTGCGTTGATTCATATAAAAAATCTCAGACTTACTCCGTAGCGGGGTCAGGTCTTGAATTTTAAACTTTGGCTTAAAGCTTAAAATCTAGTTACGTTATCTGTATCCATTAAGTCAGAGTGTAAAATTCAAGACCTGACCCCATTATATTTACCCCGATAATCATTACTCTAAACTTCCGCAAGATCACCCTTATCTTCTAACCATTTTTTGCGGTCACTAGCACGTTTCTTCGCTAACAACATATCTATAACCTTATGCGCTTTGTCTTTTTCTGCGATCGTAAGTTGCACCAAACGACGTGTATCCGGTGCCATGGTAGTTTCGCGCAATTGCAATGGATTCATCTCACCCAAACCTTTAAATCGCTGCACGTTGACTTTACCTTTTTTCTTCTCGGCGGCAATACGTTCCAAAACCCCTTCTTTTTCTGAGTCATCTAACGCATAAAAAACTTCTTTACCCACATCAATGCGATACAAAGGCGGCATCGCAACATATACATGACCACTAGCTACTAATTTCGGAAAATGCTTCACAAACAATGCACTTAACAAAGTTGCAATATGCAAACCATCTGAATCAGCATCAGCTAAAATACAAACCTTGCCATAACGCAAACCACTTAAATTATCGGAACCAGGATCAATACCTAAAGCTACCGCAATATCATGCACTTCTTGTGACGCTAACACTTGGCTAGAATCAACCTCCCAAGTATTTAAAATTTTACCGCGTAAAGGCATCACCGCTTGAAATTCCCGATCACGCGCCTGCTTGGCTGAACCACCAGCGGAATCTCCTTCAACTAAAAATAATTCGGTACGTGACATATCTTCTGAAGAACAATCCGCTAATTTTCCCGGCAAAGCAGGACCTACTGTTACTTTTTTTCGTGTGACTTTCTTGGCAGCACGCAGTCTTTTTTGTGCTTTGTTAATTACAAGTTCAGCTATATTCTCACCAAGCTGCACATGCTGATTTAACCACAAACTAAAAGAGTCTTTCACTACACCTGAAACAAAACTACCACACTCGCGTGAATTAAGCCGCTCTTTGGTTTGACCGGCAAATTGCGGATCATGCATTTTAACCGACAAAATATAACAACAATCACTCCAAACATCTTCTGCAGATAATTTTACTCCTCTAGGTAACAAATCACGAAATTCACAAAATTCACGTACGGCCTCCAAAAGCCCCGAACGAAATCCAGTTACATGTGAACCCCCAGCAGGAGTCGGCACCAAATTAACATAACTTTCTGCAGTAACATCTCCTCCTTCCGGTAACCATAACACCGCCCAATCTACTGATTGACTATCCCCGGAACAAGATCCAAGAATTGGATCAAGCGGCAAACGTTCATATCCAGCCAAATCCGTTAATAAATAATCTGACAAACCATCATCATATTGCCATTCTTCTTGCTTACCTGTTTTCTCATCAATAAAAATCGTCCGCAAACCAGAGCATAATACTGCTTTTGCTCGCAATAAGCGTTTCAATTTTGGAAGAGAAAATTTCAATGAATCAAAATATTGCTTATCCGGCCAAAATCTAATTTCGGTTCCAGTATCACGCTTAGCCGCTGTTCCAATCTCTCCCAGCTCAGCAACCTTTTCACCTTGCAGGAACGACATTTCATATTTCTTGCCGTCACGCTTAATTTCAACCTCTAATCGGCTAGATAATGCATTAACTACCGAAACCCCTACTCCATGTAAACCGCCTGAGAATTGATAATTTTTATCAGAAAATTTACCGCCAGCATGCAAACGCGTCAAAATCAGCTCTACTCCTGTGATTTTCTCCTCTGGATGTACATCAACCGGCATACCGCGACCATCGTCGACAACCCCCAACGATCCATCCTTATATAAGGTCACTGCTACCTCTGTAGCAAAACCCGCAATTGCCTCATCAACACTATTATCAATGACTTCATAAGCCAAATGATCTGGACTCGTGGTATCAGTATACATACCAGGACGACGCTTTACTGGATCCAAGCCACTCAATACTTCTATATCTTCAGCATTGTATTTTGCTGGCATTTTGTACTCCTTTTAGTTATTATGCCGTATAAAAATTCTATACTCATCACAAACGAGTTTTCCTTTTGTGGTGCGTCAGATTGCGTTTAGTATTGGACGTTTTGATTAAGCAAAAACGCAGGTGTAGCAGTTTCTACATCGAGTTTTTGCGATTGAAAAACGTTCAATAATGAATGCAAGATGGCGTGCTACAAAGGGAAAACTCGTTTGTGATGAGTATATAACATAACCAATAAAAAGTATATTATGATTATTAACGAACGTAAAATTATCGAGTCTCTAGAAAAACACACTAAAATCGACTCAGGACACATTCACGCTATCCTAACTAAAGCCCTAGAGTTACAAGGCTTGGATTATGATGAAGTCGCAATGCTCACTTTAATTCAAGATCCCGAACTTACCCAGGAATTATTTCATACAGCCGAAAAAATTAAAAACACTATTTATGGCAAAAGACTGGTTATCTTTGCACCCTTATATATTTCTAATTTTTGCTCTAACGATTGTGCATATTGCGCCTTTCGCAAAACCAATTCAGGACTAAAACGTCGTGCGCTTTCCCAAAGTGAAATTGCTGTAGAAACCACCAATTTAATCAACCAGGGACACAAACGTATTTTGTTGCTCACCGGCGAGGATCAAAGCGAAAACGCTTTGGAATATGTCCTCGAATCAATCCGCACTATTTATAAAACCAAAACTAAACATGGTGAAATCCGCCGTTTAAATGTCGAAATTGCGCCACTCACAATTGAAGAATTTCGCCAATTGAAAGCTGAAAACATTGGTACTTATATCGTATTTCAAGAAACTTATCATCGGGAAATTTATAAAAAATTCCATCCATCCGGAAAAAAATCCGATTATGATTGGCGACTTGAAGCAATGGATCGCGCGATGCAAGCTGATATTGATGATGTTGGTATCGGAGTATTATTCGGGCTTACGGATTGGCGATTTGAATTATTAGCATTAATTCAACATGCCGAACATCTAAATAAAACTTACGGCGTTGGCCCACATACAATTAGCGTACCAAGATTAGAACCAGCATTTGGTTCAGAGTTATCAAGCAATCCCCCAAATCCAGTTTCTGACGAAAATTTTGCCAAATTAATTGCAATCTTACGAATTGCAGTTCCTTATACCGGAATTATTTTATCAACTCGCGAAACTCCACAAACGCGACGTAAAACTTTGGCGCTTGGTGTTTCACAAATTTCTGCTGGTAGCCGCACTAACCCCGGAGGATATTCAGAACAAAAACAAAATGCGAGTCAATTTTCACTTGGAGATCATCGCAGCTTAGATGAAGTTATTGCTGATGTTGCTTCGATGGGATATATACCAAGCTTTTGCACTGCTTGTTATCGTTTGGGACGTACTGGCCATGATTTTATGGATTTAGCTAAACCAGGCAAAATAAAAGATATGTGCGCTCCAAACGCAATCGCCACATTTAAAGAATATTTAGCAGATTATGCGAGCAAAAGCACCAAAAAAATTGGCGAACAACTAATTCAACAAGAAATTTCTATTATGCCGACAGAACAACGAGCATTAACAAAAACAATGTTACAAAAAATCGAAAACGGTGAACATGATGTTTTTATCTAAATCTTCATCTGAAATAATCAATTCCTTGAAAAAATTGAAAAAAATAATAATAAAGAATTGATATCCATCATAATCAATGTATAATTAAAATTGACGGTTGCGAAATGCCCGGTCGCTTGCATTGAGAAATGCAAATTTTTATTTCAACAAACATGGAGAATGAGTTATGCCAAAAGCCAAAAAAACCAAACACAGCATGGCTGTAAAAAAGCTGAAAACTCAGCTTAAAAAAGCCAAAGCAAAAGTAAGATCTCTTGAAAAGAGAATCAAAAAAGCTAGCAAACCTAAAAAGAGAGTTGCTAAAAAAAGAAAAGTTACGAAAAAAAGAAAAGTTACAAAGAAAAGAAAAGTAGCTAAAAAGAAAGTTACGAAGAAAAGAAAAACCACCAAGAGAAAAACTGCTAAGAAAAAAGTAGCAAAAAAAGCTCCAAAAAGACGTGTAAAACGTCGTCGTAAAGCAAAGAAATAATCTTTATTTTACAAACGATTATGTCGAAAAAAGCCGGTCAATATGACCGGCTTTTTTTGTATGTTGCCTATGCAGCCCGTATGAAGTGAAGCGAAATACGGAAACTAATCTTTTCCCATATTCTGCTTCGCTTCATACATCTCTAGAAACAGCATGTACCTTTGTATAAAGCAAGCTCCAACCATTGTAATGCTATAATCGCCGGCTGATTATTTATCTCTCCTTCTCGCACCATTTCAAAAGCATCCTGAATATCAAAAACATGGACTTTAATATCCTCATTCTCATGATCCAAACCATGGATACCGCCGGCTTGACTCGCATCAACCTTACCGCAAAAAAGATCCATAGATTCAGTACAACCACCCGGACTAACCCAATAATGCGAAATTGGTATCAATTCCAAAATTTTTAACCCCGCTTCTTCCTCTGCTTCCCTTCTGCAAACTTCGGAAGGCTCCTCACCACGACCAATAACGCCAGCAACAATTTCCAATAACCATGGGCTGCATTTATCCCGCAAAGCGCCAACACGAAATTGCTCAATTAAAACTACTTTGTTTAACTTAGGGTCATAAGGCAAAACTGCTGCTGCATGCCCTCGCTCAAATACTTCACGCTCCATTGGCTGCCCCCAAACTCCTGCAAACAATTTATGGCGCAATTTATATTTTTCTATTCTAAAATACCCTTGAAATGGAATTTCATGCGATAAAATTTCGACATCCGAATCACGCCGCATGGCACGCACAACTTGCTTTTTCATTAGACTTACTCCAAAATTAAATTATTGTATTTATAATGCTTGTCATCCCGCGACCCAGTTTGTTGATCGCGGGATCCAGAAAACTTTAATATTGCCTGGATTCCGCGGTCAACTAACAAGGCCGCGGAATGACTACTTAGTAAAATTTTTACATTTCCAAATAATTATGCGAAAGATTATATCACTTACAATTATTTTATGCTCTTTTTCTGCAGCGAAAGCAGCTAACTACTACTTTTGCGACAAAACCAATAATTATATTTATTTAGGTGACTCTATTGCTCGTGTTAAACAAATGTGCGGTGATCCTATCACTTCTATCACTAAAGTATCTCAAGCAGCAAACATCATCAAAGTAACCAGATGGACTTACAACGTAACACCAAGCAAACCTTACACTGAATATAAATTAAACCCGGATAAAGGAATATTAACATTCGATTTCGACAAAAATCACAGATTAGTTCAAATTTTACTCAAAGGAAAACAATTACAGCAAACCACAGCGTGCTTATATCAACAACCCATAAAAATTGGAGACTCAAGTTTCATGGTAGTTAATCGCTGCTGGATGCCAAATTCAATTCAACACTTAACCATCAAACTTCTACAAAACCGCAGCAACATCCAAACAATTTTAACTTACCAATCAAGCTCATACATGCCAACAACCACATTAATTTTTCAAAATAACAAACTAACTAGCATTTCTCCATAAAATAAAATATAATCTATCTCCTACATAAAACCAAAAGGAATTCATAATGGCTATTGCTCATCTTGGAATTATCGATTGGCTGATTATTATTATTTATTTTGTTTTCGTCCTTGGCATTGGTTTTCATCTTAAAAAACAAATTAAATCAAGCAAAGACTTTTTTCTGGCCGGACGTAAAAATTCCGCCTGGCTTGCCGGACTTGCTTTTTTAAGCGCGAATATGGGTGCATTAGAATTACTTGGTATGTCTGGCCAATCTTATAAATACGGTGTGCTAACCGCACATTTTTATTTAATCGGAGCAGTTCCTGCTATGTTATTTTTAGGCATCTTTATGATGCCTTTTTATTATTCCAGCCGAATTCATTCGGTTCCTGGATATTTAGAATTACGCTTCAACGAAAAAACCCGCACTTTAAACGCAATTGGTTTTGCTGTTATGACTTTGCTGGTTTCCGGGATTAATTTATATGCAATGGCATTGGTATTAAATGCATTCGTTGGATGGAACATGCATATTTGTATGTGGGTTTCTTCTTTAACTATCGGATGTTATATTGTGTTAGGCGGATTAGGTTCAGCAATTTATTCTGAAGTATTGCAATTCTTTCTAATCTGGTTTGGTTTATTATTAGCTGTTTTTATGGGAATAATTGACTTTGGTAGTATTTCAGCAATTAAAGCGCACATTGCTTCAAGTTATTTACATTTATGGGCTAATACCGCAACTGCCACATCCAATCCAATGCTAATAAATTGGTTTGGTATTGTTGCAGGTCTTGGCTTTGTATTAGGATTTGGATATTGGACTACTGATTTTTTAGTAGTCCAACGCACTTTTTCAGCAAAAGATCTACGTTCCGCACAAATGACACCAATGATTGCTTCATTCTTTAAAATGGCATTACCATTTATTGTTATTGGCGCAGGACTGGTAGCGTTAGCATTAGTTAGTTCAAATCAAATTCCTCCATTAAAAAAACCTGATGATGCACTTTTAGTATTAATACATCATTACTATCCAACTGGTTTATTAGGTTTAGGAGTAACCGCGCTGCTTGCTGGATTTATGTCGGGACAAGCTGGCAATGTAAGCGCATTTAATACTGTATTTACTTATGATTTATATCGTCACTATATTGTGAAAAATGCTAGCGATAAACATTACGTAAGCGTCGGTAAAATCGTTACAATTTTAGGAATTTTAATTAGTATTTTAACTGCATATTGGGCAATGAGCATGCCTTCAATTATGGAATATATGCAGGCATTATTTACGATCGTCAATGCTCCTTTGTTTGCAACAATTTTATTGGGAATGTTTTGGAAACGTATCAATGGCACCGGCGCATTTTGGGGATTATTAGTTGGCATGGTAACCTCCGCCACTTTATTTTTGTTAGTCCGCTATAAATTATTATCTGCTGCGGTAGTCGCATTCGACCCCAACGCCAGCCCGATGGCAGTTAACTTTTGGCGGGCAATTTGGGTATGGATAATTACTTTTGGACTTACCATTATTATTAGTTATCTCACCTCACCGCCGCGAGAAGAAAATTTAACTGGTTTGGTGTGTACTAAAAAAATGTTCCCAAGTTATAAAAATTTACCGTTATATAAACGCCCTGCATTTTGGGCAACAATTGCATTAATTATTTTAATCACTTTGAACATTATTTTTTGGTAAAACCAAAATTGCAATATAACTGATTGTTTTATAAAGACTTTTATTGGCATATGACAATGGTCAAAGTTTCTTTAATTTGCTATAATGAACCAACTGGGGGTAAATTATGACACAAAGCAATAGCATCCATTCTAACGCCAAAATATGGACATTCATTGGCTATATCCTCGTAATTTATGGTGTATTAATTGGCGGTGTAGGCATATTTCATTGGGCCACCAATCAGCCATTCCATACCGCTCTAGCATCATTACATCCTAACATGCTTTGGGGCGCTGTGATGTTTATCACCGGCGCAATGTTTTGTTGGTTTAACCGCAATAAACCCCTCAAAGATAGATAAAATAACGTAACGCTTCTCGCAATAAGACGTTTTTTCAAAAACCACCCTATCTACATGTTTTATTGTGCTTTTTTTGCACATTTTTCTGGCCAATTCTCTTTACTTGTACTATATTTACCATATGGGGTTTCAGATATTTCTCATGCAGAAATATAAATTAAAAAACCATAGAAAAACAGAGGGTTATAACTGATTAAAAACTGTCCGAAAAACATAAAAAATTTATAAGAGAAATATACTACTATGTTCAAAATGCTTAAAATGTTCAAAATCAAGAACAAAAAACAAGATACAAACGATGAAGTAGATAAAAAATATACAATAAATCTGCTTAATAATAAGAAACATTCTGAACTATATAAAACAAACGAAAAGACAAAATTTACAGATGATTGGATTTACAAACCGCATCCGGAACCTATTGAACAATCAATACACGTATTCACAGAAGATATTCATCGAGGAATGACACTAACTATCGATGGAAAAAAATTATCTTTAAAAGGATTAAAGGGCTCATATACTATCGACGATATAGAAAATCTTTATAACTCTTTATGTAAATTATTAAAAAACAAATTTAAAAACCAAGCTTTGAAAAGTAAATCTGAAAACCAAGCTCTGAAAGAGTTTAAAAATTTCTTCGACCAAAACATAAAAGAAGATCTAAAAAAGAAAAAAGAAACACTTAAGTTAAAAAAACCCATAAATGATAAAGAACTTCCACAATATGCCAGACAACTTGTTACAAATTTTTTAACCGCACAAGGTATAGATATAAATAAAAAAATAGAAGAAGTTAAGACAATCATAAAAAGCAACTCGTTCACAACCAATGAAAACTACCAAAACAAAGATTTACTATACAAATATGTGGTTTTTTTGGCAAATGTAATCGATACAAACAATGTAATCAATAAAAGCATCAAAACCCTA
>JASFHH010000016.1:0-31947 GCA_050123335.1 Gammaproteobacteria bacterium
CAACAATTGTCTCACCAAGTGATTTGGTAAGCGTTTTTGCAACCTCCATTGTCGACGGCAACATCTCACCCACTTTCTTTATATATTTGGGCTTTACAAATACCCCTCGAGTCACCCGCTTTAATTCACCAGATTTTACTAAACGATTTAAAATTTGCCGAATATTGGCCGTCTCAGCAAACCGCCGTAATTTTTTTGCTGTAAAAGATTGCCCTTCAGGAAGTTTAGCAATATATGCTTTGATTTTAGCTATAGCTGTCATAATCATCACCTCATTTGTCACAAATTATACTATATTTTGTGACAAAGTCAATGGGACACTCCAATAAAAAATAAAAACGAAATAGACTTAAAATCCCTCGGGAGTTAAATCCCGTGCCGGTTCGATTCCGGCCCCGGGCACCAATAAAATACATATTAAAACAACAAGTTACAGCACGATCGCCCCACTTCTTTATCTCTCAATATTTTTCTAAAATACCGTCCGTGTGTAATTTTGGTGTAATTGCGCAGAGAGAATTTAAAATTTTATCTCCGAACTCTTATCCGAACTCTTATCCGAACTCTTATCCGAACCTTTTGAAATATGCTATTTTAATTTATGGATCCAATTATCTGTATAATAATAAGCTAAATCTAAAAACAATCTAGTTGTTAAATTAGCTATTATCCTCACATTAAACAAAAATCTTTCAATATGGGCACGACTGCCATCTGACTTTACACATTTATCATGATTTGTTGGATATGGCAATAATACCCCTTGGCCATCAGCAAAAGCATATAATCCGTCATCAATACTCAAAATTAAATTATGCTTATTAGCTTTATTGCTGTCAGAGTACAATAAGGAATTGTCATAATTAAATTTATTTGGTAATTTTTTACAAATCAAAAATGTGCCAATCTGATCTTTACCAGGTTTCTTAATGTCCGGATTTTTTACATTTTTTCTTAATTGTTTAAATTGACTTAATTTACTTAGATATTCTTTTAATTTACTAACATCATTAATATTGGATTTAATTTCACCAGCTAAAAGCACAGTTTCTATCGGAATAAATTTTTGTTCATAAGATGAATATATATCTGGGGTTTCTTCTTTATCATAAATGATAACATCACACTGCGTACTAACATTATCGTAAGAATCAATTACAAATCCTGAAGAAATACCCATAGTGGGTGGTAAAAAAAAGCTTAACAGATCTTTGACTATTTGTTCGCGGTATCTTCCAAATTCTCCTGGATGAATAATTTTCTTTTTATTTGCATCATAAAAAACATCTTTTGCATTCGTAAAAATACTTTTAAAAGAATCAATTTTCGTTGCAAGCAATTCTTGAAAAATTGTACTAGCCATTCATCTTCTCCCAATTATTTTATAACCTTCCAATGTCCATGCTTTTTAGAACCGACTCGCTTTAGCAAACCGGCGGCTTTCAAATTTGATATATGCTTTTCAATAGCTCGCGGAGTAATCTTGAATATTTCAGCTAATTTTTTAGCTGAAATACTGGGATTATTTTCAATTTTATTTAAAACCATATCCGCATTTATTTCCAAACTTTCATCCAATACTTTAGAAGTCGATTCATCATAAAAAGGTCGTTTGAAAGTAATACGAAAAAATAAATCATTTTCAATTTCAGGAAATGGCTGTTTAGCCTCCTGCATAATTTCACCAATGCGCTTAAGCCCTGACCCCATTCTTTCCGCTTTATCCATCCTGGCAAATATATCAGCAATTAATTCATTGCGACGCATCGAAACGCCGTTAATTAAAGTTTTTATATCTACCCCTTTAGGAAGCCTGCCAGGATTACTAATAACAACTCTATCATCATGCACCTCAACCATGATACTTGTGCCACGCACACCGTAATCACGATGAATAATTGCATTAGCTATAGCCTCACGCAATGCATCCAGCGGAATCTCATAAATATCTTCTCTATCAAAACCGGTTATTTCAGTTCTGACATTCAAATGCTTTTTTAAGAAAATTTGCGCTTCGTTGTATTGTGTAAGCAAATCATCCTGAATATCAATTCTGTCATAAATATCCACTCTGCTGGTGCCTTTAAAAGCAACCATAAACATTTGACATTGCAGGATCTTTCGTCGCGGGTCTTTGTCAAAAAATAAAACCCCCGCATTTTTAATTGCAGAACCTTTTGAAAGACTCAAGCTTGCTAAAACATTTTCAACATTAATATCTGTAACAGGAATTTTTGCAGCTTTAAAAAATGCTTTTATTTTTTTCTCAGAAATATCATCAAAAGTTGCATCATCATTAATTCTCTCTTCAAAAGCAGATTTAAATTCATTTTCTTCAAATAAAACTTTAATTTCTTTTTGGGTCATTTTTTGAGTAATAGCATCTAACCTTCGATAAAAACCATGTGAACAGCTATGAGGCTGTTCATCACTTTCGGCAATCTCAACAACTACAACATCTGCAACTTGAGTTATTTGTTTAACTGAAATACTTGGGTCACATTTTCTGGCTAAATCAGTAATTGCAGCTTTAAGCTTATTTGTTAACTTTTCTCCAACAATCTTACCATCATCATTCACACCTAATATTAAATAACCACCTTTAGAATTTGCAAAGGCAACAATATCTTTGTCAATTTTATTGGTGAAACGCTCTTTAAATTCGACAGTTAATCCTTCGCCCTCTTTGATTAAAAGTTTTAGTTCATCAATTTTCATTATATTGTCCTTATCAATTCGTTATTATTATACCGAATAATTACCATTAAGAAATCGAAATAACTGATGGACTTTTAATGAAAGCAACGTCATTTATAAATTTCGATCTTATCACTATAAAACCAATCAAACATATCGCGGCGTAATTTTGCCATATATATTTTACCTTCTAACTTGCGCTTTAAATTGTAAAACACTACGCCTTCTGCAAAAACAGCATTTTCATAACCTACTTTTTTACTATGAAAAAGACTTTTTAAATATTCTTTAAACCAAAAACTGAAATTATCAAACGTTCTCTCATGCTGATGAAATGATTTATATTTTAAATGTTTGATTGCTTTTTCAAATGGATACTAAATATGTGTATTTAATTGATATGGATTTCCTTGCAATTTTGGGCCAATAATTTCCCCAGCTTGTATCATATTATCTTCTACATATCCTTTTTGAATTGCTGCAAATACACCCTCAACAATAAAGTTTTTGCCTTTTAGAATCTGCAATGGATCAATAATGTTTTTGCGATTTTGTAATGCCATTAAACGACCATCATTCGTTTGCAATTTAACATTGGTGCCATTTAACTTCTCAACTGCAATAGTATCAGCATCATCAAATACCCATTTATATTCGGGATTAATCTCTGGTGTAGCTAAATATACTTCCGGCATACGTAATTGCAGCTGACGACCATGTTTTACATAATCATCAATATTGACCTTATATGTTTTTCTAGCAAAGGGACATTCAATTTTTGGAAAATCTGATAATTTTTGCATAAAACCACACTAAAATATAAATTCCATAACTGAACATTAGTTTAATGAAAGTATAGTTTAAGTAAATTAAAATGCAATATAACACGCCTATTTATGGGTGCTATGGGGGTCAAGTCTTCTTGAATTTGGGAATCTGGTCAACAAATTCCCAAATTCAAGATTTGACCCTATGGCATTCGGGCACCAGTTAGTGCAGATTATGCCACAGCTTTAATTATTCCAATTGTGACTGATGCTGCATTTTTATTTGCAATAGTTTGATTTTTCACATTCCATTGAGCGTATTTGTTGGCAGGATGAACTAAATCACTTATTCCTCGTACAATCAAACAACCAGGTTTATTCAATATCCAACAAGTTTTTAACACAGCCGCACCTTCCATCTCAAGTGCAGCAACATTATTTTTTTCTATTCTTTTAATATCAATTTCGTTATCTGGAAAAAATTCACTTGTCGCTATTTTTCCAGGTATTATTTTTGCCTGACTTTCATTATTCTTTATATCATGTGCTGGCAGTGGTAATTTTGTAATGTTATTTGCTGCTTCAAGTAACATTTTACTTCCGTAAAAAACAAGAGGAACAGGTTCATTACGTATTGGATCAAGCTCAGGAAGTTGTATAGTTGGTTTAATAGAAGTAGGACTTCCAAAATCAACAAGATATGCTTGTTTTGATATTACGATATCACCAACATTTAAATTTTTGCTGATACCACCCGCACTTCCTGAAAATATAATATAATGAGGGTTAAATTCTTTAATTAATTCTGTAGTTGCAATTGCAGCATTAATGCCACCTACTCCACCAACAACAAGAACCACTTTTTTGTGATTTATATCTCCTAAATAATAGTGTATATGAGATATGGTTTTTATTTTTACATGATTCATGCCAGATATAATAGGAATCGCTTCACTATGCAGTGCAGTAACGATACCAAAATTGATGCGTGATGAAGCAAAACAGGATAATGTAAAAAACATACATATACAAAACATAATGGTGTTGCAATATAATTTAATCTTAGTCATTTGATACCTCCTATATTACGACACGTATATTACCACTATTCTCAAAACTTTATAAACAAAATAACATGCTTTTGACTAACCAGTTTCATAGTACACTTCGCAATAAATTATGGCGATTCACAGCTAAATCTAGCGACATATTCATTTTTTTATTTTTAGCTATTGGCTGGAATCCTCAGGGTTTAATTCAATATACTCATTGGATATTTTTTCTTTTTTGTTCATTATAAAATCAATAAGTTTACGCTTTCCCTCTTCTCTTGATAGTATCTGCGTCACCAATCGGAGCAACCTTTTGATAAGGCCTATCATCATAAACAGAAACAACTTTTACATTTTTACATTCTTTTTTGAATAATTTTTTAATTTTCAAAATTTCTATTTTAGGCAACGGTTTGGTTTTGCTTGGTCTTAATGGTGTATTAATCTGTATTTCATCGGGCAAAATTTCATTAGCAAGCTTAATTGACTCATTGACATAATCTTTATTTTTATCGATAAACATTATTTGTAAACCTAAAAGACCAGAATATTCTTCACGAAATTTTTTTAATCCACTAACAATGTTATCAAAATATATTTCAGACGATGGATTATTAATTTCTTCCAGCAATTCTTGAGAACTCACATCCAATTTTGCAACAACAAAATCAGCATAACCTAAATCCCTTCTAACATCTTCCCGGTTAATTAAAGCTGCGTTAGTTAAAACCGCGACTGGCTCTTCACGAATCTCTTTAATTGCCTTTATGGCTTCTCCAAGATTTATCGCTAAAGTTGGCTCACCCCGCCCTGAAAAAGTTATATAATCAATCTCGATATTATCTGGCAATTTATTTATTTCATTAATAATTTCTTTTGTTGGCACATATAACTTGCGCTCATCTGTATAATAAGGTGTTTTACCAAGCTGACAATAAATACAATTAAAATTACATATTTTATCTTCCTGAGATAACAGATCAACCCCCAAAGATCGCCCCAATCTCCATGAAGGCACAGGACCATATATATATTTAAATTTAATCTTTTGCATACAATTAGTTTATCTTAAGTTACTAAACGTTGCCAGATACTTTTAATTTCTTGTTTTATTTCGTTTAACCTAGAATCTGAATATTCCATAATAGTTTTAGCATTTATAATAGATTCTACTATAGCACTATTAAATCTGATTTTTCCAATTACGAGTATGTTATTTTTGTCACAATATTGCATGATTGTTTTTGTCATATCTTCATTCAAATCATATTTATTAATAATCAATTTAATCGGTGCATTAAAATGCTGAGCTACTTTAATTACTCGCTTTGCATCATGCAAGCCAGATAAAGTGGGTTCTGTTACAACAACCACGCAATCCACATTGGAAATGCAAGCGATCACAGGACATCCAATACCAGGAGCGCCATCAATAATTATTAAGTCTTTATTTTGTTTTACAGCAAGCTGTTGCGCTTGTTTTCTTATCAAAGATACCAGCTTTCCTGAATTTTCTTCTGCAATACCTAATTTAGCATGAACAAATGTTCCAAATTTCGTATCTGATACAAACCATTCACCAGAAGTATTTTCTTTTAACTCAATTGCTTTTGTCGGACACAAATTATAACAAAACTTACATCCTTCACAAGAAACTGGATCAATACTGAGATTATCATCAATTGCATTAAAACGACATGCTTTAATACATTTTAAACATTGGATACATTTTTTTTGATCAATTGATGCAGTAAAACCGCTTTTAAAAACATGTTTTTCTTTAATTGTCGGATTTAACAACAAATGTAAATCGGCAGCATCCACATCACAATCAACAATGATTTTATTTTCAGCTAAAGCAGCAAATGCGCCGGTTAAAACCGTTTTACCCGTTCCTCCTTTACCGCTGATAATAACTATTTGCCTCACTACTATTTCCTAATCTTATCAAATAAATCACAAAATTGTTTTTCATATTCTGGAAAAACCTTAATCAACGGAATACCTTGAGAATAAGCTATTGCAATTTCTTTTTTAAATGGAATTCGCATCAATATTGAAATATTTTCTTTTTTACAAAATTGCTCGGTTTTGTTATCACCCAAATCACTCCGATTAATTACCACGCCAAAAGGAATTTGCATCTTGCGCAACACCTCGACCGTTAAGATTAAATCATTTAAGCCAAAAGGGGTTGGCTCGGTAACTAAAATACAAAAATCACTTCCTTTTACAGCTTCTATGACTGGGCAAGATGTACCTGGCGGCGCATCAATAATTACAGTTTTTGCATTATCTATATGCGTTTTAACAACTTTAATCACAGGAGTTGGAATAACTTCACCAATATTTAATTTTCCGTGAATAAATTGCAAATTACTTTTTTGGCCAATTTCGATAATGCCAACTTTTTTATTTATTTCATCAATTGCCTTAGCCGGACAAAAATATTTACACGAACCACAATTGTGACATAGCTCAGGAAATACTAAAACCCTGCCCGGAATTACTGCAATCGCATTGAAAGCACAAACTTGCGTACACTTACCACATAAAGTACATTTTTCAGCATCTACTTTTGGTATAGGCACAACAACCGGATGTTTTTCCAAAACATCCGGCTTAATAAAAATATGCGCATTTGGTTCTTCTGCATCGCAATCTAATAATTGAACGCTGTTTGTTACAGAATTTGCAATAGATAATGACAAACTAGTCGAGATAGTTGTTTTTCCTGTCCCGCCTTTGCCGCTGGCAATTGAAATAATCATATTTTTTTAACCATATTATTCTCTAGCCATAATTGCCCCGCATTTTGGACAATTCAACGAACGGCATGGAACACCAGGTTGATGTTTAACTTTTTCACCACAACTTGTACAAACGCAGTAACCACCAGGACCGGCAAAACCTCTACGCCCTTGACCTTGTCCTCTACCCATACCACTACTTTGTTTGCTACGACCTCGTCCACGACCAAAGCCAAACAATCGCCTGCAACATCTATCAAACCAATTACCTGTTTGAGTTTCTTGTTCTTGTGATTTTTCTGCTGCTTTAAAATCTTCACTTTGAAATTTCTCAACTGCTTCTTTAACAGTTCCAGATACATCACTTATAATTTTTATTCCTGCAGCATTTAAAGCATCAGATGCTTTGGGACCAACCTTACCGGTTAAAACTACTGACACCTTCTTATCTGCCACTAACTGTCCAGATTTAACCCCAACACCGCTCGCTGCTGAAAGGTTAGGATTTTCAATAACTTCAAAATCAGCAGTGTCTATATCGTATATAATGAAATAAGGACTTCTGCCAAAACGTGATTCTACTTTAGAATTTAAATCCTTACCCTGTGCTGTAATACAAATTTTCATATCAATATCCTCCTTACGTGAATTAATGAGAACAAATACTTCCGCCGTCCTGCAACGTTCCATTAATAAAACTATTTAAAGTTTTTTCAATTAATCCAGTTGCACCGGTGATTACTTTAATGCCCATTTCATTGAAGAAATTAATTGCTTTTGTACCAATACCCCCTGCTATCACTAATTCAATTTCATTGTTTTTTAGCAATTGAGGCAAAACTCCTGGTTTATGATTTCCTGGATTTTCAATTATAGTTTCCGCAATAATTTGATTATTCTGTACATCAAAAACTTTAAAACACACACAATGGCCAAAGTGATCAGAAACAACTCGACCATTTGCTGGAATAGCTATTTTCATTTTTTCTCCTCCAATTTTCTATTACCAAAACACTTTCCTTTTCTCTGTTTTTTTCTACACTCTTTACCAGATTTAGAATATTCGGAAACCTGATCAGATTTAGAAATTTTTATCGCCTTTGAAGTATATAAAGCATCAATAATCTTCTTGCGCCCAGAGTAAAGCAATCGCTGCAAAGTACTTGATGATATTTTCATTTTCTCTGCCGCTTCAGCTTGATTTAGTTCTTCATAATCGCAAAGATGAATAGCTTCTAACTCATCAAGCTCTAACTCATTGATTTGTAAACCTTTTAATGGTACACCACGTGGTTTAAAATAAGTTGCACCTTCAAAAGAACGACAAAAACGTTTTTTTCTCATAAAAGGGGACATGATTTCTCCCATGTTATATGGGTATATACCCATATCATAGCAGAACCATTAGCGATTCGCAACATTATTTAACGTGAGTTATTTAATACGTCGTACAAATTTTGCTTCGGCCTTAGCCATAATTTGCTCTTTGCAAATAAGCTCCGCTCTCACCTTATACAATGATGAACCTGCAGACAAAATACTCGCCCGTATGTTCAAAAAAGAATCGCATGGAACAGAATGCAAAAATCTAACATATAAATCACCCGTTACCGCCTGAATACCACGATGGAAAAGACAATGGGTCATTGCTGAATCTAATAATGAAGTAATTACTCCTCCATGAAGTATCCCATCATAACCTTGAAGCTTAGAATTCGCCTGAAATTCACCACAAACCTCGCCTTCTTTTGATTCATAAAATTTTATCCGTTGAGACCATGGATTTTTATTTCCGCAAAGTAAACAATTTGTATGAACCTTCTCTGATATAAAAGAATCAATCATAATGACATTCCTTTTCACATGTGCTACATGAGTATATACCCATATAATAACAACATCTCTATTTTTTGCAAATAAATTATACCCATACACTTGAAAATGCGAACATGCTGTCATTCCGCAGCCCAGCTTGTTGACCGCGGGATGACAATTTTTAAATCCGGTATCTTGAGGTAAGAGTGGTACATACTCATATAGTGTAAAAAACTCGTCTGCATAGCACGAGTTATGTATAATCATATTTATACCTTGATAAGGATAAGCATGAAAATATTGCACAATGTTTGTTTCTGCTTAAAAGTTATTTTAATTTATGTTATAACTTGTTGCATTTTTAGCTCTATTTCGATAGCTTATACAAGCATATCAATCTCGGCGGAAAAAATGAGCATAAAATTACTTTTTGATACAAGTACAATTAATAATAAATTTAAAACAGGATGGGGCTTTTCTTGCTTAGTAAATAAGCATATTTTATTTGATACAGGCAACAATGGAAATGTACTTTTGCATAATCTCAATTTAATGGATATCAATTTATCTGACATTAATGGAATTGTAATCTCACATGAACATCAGGATCATTCTGGAGGTTTATGGAAAATTCTTGAATACCGCCATAATATTCCCGTTTATATTTGCCCCGGTTTTAATCAAACTTTTAAGGATAAAATAAAAAATCTACATAGTATTCCCGTTATTTCACAACCATTTCAGGAAATTACAAGAAAAATATTTACCACTGGAGAACTTTCAGGCATTTATAAAAACTATAAAATTCCCGAACAATCTTTAGTTATTAAATCTTCAAAAGGCTTAGTCATAATTACTGGTTGCGCTCATTCAGGCATCATCAATATCATAAAAACAGTTAAAAATCATTTCCCCAAAAACAATATTTATTTGGTTTTAGGCGGTTTTCATTTAACAGGCACAAGTAAAACAAAAATCGAAGAAATAGTTAAAAACTTTAAAAAATTAAAAGTACAAAAAGTCGCGCCATTACATTGCAGCGGTAATCCTGCAAAAAAAATATTTAAACAATATTATGGAAATGATTTCACCCAATTGCACGTGGGAGAAACATTTTTTATTTGATTGCTGCAAAACAACAAAGCCCTCCTATCAATACCGCCAAAACCGAAAAACATAGCCATATATCTTTAATTATTGCAGCACTTAAAAAAATTCCTAGTAAAAATGATACAATACCAATAGTAATTAATACAAATGGAAGCCATTTATATTTTACTAAGCATGCTCGTATTTTCTCCTTCATTTTACTTCTCCTAGGTTCATATTTTGCATATTGTATATTGTATAAATAATAACGCTTATTTGGAAGTTATGAATACCAAGAAAAATAATGTACCCTAAATGTTTTGCTTAAAATTTAACCAAATCAACTCTCATCTTGGTGTTACTAATAAAAGCATCATCACTTTCATTTAAATACGATAATAGAACGTGGTATAGTAAAAAATAGTATTAGGATAAAATCATGAAGGACCAAAACATACCACAAAGTGCGGTTACTAGCAAAAAAGAAAAAAAGCCTATTGGAACTATAGTTTCAGTACATGGTCCAGTAGTACGTATTGCTTGCAAAACTTTACCACCATTGCATCAAGCCCTAATCACTAGCACGGAAAAAGACAGCTATGTTTTGGAAGTTTATCAGCACGTCGACCAATTCCATATTCGAGCAATTACCTTACACCGCGCAACCGGTCTACGACGCGGTCTGGAAGTTTTTGATACAGGAGCCCCTATCCATATTCCGGTGGCAACCGATTGTCTAGGACGAGTACTAAATTTATTTGGCAAACCACTAGATGGTGAACCGCCAATTGACATTCAGGATTATCGCAATATTTTGGTCAAACCTACTTCTCTTGCAAAAACCAAATTAAGCCATGAAGTACTAGAAACAGGCATTAAAGCTATAGACTTACTATGCCCTTTTGTGCGCGGCGGCAAAACTGGTCTTTTTGGCGGCGCAGGTTTAGGCAAAACGGTATTATTAATGGAGTTTATGCACTCTATCGTAAAATTACGTATGGGTGTATCAGTATTTGCTGGTGTTGGAGAGCGCATTCGCGAAGGACATGAACTTTGGCGCGAAATGCAATCTATAGGCGTAATGCCCGGCACTTTAATGGTTTTTGGCCAAATGGATGAATCACCCGGGGTTAGATTTAGAGTTGGATTAGCAGCTTTAACCTATGCTGAATATTTGCGTGATAATTTGCAAAAAGAAGTTTTATTTTTAATGGATAATATTTATCGCTTCGTTCAGGCCGGCAGCGAAATTTCTGGTTTGCTTGGCAGAATGCCTGCTACCGTTGGTTACCAACCTACTCTGATGACAGAAATTGCTGAGTTACAGGAAAGAATTATGTCAACACAAAAAGGAACGGTAACATCGGTTCAAGCTGTTTACGTTCCAGCTGATGACATTACCGATCCGGCTGTCAGTGGCATTATAACTCACTTAGATACTGTAGTTATTTTATCTCGTTCTCAAGCCGGTAAAGGTATTTACCCCGCAATTGATACTTTACAGTCAAAAAGTAAATTCATGGACCGGCATTTTCTGGGTGAACGGCATTATTCCATCGCTCAAACGGTACGTGAACATATTGCTCGTTATCAGGAATTAGAAGATATTATTGCAATGTTGGGCATTGAAGAACTATCGCCTAAAGATCAAAAAATCGTTTCGCGAGCGCGTAAATTACAAAGATATTTAACTCAACCATTTTATATTACAGCCGAGCACACTGGTATTAAAGGTGTTTCGGTGCCGCTAGAACAAACATTATCCGATTGCGAAGCATTTATTCAGGGAAAATATGATCATTTAGATGAAAATCAATGTTATATGATTGGAGCTATGAAACATGTTAACACAAAAAACAAACCGGGAACTGCTAAATGAAAACTTTTAGCTTACACTTACAAAGCACAAATAAATGCGAAGAACTTGATGGTGTTATTAGCTTCGTTGGAGAAGATATATCAGGAAGTTTTGGCATCTTAGCAAATCATGCCAAAATAATGACTTGTTTGAAATTCGGTTTGGCTAGGTTTAAACAAAAAAACACAAATATTAATGAAAAATATTTAGCATTACCTGGCGGACTGCTGTATTTCAACAATAATATACTAACCATAACCTCTAGATATTATTTGCGCAGCAACAACTATGATGAAATTAGCATTGCTTTAGATAAAAAATTACGCTCTGAAGAAGAAAATATTGCAAATATTAAAGAAGCCCTTCACCGTCTAGACGAAAAAATATTGAAGCGCTTATGGGAAATAAAACAAGGTGGCACAGAATGAAAAAACCAAATATTCAAAACAACCATCAGCAATTAAAAAATAAAATTCAATTAGATATAAAAAAAATTAAGAAAGCTAAAAAAGAAAAACTAACTTTGTTAGCTCAAACAGTGTATTTAGGCACGTTAGGATTTATATTTATTCTGCCAGTGATTATAGGAGGGTATTTAGGTGTTTGGCTGGATAACAAACTTGAAAAGTATTTTTCTATTTCCTGGACAATAAGTTTAATTTGTTTGGGGATAATAATCGGCGCAGCAAATGTGTATTTTTTTATGAAAGGAAAATAAATGGATTCAACCGGTTTTTTTGGCAAATTTATTATAAGCATAAGCTTTCTGCATATTACAGAAGCCGTGCTTACTAGCTGGCTGATTATCATTTTATTACTAATATTTTCTTTTATTTCAACTCGCAAACTTTGTTTAAAACCTGGCGCTTATCAAACTATTTTGGAAGGAATTATTACCACAATGCAAAATGCGATTTATGCTGTTTTGCCTCAACAAACCAAGCTGGTATTTCCGTTTATAGCAACATTATGGATATTTATTTTGTTAAGTAATTTAATTGGTATAATTCCAGGATTTCATTCGCCGACTGCAGATATTTCTGTCACAGCAGGACTTGCACTTTTAGTTTTTCTTTCAGTACATTGGTTCGGCATCCGCGCCGAAGGAGTGAAAAATTATTTACGTCATTATCTTAGACCAAGTCCTATTCTATTGCCCTTTCACATCATAAGTGAAATATCCAGGACTTTGGCAATGGCAATACGTTTGTTCGGCAATATAATGAGTTTGCAATTGGTCGCACTAATTGTACTAATGGTGGCTGGATTTCTAATTCCAATACCCTTGTTGATTCTGCATATTGTAGAAGCCTGTATTCAAACTTATATTTTTGGCATGCTGGCGTTAATCTATATTGCAGGAGGTATACAGGTACAGGAACTTAGAAAAATTAAAAATAGTGAGATAAAAAAACATGCGGAGTAACAAAATTAATATTTTTTATAATTATATTTTCAATATTTTAGATAATGATTATAAGATTTTGGGTTGCTTATAATAGTTTTAAAACAGGAGGAAACTATCATGACTAGTATGACTTGGGTTGTTGCATTATCCACAATCGTTGCGGCTTTAGGAATAGCAATAGGAATAATGTTTCCAGCAATAGCAATGGGAAAATCAATCAGTCAGGCTTTAGATTCTTTGGCAAGACAGCCTGAAGCTGAAAAATCAATTACCAGAACTTTGTTTATTGGTTTAGCCATGATTGAATCATTAGCCATTTATTGTTTGGTAATTATGTTAATTATTTTATTTAGAAATCCATTGTTGGCACATTTAATTAGCCATTAAGTAATTTAGTAAAACAAGGTAGCTTACTATGGAAATAAATTGGTCCACATTTATTTTGGAAATAATAAATTTCTTGGTTCTAGTATGGATATTAAAATATTTTTTGTACACTCCTATTAAAAAAGTTATATCACAAAGAAAAACATCTATTCAAAAAGAACTAGATGAAGCAAATAAAACTCAAGAAAATGCCAAAGCACTGCAAAACAAATATGAAAATAGGCTATTGGAATGGGAAAAAGAAAAAGAACAGAGTCAAATAAATTTTCAACACGAAATGGAAAAGGAAAAAACCAAAAAACTAACGGATCTGGCAAATGCTCTAAAAAATGAACGAGAAAAAAATGCAGCATTAGAAAAGCGGCGAATTGATGAAATTATCAATCAAAAAGAAAAAGAATCAATTGCTCGAGCAACAAAATTTTCTGCTACAATGTTGGCACAAGTTTCTTGTCCAGAATTAGAAAATAAAATTATTGATTTGTTTTTAGATGATCTAAACAATTTGCCTAAAGAAAAAACACAGGCCATGAAACATGAAATTGGCAATCAGGAAATTTGTAAAATCAATACAGCTTACCAATTACTTGAAGAAAAGAAAAACACCATCATTTCCGCAATACAAAAACAATTTGGCGATACGCTTTCGTTCGAGTTTAAGCTGGATCCAAAACTACTTGGCGGTATTTATATTGAACTGGGCTCAATCGTATTTCATGCAAACTTAAGAGATGAGTTGAAATACTTTGCGGAGGCTACGCATCGTGAATGATAATTGGATTGATAATTATAAATTTGAATTAAGAATTTCTGAACAAGGTGAAGTTGTTTCGGTTGGAGATGGTATTGTTTGGATTAAGGGATTGCCATCGGCATTTATTGATGAAATTCTTGATATGGAAGACGGCAGCAGCGCTATGGTTTTTCATCTAACGGAAAAACTTGTCGGCGCAATTTTATTAGAACAAACAGAAAAATTAACTGCGGGAACCATTGTTTTCCATTCCGGATCAACTTTAAGTGCACCAGTAGGCGATAAATTATTAGGCAGAGTAATAAATCCTTTAGGAAAACCATTGGATGAGAAACCGCAAATAGATACACATGAGTGGCGCGAACTTGATGTGTTATCTCCTTCTATAACAGAGCGTGATTTTGTAAACAATCCGCTTTATACCGGCAATAAAATTCTGGATGCACTAATTCCTATTGGCAAAGGTCAACGTCAATTAATTATCGGTGATAATGGCTTAGGAAAAAGCTCTTTAGCGCTTGACATTGTTATCAATCAAAAAGATAAAAACGTTTTATGCGTTTATGTGTCAATTGGCCAAGAAAGATCAAGCATTGTCAATATAATTCAGACGTTAAATAATACAAAAGCTATAAATTATACCGTAGTCGTAGTTGCTGAAGCGACAGCATTACCTGGGCTTCAATATCTTGCGCCTTTTGCTGGCTGCACCATAGCAGAATGGTGGATGAAAAACGGCCGTGATGTTTTGGTTGTTTATGATGATTTAACAACTCATGCGCTCAGTTATCGAGAGCTTTCATTATTATTAAAAAGACCGCCGGGGCGCGAAGCCTACCCTGCTGATATTTTTTATTTACATTCTAGACTCCTGGAACGATCCACATGCTTATCACACAAACTTGGCGGCGGCAGTATGACTGCTTTTCCTATTATTGCTACAAAAGAAGGCGAAATTGCAACATACATCCCCACAAATTTAATTTCAATTACTGATGGCCAGGTTTATTTTGATGCAAAATTATTTTCTGCTGGGTTTTTTCCAGCTATCGATATTACCAAATCTGTTTCCAGAGTTGGCGGAAAAGCGCAGCCGCTATTAATTAAAAAAGAAGCTTCCAGAATGAAGCTGGATTATTTACAATTTCTTGAACTGGAAGTATTTACCCATTTTGGAAGCAGATTAGAACCGTCAATGCAGAAAAAAATTAAACGCGGACAGATTCTTCGTGAACTTCTTAAACAAGATTTGTTTGAACCGCTCTCAATTGAAGCGCAACTAGCATGGCTTATAGCGTATAATGATGGTATTTTTGATGAACTTGATTTGGAAAAAATACCACAAATGCAAAAAGAACTAATAGAATACGTTTTACGAAGCGGCATAACCTTATCTGATAAGCGTAATAAATGGCAACAAACTATAGATACATGGCGTAAAATAGCGAATATAACATGACAAAACGTTCTGAGTTAAAAAAACATATTGATAGCCTCGGAGAAATAAAAAATATTGTTGCTGCAATGAAAAATTTATCTTTAATCGAAATTAGCAAAACCACTAAATTTTTAGAAAATCAAATAAAAGTTATTGCGACTTTGGAAGAAGCTGCCACAGATTTTATGCATTTTTCCCCAAATTTTTTACTTCTTCAAGAAAAACCAATAACCGCATATGTACTTATAGGATCAGAAAGAGGCTTTTGCGGAGATTTCAATGAAGCCATTATTAAACATTTTTTGGACTTAAAAGAAAAAAATAAAGAGCTAACTATTCCTTACCTAATAGTTATCGGCCGCAAATTGACAACCAAAATACTAGAAACAGATTTTGCAACAAAAATCCAAGCAAACAACAAAATAAAATTTTTAGATGGTCCAAGCGCATTTGAAGAAATACACTCAGTTATATTTAACCTGATTAAAACTTTAGAAAAAATTAATGAAGAAACAAAAAAATTTATTTATCCTGGAAGTTGGTCTATTATTTGTAATGAGGAATTACAAAATAACGTACAAACTATAGAACTCAATCCTTTTAGTAATTTTGGTCTGCTTAACACAACAGAAAAAACCTCATCTGCTCCCTTTCCTCCTTTATTAAATATAAAATCGGAGCAATTTCTTGAGGAATTACTAGATCAATATCTTTTTGCTATTTTACATCAAATATTTTTTAAATCTTTTATGGCTGAAAATCGACAAAGATTATTACATATGGAAAATGCGATTCGATGGCTAGATAAAAATAAAGATCAATTGGAACTTCAATTAAATATGCTTCGGCAAGAAGAAATCACCGAAGAAATTGAAGTGATTTTGCTAAGCGCAAAAGCTATAATTGAAGAAATGAAATTGGAGGTATAAATTCATTTTCTAAAAGGATTACATCATGACAAACATAGAACCGGCCAATATTATATATTTGTCCACCTTTCCCCCACGTGCATGCGGTTTAGCAAGCTTTACGCAAGACCTCGCAAATTCTACTGACTATCATCTAGCCACCACTTCATTTTCCTCCAAAATTATTGCCATGTGTAATCATAAAAAATTATCTTATGGTGATAATGTTTTATTTCAAATTAAACAATATCAACAAGATAGTTATACTAAAGCCGCTGAAATGCTTAATGCCATGCCTAACGCAAAATTAATCAACATCCAACATGAGTATGGAATTTTTGGTGGAGAGTACGGCTGTTATCTTATTTCTTTTTTACGCGCACTTAAAAAACCAACTGTAGTTACCTTGCATACAGTATTACCACAACCTGCAAAAAGATTGCGTGAAGTTACGTGTGAAATTTGCAATCATGCTGGAACCATTGTTGTGATGAGTGAACGCGCGAAAAACTTATTACAACAAGAATATGGTATTACTGAAAATAAAATTCGTATAATTCCGCATGGAATTCATCAGCGACCATATACAACTAGCGCAGCAGCAAAAAAAGCTTTTGGCTTAGAAAATAAAATGGTATTAAACACTTTTGGGATGCTAAGCCGCGGCAAAGGAATAGAATATGTTTTGCAAGCATTAGCCCATGTGGTAAAAAAATTCCCCAATGTGCTTTACCAAATTATCGGCGCCACCCATCCTAATGTTATCAAAGAAGAAGGAGAAAGTTATCGTGAATTTTTGCAAGACACAGTAAATCAATTAGGTTTAACCAAACATGTAAAATTTTATGATCAACATTTTGATTTAGATACATTATTGAAACATCTAGAAACAAGCGATATATATTTAGCCACCTCTTTAAATCCACACCAAGTTACTTCTGGGACTTTATCATATGCGTTAGGCGCTGGAAGACCGGTTGTGTCAATGCGTTTTTATCATGCAGAAGAAGCAGTAACACCTGAAGTTGGATATGTCATTGATCACACTGATAGCCATGCTTATGCTGACGCAATTTTAAAACTTTTACAAAATGAAACTCTGCGTAAAAAGATGGGAAAAAATGCTTTCGTTAAAACACGCAATATGATTTGGCCAAATGTTGGCTTGCAATATTTTGATTGTTTTGCGCAACACATACAAATGCCAAATTTACAACGAAAACACCCTACTTTTACACTAAAACATTTAAAAAAACTTACTGATGATTTTGGCATTTTCCAATTTGCACAATTTTCTATTCCAGATCCTGCTTCTGGATATACCTTGGATGATAATGCTCGTGCGCTAATAGCAGTTGCCTTAGCATACAAGCATCACAATAAATTAAAATGTACCAGCAAACAAGAGCTGCTGCACTTAATGCATATTTATTTGGATTTCATTGAATATGTAGAGCAAAATCCTGGCAATCTGCACAATTATGTACATTATAACAAAACACTAAATACGAAAGCTAATACCGAAGAAAATCTAGAAGATGCGAATGGACGCGCTATGTATGCACTTGCTTACGTTACTGCAGCACAAGAGTTACCACAAAAAATCAGAAAAAAGGCGCGCAAGCTGCTAGAAAAACACTTGGCGCATATGCCAAACAAATTATATTCTCCCCGCGCTATATCATTTTGCGCAAAAGCTATTGCCAAATTAGAAAACGATCATGCAATGCATGCAACATTAGAACAATATGGAAATCATTTGCTATATTTATATAATCAACATCATGCAGATGATTGGATATGGTTTGAGCCATATTTAACTTATTGTAATGCGATACTTCCAGATGCATTACTACATATATATAAAGCTATGCCGCATAAAAAAAATTATTTTAGTGTTGCTGAAAAAACTTTAAATTTTTTAATTAAACACTCTTTTGATAAACATTATGTACCAATAGGACAAAATGGCTGGTTTTATAAAAATAATAAACGTGCATTTTTCGATCAACAACCTGAAGATACTTCTTCGATGATAGAATCATTACATACTATGTATAGTATAACAAAAAATGAACATTACAAAACACTAATGCACAAAGCATTTAATTGGTTTTTAGGTGACAATCTAATACAGCAAATGGTATATAACCCAACCACTGGCGGCTGTTGTGACGGCGTTCGTTCAAACGGCGTCAACTTAAACCAGGGCGCAGAATCTACCATTTCTTATTTATGTGCGCATTTAATTATGTTTGAAGCAAACGAAATTTAATTCTTTTATCTTAACTCAAAATTAACTATAACGCACACAAATCAATCTACAACTCCGGTATCTGCGAACTACTGGTATATGATAAACTGAACATACTCTGTAAATTCGATATCTTCGATATCTATAAGCGCGTACATACCGACAGCGCCTTCTGAGAACATAGGCTCGCCTAGTGTAGACTCTGCATATTCTGCGATATTTAAGACAACGGGCATAAACATAAACTGGGGGTACAAGTAAACAAAGAGCCAGAGCAAATAAGATAAATTTTTTCATAACTAGATCCTTCTAATAATGTCACATATCTCATATTAATTAGGATATACCACTAATTAGCAATATGTCAAGCTTGAAGAATCATTTTCTAATACAATCTCTATTACCACTGACAAAAGTGAAGTTATTTCCCTGCCAATAGTAACGACAATTTGTATGGTACTGAAGGTAAGTTTTATCATTTACTTTCACAATTTTCGGAGCGTGCGAATAAAAATGCGACATGTCTCCACCAGGAAATAAGTTTTTAACAACTATATCAGCAAACGGCAATCTTTCAAGGGTATTATTCTTTATGGTATAAACGCCTTCAATACCGCTATAATTTCCGGTTCCACTACCATAATAAATTAATATGTAATTTATATTACCATCGTTATTAATATCTGCTTTTTTGATTTCACAATTAACATAATGGGGTGGATTTGGAAAAATAACTAAAGTATAAACGTTATATTGATTGGCTTCTATTTTAAATTTACCCTGATACTTTTGATTATATAAAAAAATAAATTTCTTCCTCTCTTTTTCTGTGGGAATAGCAGTATCTTTATACTTGGTTCTAAGGATAGCCCGCTTTTTAAAAAACTGCCTTGTTTCCGACTTTCTAATATTTACTTGATGCATGTGAACCAAAAGAACAGTTATAATAAGTATTAATACAGCAATTAGTGTATAACGTATAAATTTATTCATAAAATTATTACCATTTCAATTCATTCCTTCTGGGTAACTCGGACAAAACACATATAACTTTATGATAATTATGCCAAATTTTAATTATTAGCACAAGATATTCGAATAATATTAAAAATAAATAAATTGCGAACCAAAAATATTTTGACTATAATAAATATATTCTTTCGAGAATATTATAAGGATTTTATTATTAAATAGCTTTCAAAGCTTACAGGAAGTAACTTATGGCTATGAATCTAAATATCGACACATATGCATCAAACCTTACTTGCACGTCATATAAACCGCAAATCAATAATCTAAACATAGTATTAGCAAAAAGTAATTTACCATTTGAAAATCATTCTGTGTTAAATCCTGCGTGTATTCAGCATGAAAACATTACTCATATGTTTTATCGGGCAGTACGAAAAACAAATATGCAATCAACCATCGGTTATTGCCAACTTAAAAATAACATTATCATTAAAAAATCAAATCGCCCAATACTAATTCCCGAACATAAATATGAAAGCCATGGAATTGAAGATCCTAGAATTGTTAAAATAAACGATACATATTATCTTACTTATACGGTATTTGACGGGAAAACAGCTTTAGTCGGTTATGCAAGCAGCACAAAATTACCGCATTTTAACAAACATGGTTTGCTATTCCCTAAAATTTTATTTCGTGAAACAAAAAATATTTTTGCACAAACAGTAACTGGAAAAGCATTTCTAAAATTCCATAAAAATTATTTAAATCGATATCTTTTGGCAAATGATCCGATATGGATGAAAAATATCGTACTCTTTCCCAAAAAAATAAATGGCAAATACGCATTAATTTACCGAGTACTACCAGGAATGCAAATCAGCTATTTTGATGATTTCGAGCAACTAACGAAAGATTATTGGCTGGAACAATTCAGTCATCTTGATGACCACAAATTATTTTATCCGTATTTTAACTTTGAAGCACACCATGTGGCCCCTGGATGTCCTCCTATTGAAACTGCAAAAGGATGGCTTTTGATTTATCATGCTGTTGATAATAGCGCTCCAAAACAAAAATATTATGCATGTGCTGCATTACTTGACCTAGACAACCCTCAAAAAGTAATTGCGCGCTTAAAATATCCTCTTTTCTCACCAGAAAATGAATGGGAAAAAACCGGAGTTGTCGATAATGTGGTTTTCCCTTCTGGCGCAGTTATCCAACAAGAAAAATTGCATATTTACTACGGCGCAGCAGATAATGTAATTGCAGCTAAATCAATAGACTTAGCTGAATTATTATATTCTTTGGAACGCTCGAAATTACTAACCATTAAATAATTACAAATAAATAATTGACATAAAAAATTATCATACTATACTGCGAATATGAATATTAAATTTTTCATCCTGAAACGTAAACGTAACTGACGCTCTTAAGGCTCGTCTTGGGAGTGTATTGTTATGTCTCCCAGGATGACAAAGAATTTCAAAACCCCTGGTAGGCATAACTACCAGGGGTTTTTTTATGCCCGTAACTAACAGAAAAAAAGGAAAAAAACATGAATAATAATCAACAGCAATTACAGCGAAGACTGCGATCACGGCACGTTGCAATGATCGCGATCGGAGGCTCACTGGGCACAGGACTATTTGTAGCCAGTGGTAATGCAATTTATACCGCAGGCCCTTGGGGTGCTTTGCTCGCCTATGCAATCACTGGTTTTTTAGTCTATTTTTTAATGACCAGTCTCGCCGAAATGACAGCTTATATGCCAACTTCCGGCGCTTTCTGCAAATATTGCTCGGATTTCGTCAGCCCTGCTTTTGGCTTAGCTATGGGATATAACTATTTTTTTGATTGGGCCAGTGCAATTGCAGTTGAAATATCAGCAGCTTCTTTTTTAGTAAGATATTGGTTTCCAAATATTTCGTTCACCGCCTGGAGCGCAATATTTTTCTTTGCGATTTTAACCATCAATTTATTTCCGGTACGCATCTATGGTGAATCAGAATACTTTATGTCTTCAATCAAAATAATTGCAATCGTTGCGTTTATTATTGTCGGAACATTATTGATTACCGGCGTAATTGGACATCAACATATTGGCTTTGCTAATTGGCACACTGGACTTTTACATGGTAATTGGAAAACTTTATTAGTGACTTTTCTAGTAGCAGGATTTTCTTTTCAAGGCACTGAATTAGTGGGAATTACCGCTGGCGAAGTAGATAATCCAGCAAAAAATATGCCGCGCGCAGCTCGTAGCGTATTTTGGCGTATTTTTGTTTTTTATTTTTTAACAATTGCGATAATTTGCTTTATCATTCCATCAACTGATAGTCGTTTAATTCACGCTAGCAGTGAACATATAGCGCTTAGTCCATTTACCATCATCTTTTCACAAGCCGGATTAAGACACGCTGCATCGATTATAAATCTTGTAATCCTGATGGCCGTGTTATCTGCATGCAATTCTGATACTTATTCCGCCAGCCGAATTTTATGGCATTTAGCCGATGAGGGTCACGCACCAAAAGTTCTCACAAAAACCAATCGTCATGGCACCCCAATCTATGCAATATTAATTACTGCAGTCTTTGGTTCTCTGGTGTTTTTATCATCGTTTTTTGGAAACGGCCGCGTATTTTTGTTGTTGGTTAGTATTTCAAGTTTATCCGGCTTTATTGCTTGGCTTGGAATTGCAATCAGCCATTATCGTTTCCGTAAAGCATACATACACCAAGGCAATGATCTCAACACTCTGCCCTATCGCGCCAGATTCTATCCGTTTGGACCGATAATTTGTATGGTAGGATGTGTAGTCATCATTTTAGGACAACTTTTAGTATTAAAAGTCCAAGGGCAATGGAATTTACATAGTATCATCGCAACTTATATTTTAATTCCGATTTTACTTTCACTGTGGTTTGTTGGTAGATTTTTTTATCGCAAAAAAGCTGCATAAAATTTAGAAATAAAGCAGAGAATTTTATATCGTTGCACGAACTTTAGCAGCAACTTCGTCTGACCATGGCTGTTGATCGCCGGACAACAATTTCCCCTGCAAATCCGCAGCTACATTACCCGCAACTTCTACCATCATATCAAATACATCTGCTGGATGCAGATGTTTAGCAGGCTGCATAAACGCTACCAAACCACGGTAAGAATTTTCACGCATTGAATTCAAATCAAATTCACCCGATGCACTAGCCGAAGTCACACTAAATAATGGTTTATCCAAGTTATTAGAATCCACAGAATAATAGTGAAAAATCTGTTGATCACCAAAATGTAAATCATGAGAAAACAAAGTTTGTAACAAAACACCACCAGAAAAAACTTGTCCTTTTTCCGGTACAATCATCAACATAATAACATCATCAACAATATTAGCTTTATCATCAGACATCTCATCAGAAACATCTTCTTTAATCTCATCAACTATATCTAAATTTGGTGTATTCTCTTCAACCCTTTCAAAGGCATATTCTATTTTTTCATCATGGCTATCGGCGGCTGTCTCATCAGTATCGTTTGCATCCTCACCTGCATGCACCTCACCTCTAAGTCGCTTTTGGCGTTTTATTCCATCATATAAAATCCACAAAACAACGATTGCACCAATTGTAAGTAAAACTAAACGAATTATTTGTTCCATTATTGTGTACCTTCTTACGCTTCTGCCATAGCAACTGCAGCATCAATATCAACAGATACAATACGCGACACTCCCGGCTCATTCATGGTAACCCCCATTAAATGATTTGCCATTTCAATTGTACCAGTATTATGACTAATAAAAATAAATTGCACTTGTGTTGACATGTCTTTAACTAATTCACAAAAACGCCCAACATTAGCATCATCTAACGGCGCATCAACCTCATCTAACATACAAAAAGGTGATGGATTAATCTGAAACAGAGAAAAAACCAATGAAATTGCTGTTAATGCTTTCTCTCCACCGGATAACAAATGAATATTAGTAATATGCTTGCCAGGCGGTTTGGCCATTACCGCAACACCCGTATCCAACAGATCTTCGCCGGTCATTTCCAAATATGCTTTACCCCCACCAAAAATCTTGGGGAAAAACTTTTGAAAATTTTCATTCACTTTATCAAAAGTTTCTTTAAATTTAGCACGTGTTTCACGATCAATTTTACGAATTGCATTCTGCAAAGTAGTTAATGCTTCTTCTAAATCATCATGCTGCGAATCCAAATAAGTTTTACGCTCTGCTGCTTCATCGTGCTCTTCGATTGCCGCTAAATTAATTGGACCAAGGCGCGCAATTTTAGTTGCAATTTGTTCAATTGATTCCTGCCATGCTTCAATGCTCGCTTCTTGTGGCATTTCATCAATCAAAGTTTGCAACTCATAAGAACTATCTGCCAACTGCTCTTGCAAAGTAGCCTGACGCACTTTAAATTCTTTACCTTGCAGTCGTTGCTCTTCCAACTGACCACGCACTTGTTGTACTTTTTCATCTTCATCACGCCGCTTTTGTTCCAAAGTATGTACTTCGTGCTCTGATTGACTTAAACGCTGTTTCGCTTCAGTTAATTCTTTTTCCATTAATAAACGCTGCTCTAACAATTCATTTAATTGCTGCTTGATTTCACCTTCCGGCACATCATCCTGCTTAGTTAAATTAGTTTTAATTGTATCGCGCCGCTCTACCAAAGAAGCTATTTGTTGTTCAATTCTAGCAATTGCCTGCTGCAACGAATTAATTTTAGTTTGCGTAGATTGCAAAGCTAATTCTGCGTCATACAAAGCTGTCTGATCAGCTTTAGCATCTGCCTTACACTGATCCAATTGACGCCGACATTCATCACGTTGTTCTAATAATTGTTCACGCACATTATCGTGCTGTGCAACCTCTTGTGCCGCCTGCTGCAATATCTCATTCGCCTTTGCCAAATCACCTTTAGAACTTTCAATAAACTGTTGATATTCACTATATTCTTTAGTTAAACGAGAGGTTAGCTGTTCAATTTGATCCAATTCTGATTGCTTAATTTGGCTTTGCGCCTTAATATCAAGATATTGCTTCTGGGTGTTATTATACGCTTGATGTAATTGCTCACGTTGTTGTTTAAGCTTGACTAATTGTGCACGGCCTTTCTCCAATGCTTCTGTCGTATCATCAAATAATCTTTCAGCCTGTTCGATTTCTGCTGCGAGTTTAGTCAATTCCTTTTCCCGACCAATTACCCCAGGTTTGCTTTGATCAATTCTTGCAATTCGCAACCAATTTTGGCCAACCCAAACCCCATCTTTAGTAATTAAAGATTCATGCGGCAATAATTGTTTACGGAACTTCAAAACCTCTGCCAATGATCCAGCGACATAAATCCCTTGCAATAAGCCATCTACTGGTAAATCTGTATGCAGTTTGGTGCGTAATAGCACCAAATCGTTATGTGTTGTCAATGAACTCTGATTACTGCCAACATTTGTATCTAATAAAGTAACTGCACCAGAGTCAAGCGAATCCAAAACTTTTGCAATCGAATCAATAGAATCTACACATACCGCCTGCAAATAAGAACCTAACGCCATTTCAACTGCCTGTTCCCAACCATCATCCACTTTTAATTTGCGTGCTAAACGAGGTTTTTTGGATAAGCCGTTGTTTTTCAGCCATTTAATACTGGATTCTTCATTTTGATCGACCGCAGCCTGTTGTAACACTTCCAAGGAAGCATATTGCGCTTTTTTCGCATGCAGCTTTTCGCGCAATTCATCAACTTTATCCTCATTAATACTATTTGTGTTTTTCTGTTCTTCGATTTGCCCACCTAACGAATCCAAATCTGCAGTGATCTGCTCACATTTAGTATGCAATTGATCTACCTGGTCGCACATATTATTTAATTCTTTTTCTAAGATTTCAGCATCAACCGATTGTTTTTCTTCAGATATTTTATCTAATCGATCAGAAGTTGTGTGTTGTTGTGCTTCTAAATGCTGGATGCGTGTTTGTTCAACCTGTACCACTTGGGCAGTTTTCGCAGCACGCGCATTAAATTCATCCCATTTGTCTTGCCAGTCACTCATGCGTTGTTCAGCACCATCCAATAAGCTTTGCGATTGCAGAGTTCGATCTTGCGCCTGTTTGGCAATACTTTCGAGTTCAGCTAAGCTCTGATTAAGCTCGGTAAGTTTCGCATTATCATCTGATAGACTCTGCTGCGCCGCTTGCCAAGTTTCTTCAGTTTGTTGCAAATCCAAAGTCAGCTGCTGTTGTAACTCTTTTTGGTGCTGTATAGTTTGTTCAAGTCGTGCAATTTCGCCACCAAGCTCATAATATTTCGCCTGAATTTCACGATATTGATCGCCCTGATTTGTAATCAAATCACGCTGCTTCTCTATTGCAGTATTAATGCTTTGCAATTCAGCCAGATGAGATTGCAATAAAGTATCCTGGCGACTGATCGTGCTGTTAAAATTCCTTGCATCATCATCTAACTTCATCCAACGCAAAGCCAGTAGTTGTGCTTTTAAAAGGCGTTCTTCTTCTTTTAAAACTTTATAACGCTTAGCCGCTCTTGACTGTCGCTGCAAACGGTTAATCTGTAATCTAAGTTCTTCTCGTAAATCATTGATTCTATTTAAGTTTTCTTTAGTGGAATGAATGCGGTTTTCTGTTTCACGCCGACGCTCTTTGTACTTCGAAATACCAGCCACTTCTTCCAAATGTGCCCGTAATTCATCTGGTTTGGCTTCTACAAGTTCTGAAATCATTCCTTGCTCAATGATAGAATAGCTGCGGGGGCCTAACCCTGTTCCTAGAAAAACATCCCGAATATCACGACGACGGCAGCGTGCTCCATTCAAATAATAACTGGATTGGGCATCACGTCCTACTTCACGCTTAATTGAAATTTGGTTATAACCAGCAAATTGACCACTAATCTTGCCGTCAGCGTTATCAAAAATTAACTCAATTGATGCCTGACCTATCGGCTTACGATTCACTGAACCGTTGAAAATAACATCTACAATCGAGCTGCCACGCAATTGCTTGGCAGAAGTTTCACCCATCACCCAACGCACCGCATCAATCACATTGGATTTACCACACCCGTTAGGGCCAACAATACCTACCAAATTGCTCGGCAGATGAATATTAGTCTGATCTACAAATGACTTAAAACCGTTTAATTTTATCGTTTCTAATCGCATTTTAGGTAATTATTTAAGTTGCTAATTGCTAAACTAATATTCTACCTAAAAATTGGCCATCGGTCATTGATAATTTGGATAATTTGCAGAGTTTTAGGCGATTAAGCTTGCGCCAACAAGGCTAAACGAATTTTGATTTCGCGATTGATCTGGTCAATTTGGTTTTTATATGACTGACGCTCTCTTCTTTTTGCCTTGACCATCTGTTCCTCAAGCTGTCCACGCTTGATCTGGAGTGATAAAATATCTTTGCCATATTGCTCAGGACTATTAAATAATTCTCGAGTCAAACGCAAAATTTGCCCGTATAAACTTACCGCTAATTCACATTGCGGATACTGCTTGATCTGATCTTTCGAGATCATGACACACTGCTGCAATATAGCTTTAAATTTAGCTGGATGACGCAGCAAATAAGCCTCATCAGTTTGATGATCACAACCAAGCAATAACAACCCAAAAATTATTAAACATAAATATGCGAGTCTTTTCAACATGTTATAACAAATCCTTAATCTATTAATTTAAGCATTGGCGCGCTGCACTAAATAATAAACAAATGGTAATAAGATAATCGCTACTCCTAAAAGAAAATATACTATCGGGGTACTAATTGGTGTTTCCTGCGGATTTTGACGATAACGCAAATATTTGTTAAAACCCACCAATATCAATATTATCCCTGCTACATAACAAGCATCATCAATAAACTGCATAATAATGGTTAACGGACCTTGAACCATACTCTCCGCCATAGAACCCAAACCAGTCTGCGCCCAAACCATCGTTGGACAAAACAAAGCTATTAAAATAAAAAATACGGCTCGCAGCCAATTTATTATCCTTTGCATAATTCACCTCATAAAACAAGCATAACCTAAGATAACACCGAATAGATTTAACTGCAAATTCAATTTTCTACCTTATATTCTGAAGCTTTGTTTTCATAGAGAGCTTGAACTAAAGGCAAACCTCCACTTTCACCTCCAATAATAATTTTGAAAGCAGCACCGAAATTGTATATAATGACGTTTTATTTTACTAGAGTATTAAGATAATGAAGATTTTAATAATTTTAAGAGAATTTAAGGCAAAAAATATTTTGAGGCTATTTGCATTATTAACGTTGATTTTTTTGTTAACAGGCTGTGCTTCACCAATTTATAGGGTTGATAATAGCAGCCCTAAAGCAACACTGACAATTATACCTCTAGCTGAAGACAGTGATTATGTTCAAATGTTTACTTATGAAACCCCATATAATTGCAGTGGCCAGAGAAAGATTGTCATGAAAACAAATAAGAAAAACATAGCTATGCCTACAACAATTAAAATTTCAGCGAATAAAAATTTCGTATTGGGCGCAGTGCTTGGCACCATATATCGAGGTTGTGATTTATATATACAGTTCAAACCGAAAGCCAATGCTCGATATATTGCAGAGTATAAAGATACGGGAAAAACTGGTAGAGTTTCGTTATTTAGAATAATTGGCAATAAGAAATATCCTGTTCCGATTATTCCAAGAAAGTCGCGAAACGCCCTCATAGGTGGCGAAACAAGTTCGTACTGTAAACCTTTGTAAAAATCTGTGCGAGAAACAAAGCAAATGAGGTTCGGTGTTTCGGATCTCTATATTCTCGCTCATCTACAAGCGTGACCGATAAATTTAATACATGTAGCACATTGATCAGGTATGATTTAATTTTCTATTCTAATTCTACCCACTTTACTAACAATTAAACTAATCTTATATTCCCCTTTAGCTGCGGTGTAATAAAAAGTGCCGTTCTGATTATTAGTAAAACCTGATGGCGCCATTTGTAAATAATGACGTTTAGGAAAGCTCTTCCACTCAATTGATCCCACATCATGCATAGCTGGAAAATATTTAACCAATTTGTCTTCTGGATCAACCTTTCCATCACCCCGATTATCGATGAACACCAAATATCCATCTTGCCAATTACTCCCACAGTGCAAATGATCATTACTAGGACAAATAGCGGCAATTGTGTTATTTTTGATCGCCTCACTTCTGGTTAACTGAATCGCACGATATAAACGAAATATTTCAATTTTGGCATGCATTCTGGCAACCAATGTCTGATACGCAGGCAAAGCTATACAACTGATAATTGCGATTATGGTTAAAACTATTAATAATTCTAATAATGTAAAAGCAAAATAATATTTGCGCATAATTTGAATACTCCTATTAGCATGATACAATTAGAATAATCCATAAGGTTTTGGATTGCTTTTTTCTCCTCCCTGGTACATCCATGTACCTCCCGCGCCTCCATCCTTGGGCGCTAGTCGTCAAAAAAAGCAGCCCAAAACCTCATGATCGAAAGTTATGTAATAATTATAAGATGTAAAATTAATTATGGGTAACAGCGTATGACTAAACCATATTTACGAATTGTACTTGCACAATTAAATCTTACCGTGGCAGATTTTGACGGCAATTTAGAAAAAATATTAAAAGCTATTCGAGAAGCGCGTGATAAGTTACATGCTGATTTAATTGTATTTCCAGAATTAACTATCACCAGTTATCCATTAGAAGATTTACTACAACGCGAAGATTTGTATATTCATGTAAATAATACTTTATCTCAAATACAAAAACATACGGAAGGAATTGATGTATTAATTGGATATCCACAAACTAGTGATAAAGGTAATTATAACTCCGCTTGCTGGATCCGCAATCAAAAAATTCTTGCAAATTATCATAAACAACAATTACCAAATTATGGCGTTTTTGACGAACAACGTTATTTTATTCCAGGAAACAAGCCTACCGTAGTAGAAATTAAAGGGATAAAATTTGGAATCCTAATTTGCGAAGATGCATGGTATGCCAAAACCGTTATGCGAACCAAAAAAGCTGGCGCTGAATGTTTATTATGTTTAAATGCTTCACCCTATCATGTCAATAAAACCGAAAAACGTTTAGAAGTTTTTAAACACCGTATTGCCGAAACCGGCTTACCAATTTTATACACTAATTTAGTCGGCGGCCAAGACGAATTGGTTTTTGATGGCGGTTCAGTCGCAATTGATCAACATGATGAAATCTGCGCACAAGCGCCTTTTTTTGCTGAACATCTATTGATAGTTGATTTTGATAAAGAAGTAAATATTACCACTAAAAATATTTTACCGATTCAATCCCAAGCAGAGTCAGTTTATCAAGCATTAGTTTTAGGCGTACGTGACTATGTACAAAAAAATAATTTCCCTGGCGCGATTATTGGCTTGTCCGGTGGAATTGATTCCGCCTTAACTTTAGCGATTGCAACCGACGCATTGGGGCCAGATAAAATTACCGCATTGTTAATGCCTTCGCAATATACTTCGAAAATGAGTATTGAGGATGCGAAAAAACAAGCAAAAAATCTCAACGTAAAGTGCGAAATTATTTCAATTCAAAACATTTTTGAAATTTTTTTAAAAGAATTAAAAGACATTTTTGCAAACACCAAACCAGATACTACCGAAGAAAATATTCAAGCCCGCATTCGCGGAATGTTACTGATGGCGTTATCAAATAAATTTGGTAAAATTGTTTTAGCCACTGGAAATAAAAGCGAAATGGCTGTCGGTTATGCTACTTTGTATGGCGATATGGTCGGTGGTTTTTGTGTGTTAAAAGATGTTTTTAAAACGCTCGTTTACCAATTGGCAGAATATCGCAACACAATATCTCCAGTAATTCCACAACGCGTTATCACACGCCCACCTACCGCAGAACTCGCATCGAATCAATTTGATCAAGACACGTTGCCGCCGTATGATGTATTAGACAAAATTTTAGATTTATTTATCGAAAAAGATTTAAGCATTGAAGACATTGTGCAACAAGGCTTTGATCATGCATTAGTTAAGAAAATAGTTAAAATGGTCTATCGCAACGAATACAAACGCCGCCAATCACCTACCGGCGTACGCATCAGCGAAAAAGCCTTCGGCCGCGACCGTCGTTATCCGATTACATCTGCATACTTAAAAAAAGAGTTAGTGTAAAACATTCATCCGGACAAGGTATCAAAGTTATAACTCAAATTTAGACACACCCACATTCTCAATCTCTTCTAAATGCTTATGGAAATACTTCTGCTTATCGTTTTCGCATTTTTCCAAATATTTAAGCTTCTTTATCATCAAAATAGTGTAAAAATCAATAGGTTGTAATTTTCAAAAAAATGAATAAAATTAAGTTTCCACGACCACTGGGATATCGAGAGTGATACGCATTATACTTCATTTTTCAGATACTTATATTCCGGTTTCCGACTATGCGCTTATTCGGATTGAAATAGACACCCCGTATTGCCGAAACCTTGTAAAATTCGAATTAAGAAAATTTTTGCTTTCGTTAAGAAAACCTTAAGAATTAACTACTATTATTTGCAATGTATGGCATGGGATTTTATAAAATAAGAAATATACGTAATATAACGATAGGAGTAATTTATGAGCAGAGATTTTGTTTTTGTACTTGGTGACTTAGATGAAATAAAAACATGGCATAACTATTCTAAAAATTTTACAGAACAAAATAGCAAAGCTGAATATTATTATTT
>JASFHH010000017.1:0-30926 GCA_050123335.1 Gammaproteobacteria bacterium
AAGGGTTAAATTTAAACTTTGTGAGATTTTTGCCTATGCCAGACTTAAGTGCACGTGCATCACATGAATATTGGAAAGATTATGATGATCCAATGATTTACCGTGTGATTTCTTTTATGGAAAGCGTCGAAAATTGGATTCCTGAGGAAAATGAAGAAGTTGAAGCAGCCGTACAGCAACTTGGCGAAAATCTTGAAAATGTTACTAATTTTGAGCTTGCAAAAGAAGACAATTATATAAAAATTGCTAACTTCTTGAAAATGCCTCGTGTATTAAGATTATTGCAAGCCATTGATACCACGCACCCCGGTTCAGCATCAAGATTGCTAATGTATGCCGAAGAAAACAGCAATGACGTCGATGATCCTGCTGGATTATTTTTACGTCGTAACATAGTATTCGAACGATTACGATTACTTGCTAGAATCTTCGCACCAGAACGATTTGCAATGTTGGTTAAAGCGGTGGAGCGTGAAGATGAAGTTTAATCTAACTATTTATTATATAACTATTCCTTTGTTGCTTGGTTTGGCATTTACCGCTAGTGCGACTGTTCCACCAAACGTTAATTCTTTTATTGATGAGTTAAATCAAAAAGCCACCATCCAACAGCAAGAAAACCTGGAAAAATTACAAGAATTCAAAGCTATAGCAACAACAAAAACACCGCAATCAACTAAAATCTTATCAGCATTACAAAAATCTGATGACACAACTAATGGGAAAACTATTAATTGTGATGAGTCCAACGAATATAATTATCCAAGTAATTTTGTTTACGACAAAAATCATCAAAAAATTTATCGATTGCATCCGTTTGCTAAGTGCTTCGTTAAACAACCAACTGAGCAAACACCAATTACACTAGAGCAGCCAAAAACGGACAAGGCTGCTACACAAAAATCTACGGAGTGGAATATTAATTATTAACTATTAAATAAGAGTCGAGGGGTATAAAATGTCAAAACATCGTAAATTAAATAAACCAATAACCATCGTTTTAACTGGAATGATGGTCGCAACTTTAGCAATGTCTGCTTATGCTCAGGATCAAAGTGGCCCTGCGCCTGTAACTGACAAACAAACCCATTCTTTGTTAGGAACACTTACTTCCACTATTGCAGACAAACTTGAGAAACTGGTAAAAATTAACAGCCAAATCGGCTCAAATATGAATGAAATATATTCCTTGTTAGTAAAACCAACTTCTACTAAAGGTGTTCCCGACGCAGCAAAATATTATCTGCAGTCTCAAGGTTTGAATAACAACCAACAACTTACAAACAACGTTCAAAACACCACAAAAAGTTTAGTGAATTTAACCAGGTATGGTGATTTTAGTCCATCAGTCGACCCTAAGACATTAAAAACTTCACCAACTGTTAGAACCAATTTAACTGCTTCATATAACGCTGCTGACAAATTTGGCAATTATTCTACTACTTCGGTAGATTCGCTTTTATCCGCTAATCAATACAACATTAATCCAAATGCTGTGCAATTGTTGTTAAGTGGCAACACTAAAGAAGCGAATAAAATTGCTTCTGATCAAGCAAAAGCTGCGCTGGGATTTGTTCAAAATGCAGCTCTTGCTAACCAACCAATTCCTATATTGAGCGATGCTGATAAATCAGAAGCAGGAATGCAATACACAGCTTACAGAAGAACCGTTATGGCAATTCAATCAATTGCTAATAATACTTTAGCCAACGAACTTGTATCCCGACTTCCATACGCATACGATACTTCTGATACTGCCAGCAAACAAAACCTTTTAAACCAAATGAATACTGCTGATCCCGGCAACAGCGCTTACTGGGATCCAGATAAAGATGGTATTGGTTCTCAAGGTTTATTACCTCGAGCATTAGATTTTATGACGCGATTTTTTTCGATTAATTATAATTTGAATAATATTACCAAACAACTAAACCGTATGAATTTGCAATTAGCAATGCTCATCTCCCAAAATACTTTGCTAATTCAAAACAATATCGGTAAACCTTTGTATGAAAAAGCACAACAAGAAAAACCAAAATTGAAGTTTAAGGAATAAAAGCATGAAGTCAGACACCGCGTTTGCGGTGTCTGACACCTATTTATGGTATTGACTAAATTTAGTCAACATGTATTGACTAAATTTAGTCAATATGCTATTTTATATACAATGGATCCTCGTTTTTTACCACATAACGCTCATTTAGAAAGCATAAAAGCATTTCTAACCCATGACCCCCAATTACGGCGGCTAAAAAACCAGCCTTACATTTACCATTCATCACTAATCAATCAATTTTCAACTAATATATCCGGCATATACACCTTGGGGGGCGGAAGACAAATTGGCAAAACAACGCTGCTAAAGCAATGGATGACAAAACTGCTAAATGAAAATATCCAACCTGAATCAATAGCCTTTCTATCTGGGGAACTAATAGAAGATTACCATAGCTTATTACGATTATTGCAAACTCAGCTTACCGAAATGCCTAAAAACAAAATGAAATACTTAATAATTGACGAGGTAACTTATATACGCGATTGGGATAAAGCAATAAAATATGCAGCTGATGCAGGCATGATGGAACAAACAGAATTAATGCTAACCGGATCAGAGTTAACCGTAATTCAGGAAGCTCGTATGCGTTTCCCTGGAAGACGCGGCCAAGCTCAGAAAGTAGACTTTCACCTTTATCCTTTATCATTTCGCGAGTTCGTTACATTGAAACAAAGCCTTTCGGAACCAATAGAAGAAATTCTTTCGCAAGAAGAGCTGAATATTTCTACTATAAACAAGCTATTCGTGGAATTTAATAATTATCTACAACACGGCGGTTATTTGACTGCAATAAATAATCTTGCCTTATATAACCAAATATCAAAAGCAACATTAAGTACATATTCTGATTGGATTCGCGGCGACATGTTAAAACGTGGCAAACAAGAACATTACCTACGTGAAATTTTAACAGCCATTTTAAAACATTATAATTCACAAACAACCTGGAATACTCTAGCACAAAGCTTATCAATAGAGCACCATAAAACTGTATCTAATTACATTGAATTATTGTCATCCATGGACGCATTATTTATTTTATATCCACTACAAGAAGATAAAAAAACTGCATCACTTAAAAAAGCCCGTAAATTATTCTTTACAGACCCTTTTATTTTCCATGCAATAAAGGCCTGGCTAGAACCTACAGATAATCCATACGAAAAACAAATTTTGCCCACCATTAGCGATGCCAAACTTTCCTCACAATTAGTAGAAGCTTGTGTTGCAACTCATTACCGACGCTTTTATCCCACTTATTACATTAAGGCAAAAGGTGAAGTTGATGTTGCATACATTGATAATGGACGTTTTTGGCCTATTGAAATCAAATGGACAAACCAGTTACGCCCCAAAGATTTAAAGCAAATACAAAAATATCCTAACAGCAAAATTTTGACCAAAACAAAATCGAAAGGTTATATTTTCGATATTAAAACCGAACCGGTTCCATTAAATTTATTGCGGTTAAAATAGCCAGACTTATGATTTATTCGATATTCTGAACCTGCTCGCGCATTTGTTCGATCAAGACTTTTAATTCAACTGATGTTTTAGTAGTAATTTCACTAATAGATTTCGCGCCCAAGGTGTTGCTTTCACGGTTCATTTCCTGCATCAAAAAATCCAACCGTCGACCAACCGCACCACCTTGATTTAAAACTCTGCGTGTTTCCGTTATGTGTGCATCCAACCGATCCAGTTCTTCATCAATATCAATTTTTTGCGCCAAAAATAACATTTCTTGTTCTAACCTTTTAGGATCAAATTCTAATTTCAACTCATTAAATTTGGCTAACAAATTTTCTCTCTGCTTTTTCAAAATACCAGGCACTTTCTTACGAACCTGTGCTAATTCAATCTGCATTTTTGCCAATCGCTGTTCAATAAATTTTTTTAAATTTTTCCCTTCCCTAATTTTTGTTTGATCAAGATCTTTTAAAGTTTTAATAAATAAAGTTAAAATATTTTTAACTGTGGCTGATTGATCGCCTTCGATTACTTGCATTACGCCCGGCCAATTTAAAATTCGCAATGGATCAGTAAATTTTGCTTTAAGTCCCATTTTCTCAAGTTTTGCCAAAGCATTTTTTAATTCTTTAACCATTGATCGATTAACCACAATTTCCCGATTGACACTTTCGCCGGCCTGATAACGCAAAGTTATATCGATTTTACCGCGGCTTAAATATTTAGCCACTTGTTCTCTTAATTTTGGTTCAAGTTGTCGAAATAATTCTGGCAAACGTAAATTAATGTCTAAATATCTACTATTTACTGATCTAATTTCCCAACTTACAGTTCCTGTTTTACGTTGCAGTTGTTGCTTGGCAAATGCAGTCATGCTTTTAATCATATCTCCCCCTTAAGATAAAGTTGTCTTTGTTTTTCTGGAAACTTTTCAATTGCATATCGTAACATGGTTCTTGGCATAATTTTATAATGCTTTTGCAAAAATTTTTCTTCGGCTGACAAATCACGCTTACCAGCTTCACGCAACATCCAGCCAACCGCTTTGTGAATTAAATCATGTTTATCCTGCAGTAAAATTTCGGCAATTTCAAAAGCATCTTTAAAATCATTATTGCGAATAAAATAAAAAGTAGCAAGCATTGCGATTCGTTTACACCACAAATTTTTGCTTTTTGCCCATTGATATAAAATTTTTCGATCACGCTCAAACAAATGCTGCCCGATAACAGTTGGCGCACTTAGATCCACCAAATCCCAATTATTAACATATTGCATGTTGTTACAATAATAACGGTGAATCACGATTTGTTCTTGCGCGGTTTTGGCTTTTTGATATTTTCTTACCAAAATCAATAATGCCGCTAAACGCTCTTCGTGAAATTTAGATTGTATTATTGAATCTAAATCAGGCAAATCGATTGCAAAATAATTTTTGATGGTTTTTCTAATTACTGGGTTCTTAATTCCTAAAAATTTATCACCTTCACCATACTCGCCTTTGCCGGTTTTAAAAAACCATTCTAAATTTTTAGCCTGTTCAGCATTTTTATGGCTTCTAATTTCTTTTTTTAATTGTACTGCTAAATTCATATAAATTCTCCCCTATACGATGGTATCGTATAATTTCTGCTATTTTTATACGATGCCGTCGTATAAAAATAAAATTCAAAATTCTCTATTACCCAAAAACCTTTACCTGGCCTTGAGGGATCACATTTATCATCTTTTTACTTCAATTTACCGGCAATTGCCGGCAAATTGCCGGCAAATTGCCGGCAATTGCCGGCAAATTATTCCTTTTTCGGCTCCTGCACAAGATACCAAGTAACATTCGATCCTGCTCCTTTTCTAGCTACTAAACCTAATTTTTGTAAATATACTAAATCATTTCTAAGGGTTCTTTCAGATGGCGGATGTTCCATTTTACTTAAAATTGCTGTTGAGGTTAGCTGATCAAATTCAAACAATATTTTTAATATTTCTTTTCCCCGAATTTTCAATTTTTCGTCACATTCTTGTAAAGCCATTGCGACACACTCATCATAATTAAAAGAAATAAATGTTTTCCGATATAAAAATTCAATAGAAACTCCACCAGAATATTCGCTGAATTTTGGCTCAGGCAATCCTTTATCTTTGCAAAGTTTAAGAATGCGCAGCGTTCCTGAACCCCATTTTTCAATATATCCACATTTATAGAATATTTCTGAAATTAATTTATTACGAGGACATGATGCATGCTTTTTTGTTAAATCATCAATCGTCAAACTATCCGGTAATTTCCCTTTATTCCAAATTTCCACATAACTATCGTAAATAGCTATATTTATTTCGCCTGAACGATCAGAATAGTCACGATGACATACAGCATTTACGATTGCTTCACGCAAAGCCAAAAAAGGAATAGCCAGCTCATCTTTACGCTGCAAACTATCATCTTTAAAAACGCTCGAAATAGGCAAATAAGTTTTTAAAAAATTTTCCGCATAATCTAAGACCTCAAAAGCATTACCGTAAAATTGTTTGTTATCAATAAACCCTTGAAGCTTGTCTTCCCCTTTAAATCTGGCTAATTTAATCAAACATTGTGGATAATCCACCTCTATATTAGTACCAAAAAGAATAGCTGCTGCATTAGTAATTTTTTTACTCCGCATTAAACCCAAACGTTCTAAAATATCTTCATGGTCGTTGTAACCAGATATATTTGGTATTCTCCCAGCTTTTATCCCTACCTTAATCATCCTGCGAATTCGATCAGAATCAAGCTCACAATCAGAGGTAACAAATGAAGCCTCCCACTCACTAAAGCATGATTTCTTCAAAGACAACATCTCATGATATTTAGACTGCTTCATAATTACGGATGTTGACTCTATGCGCTGATATGGTCTTCCATTGTATACATATGGTTTCTGTATGTTTTGCGCTGATAACGCAGTTAAAATGATAATGGATAAATTACGTCGAAATGATACATATTCAATAACAATATTAGCTGACGGTTCAATTTTTTTAATATATTCAGCCATTTCTTTTTTTGTATTATCTGAAACTGTTTGGCCAACTATTTTCCCTGAGTCTGTAACACCTATTAAAATTTGCCCACCCAAACCATTAAGCATGCCACACAATGATTGAAAAGCTTCCTTAAGTTTTGCAGTTGACTTTTTAAACTCCAAAATATTAGACTCGCCTTGTTGCACCAATGATTTGATTTCTTTTAATTCCATAATTCATTTTGCTCTAATAAAATTTTTTCTAAAGCTGCTTACGCAGTTTAACAAACTTGATTTTATTTTTCCAACAAAAAGCCATCAAGAATTTTAGATAATAAATCATGAAAGAAAAATGATTAAAACCATTTGGTCACTTCCCAATACAAAACTGACTAAAAATCTCATTCAGCAAATCATCAGTGGTAAATGCGCCAGTTATTGCTGCTAATGTATTTTGCGCAAGACGCAAATTTTCTGCGATCAATTCGACTTCTTTATTTCCTTCCGCCTGAAGTTTTGCAATGTTTAGTAAACCCTTAGCTTTAGCTAAAGCATTTAAGTGTCTTCTTCTTGCGATGAATAATCCTTCTGTGTTATCTGCAAAACCAACTTTATCTTTTAATAATTTTTTTAATAAATCAATTCCGGCATGTGTTTTTGCTGATAAATACACTATTTTATATTCACCATGCTGTTCGATTTTAGGTTTCTCCTGTGTTAAATCAATTTTGTTTTTAATTATAGTCAATTTGCTTTTGTGCTTAAGTTGTTCCACGAACTCTGGTAATAATTTTTTTGGATCGGTTTCTTTACTTAAACTATCATCTGCGATTAATAAAATCTCATCGGCTTTTTCGATTTCCTGCCAGGTACGTTTTATGCCTTCTTGTTCAATAACGTTTTTGCTTTCTTGTAATCCAGCTGTATCAACAATATGAATCGGCATTCCATCAATATGAATATATTCGCGCAATACATCACGCGTGGTTCCAGCAATGTCAGTCACAATTGCTGTATCTCTTCCACTTAAACAATTTAATAAACTGGATTTTCCGGCATTTGGTTTTCCAACAATTACCACGTTCATTCCTTCACGCAATAAAATTCCCTGTTTTGCCGTTTTTTCTACTTGTTCAATTTGTTCTATGATTTCTGCAATTTGTTTTATAATCTTATCGTTAGATAAAATCTCTATTTCTTCTTCGGTAAAATCAATTGACACTTCAACCAAACTGCGCAATTTAATTAATAATTCTATTAATCGATCTATTTTTTTTGAAAATTCTCCTTGTAAAGAATTAACCGCAGAAACTACTGCTTGCTCTGATGAAACATTAATTAAGTCGGCAATGGCTTCGGCTTGAATTAAGTCAATTTTATCATTTAGAAATGCGCGCTGTGAAAATTCTCCCGGATCCGCAATCCTCGCACCAAGCTGCACAATACGTTTAAGCAATATATCCAAGACAATTGGACTGCCGTGCGCATGCAATTCCAATACATCTTCACCGGTAAAAGAATTTGGAGACTCAAAAAATATAGCAATACCTTGATCGATTACTTGATTTTTTTTATCATAAAATAAACCAAAATATGCTTCTTTTGGTTTTAGTGATTTTTTTAAAATTGACTCAGCAATGATTTGTGCTTTTGGGCCAGAAACACGAACTATTCCTACACCACCTTTCCCTGATGGTGTGGCAATTGCGGTAATTGTATCGTTTGGGGTTTTGTTCATCGTCCTTTTGGCGGAAACCATTTCGTCCACCACGGTTTTTTCTCATGATGATGTTTATAGCCTCCATGCTCAAATTTACGCATGATGTACCATTGCTGCGCCACCGATACAACATTATTAACCAACCAATATAACACCAAACCCGCTGGAAAATTTAAGAAAAATACTGTCATAACAACCGGCAAAAACATCATCATTTTCGCTTGGGTTGGATCTGGCGACATTGGGGTTAATTTTTGCTGCAGATACATACTAATTCCCATAAGAATCGGTAATACGTAATATGGATCTTTTACTGATAAATCATGAATCCAAAAAATAAACGGCGCCTGACGTAATTCAACACTTTCAAGCAACACCCAATACAAAGCAAAAAACACTGGGATTTGAATTAAAATCGGCAAACATCCGCCTAATGGATTAATTTTTTCTTTACGATATAACTCCATTGTGGCCTTACTTAAAGCCTGTTTATTACCAGCATACTGCTCTTTTAATCTTGCCATTTTTGGCTGCAATTTGCGCATTCCGGCCATTGATTTGTAACTCGAAGCTGACAATTTATAAAAAATTAATTTTATTAAAATCGTAACAGCGATAATCGACCATCCCCAATTTCCAATAATTTGGTAAAAGAATTTCATTACTTTAAATAATATAATTGCAATGAACCATAAGAAGCCATAATCAACCGTCTTAGCTAAAAACGGTGCAATTACACCTAACCTCTTCGCAATTTTTGGCCCAGTATAGAAATTTGCATTTATGTCTACTGATTTTCCTGGGTTAATTGCTAACATTGAACTAACAATACCTGCAGTATAAGTTCCATCGTTATTTACACTACTATAATAATGATAGATAGTTTGCGGATCAGGAATCCAAGCTCCAATAAAATAATGCTGCACCATCGCTAACCATCCACCTTTAATATCCTGATCGATTGGTTTTTTATCTAATTTTTTAAAATAAAATTTTTGATACGGATCATCTTTGCTAGAAATTGCTATTCCAAAAAATGAACGTAAACTAAAAGTTCCTTTTTTGGTCGGCGGGGTAGCTGTTCTGGTAAACTGCATGTAATAACTACCATTCCATACTTTACTGGTATTATTAGTAGCTTTAATATTAAAAGCAATATTATATTTATTCGGTTTAAATATATAGTTTTTAGTTATTTTTATACCTTCTTGGTTAACCGCTTGTAATGTCACCACTAATTGTTTTTGCCCTTCTGCTAATACAAAACTCTTTTGCGATGTTTTATATGATAAAGGTTGTGGTGTTTTTTGTCCTGAAACCAACAATCCACTTTGTGATGTATATAAAGTATCTGGATTGTAATTTAATAATAGAAAAGGTTCTTTACTTTTTAATTCTTTTGGATATTTTAATAATGATGTTTTAACAATGTTTCCACCTAAAGTGTCGATATCAACATCTAACACGTCCGTCTTTACATTTATAATTCTACTTTTATTTATTGTTGGTACTTTTCTGCTTGCTACTTGCGCTGGTATTTGCGCTTGTTGTGTTTGCTGTGTTTGCTGTGTTTGTTGCGTCGGCGCTGTTGGTATTTGCTGTGGCTGCTGTACTGCTGGTGTTGTTGGTTTAGTTACAACATTTTGATGCTCTTGTTGCCAAGCATTCCATAACAACAAAGCTGCCACAACCAAAGCGCCATATAAAAAATAACGTATATAATTCATAATTTTTTACTCTTGTTTTCGGGTACTGGATCAATTCCTCCAGAACACCATGGATGACAACGAAGAAGTCGTTTAATTATCAAACCACTTCCAATTAGCGTTCCATGTTCACGTAATGCTTCTTCTGCGTATTGAGAACAAGTTGGATAAAAACGACAATGCATTCCTAAAAACGGACTAATGCATAAACGATAAACCTTTATTACAAAGATTATTGGATATTGTAATATTCTTGCAATTTTTCCCATTGATTATCCCACGAGTTTCGCTTTTTTAGCGAAACTCGTTCCTTTGTTATACCACCTGCGCGAAATAAATTCGCGCAACGGCGGCTTAGGGGGAGAGTTCCCACTCTCCCCCTAAGAACCCCCATTGGTAAGAGAATTTCGCACTTGTGCGAAAATTTTATCTAACTTATCCCTTAATTCTTTATTACTTAACTTATCAATTCCAAGTTTAGCAATAAAAACAACATCTGTGTTTTTTATCACATCTTTGTTATTACGAAAACTTTCTCTTACAATTCTTTTTATTCTATTGCGCTTGACCGCTAATTTCACATTTTTCTTAGCTACAATCAAACCTAATCTTGGATAGCTGTATTTATTCTTGCGGGTTAAAAGTAAAAATTTTTTCTCGGAAAATTTTTTAGCACGAGAAAAAACCAAATCAAAATCTTCCGAATTCAATAAACGATATTGTCGCGAAAATTTATTTATGCGCTAATCCTTTTACGACCTTTTTGTCGTCGCCTTTTAAGTACCTTCCTTCCACCAGCAGTTTTCATTCTACTTCTGAAGCCATGATCGCGTGCACGCTTAAGTTTTTTTGGTTGATATGTTCTTTTCATTGCTATGTACCTTGTAAATCCTACAAAATACGTCATTTTATGTGAGAATGGTCGGGTTTGTCAAAGTAATATTGTCAAACTTTGGTCAATTCGGGGTTTAATAAATCACAAATCTCGTGGCCGCGAGGCTCATATAAATATAATATAAATATTTATTATTTAATTATTGTTATTATTACCCCGCAATTTTCTGTGGATAACTGTTAAAAAGCCTTATTTTTCAAGATATTACTTGGGGTGAAACATTGTGGTTTAGCATAAGATTTTACTGTTTTCATGCTGTTGATAACGTGTGAATGATTTAATAGACGAGAAATTTGATGAGTTATCCACAGGTAATATGATGGAAATTTTGAGTTATCCACAGAGTTGTAATCACAAATTTGGTGTTTTGCTGAAAATTATCCATGATTTTCAATTCTCTAGGACGTACTTCATGTGCCAAAATCTCATAATGCCAAGGGTCGCTATCGTTGAATGTAACCCAATACAGCTAAACTTCAATATTCCAATAGTAATGAACATATATCTTAATAGTGTACCTAACAAAGAAAGCAATAAAATAGGTTTACGCTTAAATTTATCTGACAATTCATCCATAATAGGAGCAGAAAAAACATCAAAGTTGGAAATATTGCAAGAATCAAACTATAAAAATTTTTATAATATACTTAGTTGATTTAGCAACAAATAAGTGCAATTATTAGCATCAAGATTTTGATTATTTGAGGCAAACAAAATTATTTCGTGATTATGTAAATTACCAATATAAAAATGCTGATTGCCTATACTATATTTTTCTTTTTCATAACTTCTGATAAAATCTAAATGGTTAAATTACAAAATTTATATATCTCAGTCATTTTAATTGTAAAATAAAATAGAGTCTCCAATATTACCATCGATTTCTTTAGCAACAAAAGGGCATTTTATTTTAAGTAAGAAAAATATTGAATACCCCGAATCAAATAAAGTTTCAAAATTACCTTGACCTTTGCTAATGACCATATCAGTTTTATTAAATTTATCTAAAAATTCTTTTGAACATAAATTTAAAGGAGTTCCAGGAACATCTGAACCGCTGGACATAACTTTACATATTTTATGAATGTTACATTGTATAGCGTCTTTTTTGGTGGCATCATTAATAATTGGCTGTTCTTTTACAACATATGTTATTTCAACGTTTCGATTAAAGTATTTTATTTCTTCGATTAGCAAACGATCAAAAACAACTTCACCAGCATTGTCAGCTAAATATATAACTTCTTTTGCGGTAGATAAAATTGATTTAAAATCATCATAATTAAAAATTAATTTATTATTAATACTTTGGTTCATAATTTTATCCATTTCATCATTTATATTAGTAAAGATTCTCGCTCCGCCATAATCAATGATATTGCCAGCGATTGCTAGTTCAGTAGCAGTTAATAATCTATCATTTGATAGAAATATTTTTTCTTGCAGTTTTTCATAAATGTTTAATGTAAGTTTATTGCTTTCATCTTTAATTTTTTCGTAACCATCATATTTATTATTTAGTGTTCTATTAACTAGATCATATATTATTTTGACGATTTCAGGAGGGGAGGAGTCTAAAGATATGGTCGGAAGCATTTTGGCTAAATTATTTACAACTTGTCGTTGTTTTGCATAATTTGCTCCTAATTGACACGCCATAGATATAGCTTGTTTAAAGAAGCATGGAATACAATTTAAATGTGTTTTCATACGGTTGTTTCCTTAAGGTTACCCATTATTTTATAGGAAGGTTATCATAAAAAAACTCAATTAATTGAGCTCTTGAATAACAACCAGCTTTCTTTTTTGCATTTGCGATATATTCTTCAACGGTTTTAGGTGATAAGTTAAGTTTGTTTGCTACTTCTTTTATGGTTTTGTTTTTGCTCAATACGGATAAACAATCATATTCGCGAGGGGATAAAATCACCTCCTTATTTTTATTATTTAAGTGATTTTTTTTTGTTTTAATTTCATTAATAAATTCTTTATATAATTTTTTATTTCTAGGTGCTTTATATTGCATGACTTTTGGTATGAGAAATTTTTCTTGATATGCATGTTTGATTAAATGTCGGCCTTTTTCTTTAAAATACAGCATAAACCTATTTAATGCATTTGGATAATTAAAGCATAAATTCGTAGCACTATATTGATTAGACCGTGAAGATGCAATCTCTATTTTTTCTATGAAATCAGGATGATTTTTTAAAATTACTAACCCATTATAGTGTTGAAAATATTTTGCACCATCTTGTGTAGCTTGATTAGGCATGTATTGATTCCATGTATGTATGCCAGAAGGTGCTGCTGTCTCCATAAGTTTATATTCATTTTCATAATAATATTGGCAGAAGTCTTTATCTGTTAACAACAATAACATTTCTGATGTATGGTGATACATTTTTGCGTATACAAAATAGTTAAGATCAAATGCCTTGAATAGTGGCTCACATAATTTGCGTACTTCTTCAGCTTTTTGGCAAGTAAAGCTATTTTTAACAATATTTGATATGTTCATTTTAGTAATACCTGATTAATAGGCAGTATCGATCACATGAGTGTAACATATTATTTTGCGATTTTTATATAAAATCCTCGAAAAGATCCGGGGAATTCCCCTGGGGTTTTTTATAAATAGCTGCTAACTTAAATCCAAACCGTAAAATTAGCGGGGGATTTTGCCTGGTTTAAATGAAGCTATAGATTTTTTATACTTAAATATATAAGTAATATTTTGCAAGATCATATTTCTAAAAGTACAAGTGAATTGCAAAGTGATATTTTTGATGAATAACAAAAAGAGCCAGTAAGGCGGCCACCCTGCTGGTTCTAAGCGTGATTACCACACTACGAGGACGCGGGGCCTCGTGTATTTTGATAATATAATAAAAAGTCAATTCTGACTAGCTATCCTCGCAATGACGAGGATGATATGATTATGAACAAACATGTAAGCTTGCTAGATAAAATCGGATTTTTTAAGCCAACCAAAAAACCAAATTCGAACACATTAGTTATCGGTGATTATAAATTACAACAGAGAAATCTTTTTCTAAATACAAAGTTAAGTAACTTTTGTATCGATTCCGTAAGTGTAGCACGGCCATATGTATCATCTTTGAATCAAAATAAATTAATTATTCCTGGTTTTAAATCACAACATAATGCATGGAGAAAAATATGTTAGTATTAACACGCAAACCAAACGAAGGTATCACAATTGACGATAATATCAAGATTCAAATTTTGAATATCAAAGGCAATCAAATAAAAATCGGCATACAAGCGCCAAAATCGGTTTTGGTATATCGCGATGAAGTATACCAACATATTCAAAATACTACAGCACAAAAGGAAAAAAGCGACGATGCAAAATAATTTGTATAAAACATCAAAATTTAATATGCATTCATTTTGTTTTCGCACCAATGAAATCAAATTATCTGCGCGCGAAACACAAATTATTGCTGGAATAATTTTAGGCATGACTGCAAAACAAATGGGTGAAGCATTGTATTTATCCGTTAGAACAATAGAACATTATTTTCATAACATTAGAAATAAATTTATCGGCATGTCAAGGCATCAAATTATTTCGTATGTCCTTGCAGAAGGGTTACCAATTTATGATTTTTTACATGCGTTCACACAAAAAATGAAGAGGGGTATTTAAAATAAAGAAGTAATCATCGTGTAATTGGAAAAATTATTATTTAGATTGATTTTTTATTGATTAAATCAGTTGCTTCCTTGAGTGGTTATATGATTTCTTGTTCTTTGCCCCCTTTTTTGGTTCCGTTCGCTTTGGTATGCGCCGAAATGCCTTATATATTTATCTATAATTTATACAATTATAACAAGGCATACGTTTTGCAAAAATTTATATACTTTTTAGTTTAGGGGTCGCATTGGGCGACCGTTTTGGTCTTGGTAATATCTTAGTCTACTAATTTCATGCAAAAGGGATGAATTAGCATTATTATAAATGAATGTTTCAAAAACATGTGGATAACTTAGAAAAACAAGTATAAACTTTATATTCTAAATTCTTTTGGATCAATAATTTCTATGAATGAATCAGTGTGGGAGCATTGTAAGACGGTTTTGCAGGATGAGCATCCTGAACACGAATATAATACTTGGATCAGGCCGTTACAACATGAAATTCAAGATAAGTTATTGATTTTACTAGCTCCTAATGTTTTTGTGGTCGATTGGATTAATCAGAACTTTCGTGCCCGCATTGAGGAATTGGTCAAACCTTTATCAGTGGATTTGCGTGTAGGATCTAAAAGATCAACAAGTACGTTTACAAGCAGTACAGTAAACAATAAAAATCCTGTTAATAAACCAGTGAATAACCTTGTGGATAAAGCTGTGGAGTTAAAATACAGCAGTCATCTAAATAGCAATTTTACTTTTGAAAATTTTGTAAAAGGGAAATCAAATGAATTCGCAAATGCTGCAGCGTCTCAAGTAGCAACTAAGCCGGGAGAAGCTTATAATCCATTGTTAATTTATGGTGATGTAGGTCTTGGTAAAACTCACTTAATGCATGCAGTTGGTAATTCGATTTTGCAGCAAAAACCGCAAGCTAAAGTTATTTATCTGCATTCAGAACGATTTGTGGCTAATATGGTTCGCGCATTGCAGAATAATATGATAGATGATTTTAAACGTAATTATCGCAGTGTTGATGCGCTTTTAATTGATGACATTCAATTTTTTGCTGGTAAAGATCGTTCGCAAGAAGAATTTTTTCATACATTTAATACTTTGCTAGAAGACCACAAGCAAATTATTTTAACCTGTGATCGTTACCCTAAAGAAATAGTCGGTTTGAAAGAACGATTGCAATCGCGATTTGGTTGGGGATTAACTGTTGCAATTGAACCACCGGAATTAGAAACTCGAGCTGCAATTTTAATGAATAAAGCTGAACGTGCTAATGTAATATTAGATTACAATATAGCATTATTTATTGCACAAAAAATTCGTTCTAATGTGCGTGAATTAGAAGGAGCATTAAAAAGAATAACTGCGAATGCTGAATTTACCGGCAGAAAAATAACTTTAGATTTTGTTAAAGAAGTTTTACGTGATTTAATTATGTTGCAGGATAAATTGATCACGATTGAAAACATTAAAAAAGTAGTAGCAGAATATTATAAAATTAAAGTTTCTGATTTGATGTCTAAACGACGTAGTCGATCAGTAGCTAGGCCGAGACAAGTTGCAATGGCGTTAGCGAAAGAACTTACTAATAAAAGTTTTCCTGAAATTGGTGAAGTTTTTGGGGGGCGTGATCATACTACAGTGTTGCATGCTTGCCGTAAGGTTAAAGAATTGATAGATTTAAATATTGATATTAAAGAAGATCATTCTAATTTGTTACGTATTTTGACCACATAAAGAAGAGAGTATTTTATGAAATTAATTATAGAACGGGACAAACTTTTAAAACCACTACAAATTGTTTCAGGAGCGGTGGAAAGAAGACAGACATTACCAATTTTATCAAATGTTTTATTGTCGATAAAAGAAGATGAATTATCCATTACAGCAACCGATCTCGAAATTGAATTAGTAGGTATAGCAAAATTAGATCAACCTGCCGCTGAATCTGGCGAGGTGACTGTTCCCGCACGAAAATTACTGGATATTTGCAGATCATTATCGTCTAACACTAAGATAGAACTTAGTTTTAAAGAAAGCGGTGGACGCAGAATGTTGGTACGTGCTGGGAGTAGTAGGTTTACTTTAACCACTTTACCAGTAAATGAATTTCCTAATGTAGAAGAAAATCAATTTGGTGTAGCAGAATGTGCTTTGCCACAGCATCAGTTAAAATCATTATTAGAAAAAACCTATTTTGCAATGGCGCAGCAAGATGTGCGTTATTTTCTTAATGGGGTATTATTTGAATTAAATCAAGGAGTTATAAAGGTGGTGGCTACGGATGGGCACAGGCTGGCTGCTGCTTTTTTGAACAATAGTGGAATTCAACCCGGAAAAGATTTGCAAATTATTATTCCAAGGAAAGGCGTAATGGAATTAATGCGTTTGTTAAAAGATACGGAAGAGATAGCGCAAATAGCTATAGGAGCAAATCACATTTGTATAAAAACTGATGAATTAATTTTTACCTCTAAACTAATTGAAGGAAAATTCCCAAATTATAATGCGGTAATTCCAAAAAATGGCGATAGAGAAGTAATTCTTAATCGAGATTTATTTAAACAGGCTTTAGCGAGGGTTTCGATTTTATCTAATGAAACTTATAGAGGTGTTCGAATTAATTTATCTGCAGGGGAAATACGACTATCTACTAATAATCCTGAGCAAGAAGAAGCAGAAGAAACAATCTCAGCAAATTATAACTATCCTGATTTAGAGATAGGTTTTAATGTAAATTATTTTTTGGATATTTGTAACACGATTACTTCTGATAACATCAAATTAACTTTTTCTGGAGTGGATGGGGGGATTTTGGCTGAGGAACATGGAAAAGATGATGTGGTTTATGTTGTAATGCCAATGCGAATTTAGACATGTATCTTTCAATAGCTTTTGGGTTTCTTTTTTCTCCTCCGGGCACTTCCATGTGCCACGCGCTTCCATCCTTGGGCGCGAGTCGTCGAAAAAAGCAACCCAAAAGCTATTGAAGTTACTTGAGAGGCTGGTTTATGGTTTTATCTCATCTTGAAGTAACAGATTTTCGGAATATAGATCATATTAGTATTGATTTAGATAATCATCTTAATATCTTTATTGGAGAGAATGGTAGTGGTAAAACTAGTTTGTTGGAAGCAATTTATCATTTAAGTTTTGGTAGATCTTTTCGTACCAGGAATCCTGGCAAAGTTATTCAGTTTGGTAAGGATAAATTCTCACTTTTTGCTGAAATTGCGTCAATTCCTGTTGGGGTTGAGCGCTATTTTGATGGGAAGATGCGGCTGCGAAAAGCCAGGGAAGATGTAAAGTCGATTTCTGAGCTTACAGATATATTTCCGGTGCAATTGATTAATCCTGATATTTACCAGTTAATAAATTCTGGAGCAGAAGAGCGAAGGAAATTTATTAATTGGGGAATGTTTCACGTGAAACCACGATCATTTTTAAAAAATTGGCAGCAGATGCGTCGAATACTACAACAAAGAAATGCTGCTTTAAAACAGTTTCGACCTTCTAAAGAAGAGATTATTTTGTGGGGGGAGAAATTAGCCGAAGTTTCTGCGCCAATTAGACAGGAACAGCAGAATTATGTGGATAGATTTAAGCAGAAGGTTGCAGAAATCCTCCCATCATTATTAGATATTAAATATTTAGATTTTATATATTACTCGGGTTGGGATGATACGAAACTTTTACAAGAAGTTTTAAGAGAGAATGTAATAGAAGATTTACAGCGTGGCTACACCCAGTTTGGCTTGCATCGTGCTGATTTGCAAATTTTGGTAGAGAATAGATTGGTTAAAGATGTTTTGTCTCGCGGTCAGCAGAAATTGTTGGCGTGCGCAATGCTCTTGGCGCAAGCTTCTTTGTTAGAAGAAGAAACTGGCAAAAAATGTGCTTTATTGGTGGATGATTTAGCCTCCGAACTAGATGAAGATAAAAGAAAGAGAATTTCTGCTGAAATCACCAAACTAAATGTTCAAACTTTCATCACTGGCACCGAAAGCGGCCCAATAACCAAGAATTTTGATCAAAATTTACTCAAAAGTTTTCAGTTAGATCAAGGCAAGATTTGTTAAAGTTTTATGTTTCTTTTTCTGTTTTTTCTACAGGATATGCCCAATGATGCGATTCAAATTCTTCATTTATATTTTGTGTGATTTTTTCATAAATTCTAAAACCCGCTTTTTCTAGTAATTCAATCAAAACGCCGGCGCTAAATAAATAAATTTTCCCTTGCATTAAATTGCTGATACGCGGCTGCGTAATGCCAAATCTTTCGGCAGCTTCTTTTTGCGACCAACCCATGCTTAAAATGTATTTTCTTAAGATGATCATTAGGTATGAACGAAATTGTAAGTTTTTTGCTTCTTCTTCGCTATAACCCATATTTCTAAAAACGTTAATGTCAGCTTTAGTAAATTTGGTTTTTTTGTTCACTTTATATTGCCTCTATATTTGATTAAATCTTTATATCTTTTTTTCCCAATACTTATGTCTTTTTGTGCGGTTTTTTGTGTTTTTTTTACAAAAGCATGCAGCACATAAATGCTTTCATGAAATTTAGTAACATAAAAAACTCTGTATTGCGAGTTTGATTTTATTCTTAGCTCATATACTCCTTTTCCAACCGTTGGCATGTATTTAAATTCATGTGGTAATGGCATAACGTCAAATTTTATACCGTCCAACAAAGCTAGAATGTGTTGTTTCGCCCTGTCAGGAAATTTAGAGATCACTTTACAGGAGTCTCCAGCATAAATAATATCTTTCATGTAGGCACCTTTAATTATTATATATTAAAATTATAAAATTACAAATACTTGTATAAAACAATGGATAAATTTTTAAGGAATGATACCAACTTTAAAATTTAAAAAATAGCGTAAAAAATACGGGGTTTATTGCTACTTAACCACAATAAAAAGCCAATTTATTCAAAGACTTAATTTGCAAAAAACCTTGCCAAATAAGTGGTTTCACCTGTTCAAAAATGGTATAATAACGATAAATTAAATGTAAAAACAAAACGGAAACCAAATGCCAGAAAATGAAATAAAATCAAGCAGTTATGATGCAAAAAAAATTAAAGTCTTAAAAGGCCTCGATGCTGTCAGAAAACGTCCCGGGATGTACATTGGTGATACAGATGACGGCACCGGTTTGCATCATATGGTTTTTGAAGTTGTGGATAACTCAATCGATGAGGTGTTAGCCGGCTTTTGCGATGAAATCAAAGTAATTATCCATACTGATAATTCAGTTACTGTTAAAGATAACGGTCGAGGTATTCCAGTTGGTATTCATGAAGAGGAAGGACGTTCCGCTGCTGAAGTTATTATGACCGTGTTGCACGCTGGTGGGAAATTTGATGATAATGCCTATAAAGTTTCTGGTGGTTTGCATGGCGTTGGTGTTTCGGTGGTGAATGCATTGTCGGAAGAGTTGCAATTAATTGTTCATCGTGATGGAAAAAAACACGAACAAATTTATCACGACGGCAATCCTGATGCGCCAATGCAGGCGGTAAGCGACTCAAACAAAACGGGAACCACAATTCGTTTCAAACCAAGCAAAAAAACATTTAGTAACATAGTTTTTCAATATGAAATTTTAGCAAAACGTTTGCGCGAACTTTCGTTTTTGAATTCGGGTGTAAAAATTATTTTAATTGATGAACGCGATGGACGAGAAGATACTTTCGAATATAAAGGCGGCATAAAATCTTTTATTGAACTATTAAATCAAAACAAAACCCCAGTTAACCAAAAACTTTTTTATTGTTTAAGCGAAAAAGCAGGAGTCGTTGTTGAGGTTGCAATGCAATGGAATGATGGTTATCAAGAAAATATTTTTTGTTATACTAATAATATTCCACAAAAAGACGGCGGCACGCATTTATCTGGTTTTCGCAGTGCGCTTACACGCGCATTAAATAATTATATAGATAAAGAAGGTTTGGCGAAAAAACAGAAAGTAAATACAACCGGAGATGATGCGCGCGAAGGCTTAACCGCAGTATTATCAGTTAAAGTCCCTGATCCAAAGTTTTCTTCACAAACTAAAGACAAATTAGTTTCATCTGAAGTAAAACCTGTTGTGGAAACTTTGTTTGGCGAAAAGTTTCAAGAATTTTTATTGGAAAACCCTCAAGATGCAAGAGCAATTACTACAAAAATGATTGATGCAGCGCGCGCGCGTGAAGCTGCGCGCAAAGCGCGAGAAATGACGCGTCGAAAAAGTGCATTAGATATTGCAGGATTGCCTGGTAAGTTAGCGGATTGCCAGGAGACAGATCCGGCAATGTCTGAAATATTTTTAGTTGAAGGTGATTCAGCAGGCGGTTCTGCAAAGCAAGCACGTGATCGACATTTTCAAGCAGTTTTGCCGCTTAAAGGAAAAATCTTGAATGTCGAAAAAGCGCGTTTCGATAAGATGTTGGCATCCGCTGAAGTTGGAACTTTAATTACTGCATTAGGTTGTGGAATTGGTCGAGAAGAATTTAATCCGGACAAATTACGTTATCATCGCATCATCATTATGACTGATGCTGATGTTGATGGCGCACACATTACAACTTTATTATTAACATTTTTTTATCGCCAAATGCGTGAGTTTATCGAACGTGGTCATATTTACATCGCACAATCTCCTTTATACAAAGTTAAAAAAGGCAAACAAGAACAGTACTTGAAAAACGAAGATGCTTTAGCTGCATATCTTACGCAAGCAGCACTTGAAAATGCTTTTCTTTATTCATCTAAAGATGCTGCGCCAATCAGTGGTGTTGGTTTAGAAAATTTAGTTACACATTATCGATCTGCATTGTCAATCATGGAGCGTTTAAGCAAGCGGTATCCAAAGATAATTTTGCAGCAATTTTTAAGTTTGCCTGCATTGAAGATCGAAGATTTGAAAAATGAAACGAAAATGCAAGCATGGCTCACAAAATTAAACGCAAATCTTCATGGAGCAAAAGCAGAACTTGATGCATATGAAGTTGAATTAATTAAAGATGAAGAAACGCAAGAGTATATCCCGCAAATTGCCGCACGTGTACATGGAATAACAACAAATTATTTATTTGATCGGGAATTTTTTATTTCTGGTGAATACAAAATCTTAAGTGAGTTGGCAGAAAAACTTGATGGTTTAATTCAGGAAGGCGCGTATGTTAAACGCGATGATAAAGAGCGCGAGATTACTAGCTTCACGCAAGCGTATGATTGGCTATTAGGAGAAGCCAAGAAAGGTCAAATGATTCAGCGCTATAAAGGTTTGGGAGAAATGAATCCAGATCAATTGTGGGAAACCACCATGGATCCGGCAACACGCACCATGCTGCAAGTTACTATTCAAGATGCCGTTGCAGCCGATCAAATTTTTACTACTTTAATGGGCGATCAAGTAGAACCACGTCGCGCATTCATTGAAAAGAATGCGTTAGATGTTGATAATTTGGATATTTAAAATCTAGTAAAATCAAATAGTTGCTGAGCATAAAAAAGCCATTCCCCGAAAATTTATGCCGAAACCTTATTTATAGTCTAAAATATACAATATAAAAATAAAAAAGGAGCTTGAAATGCTTTCTAAAGAAAACAAAAAACAAACTAATTCGCAAATACTCCCGGGTGAAATATGGATCGAGATTCTCTTATACCTTCCGAGTAAATTCGCAGTGCTAAAGTTTGCGCTTGTATTTAAGGATTTTTATAGGCATGTTAATAAAAGTTCATACCTTTGGAGACAATTCTTAAGCAGGGATTTTAATATTAAGCAGAAAGAATTAAAGACGATTGATTTTCCTAAAAAAGAATATGAGATAAAATATACTGAAAGTAAAAAATATTGTCTAGAATACGAAAAAATGCAATCGCAAAATAATATATCGGAAATTGATAAAAAAAGAGCAATAAACCAAGCGTTATGTTTTATTAAATCAAAACAATTTAAGAGCAAAATTTCACAAACAATTAAATTCTCCTTTCTTTTAGCTATTCAAAGTTTTCCATATCATTTCATTGAAGTCCTAAAGAATGAAGGCTGTTTTGAAAGATTAGTTAATAATAACTTAGAAAATTTAAAAAAAATAATAGTACAGTTTTTATATAATATAGACAGCTATAAACAGATGGGAAATACATTGTCCACAATCACAGAAGAAGATAAAAAGATTATTGCTGAGTTCAACAAACTTATTTGCAGCAACAAAAAAATTCCTGAAATTTGCGATATTAAAAAAATAGAAGACGAGCTTTATAAAGACAAGAACTTTTATCCAATTGACGGTAAATTAATTCAGTATTTCAACAGAGTATTGAAGACAAATATTATCATAGCGAAAAGCTTAAAACCTAACGAGCGTACTAAACAGAAGCATGAAAATAAATCGTTAGATCAATACATGTGCTCGCATAAAAATGCGTATAAACAAATAGCAAAAATTATAAATATGGGGGTGTTTTTAAATATTATGCGTCCTATAAATATACTGGAAATGCTAAAGACAGATAGTGTGTTTTTTAAGCTTGTAAATAATAACAAAAAAAATTTAGTAAAAATAATACATCACTTTATAAATCGGATCTCTTCATGTTTTCAAAATGTTGATATGATGATTGAACCGAAAAAATTTGAGCAAAACATTATTGGTGAATTCGTAAAATTAATCTATAATGACCGCAGAATTCACTCTATATTGCCTGAAGAATTATTCAAAATTGAAAAAGACATGGATGTAATATGTAAATTTTTTGTTAAAAAATTACAAGAAGGCAAAAAGAAATTGGATAACGAGCAAAGTTCACAGTGCAAACAAAACAGCTTGCACTAAAGGGAACAAATCATGTGTTGCATAAGATTTTAGGGTAACCCCCCCCCACTCATCTAAAACATTCATGTTTCAATCTTGTGCAAAATGTTTGCTGTGCGATATAATAAGTAGAAATGTTGTGCTTTTCTTTCTCGCTTTTTCGGTTTTTTTCGCTTAGAATTAATCTCCAGAAAATCTTAATCTAATCAGGAGGACATTCATGAGTAGAAAAATTTTTAGTGCCTTGTCTGAGTCTACTGAAGAATTAAAAACTACCGGCCTATTCAAAGCAGAACGTATCATTATTTCTCCACAACAAGCAAAAATTAAAGTTAAAGGCGGAGATGAAGTTATAAATTTTTGTGCCAATAATTATTTAGGCTTGTCAAATAATGCAGAGTTAATTGCCACGGCTCAACAAGCGGCTGAAAAACATGGTTTTGGAATGTCGTCGGTGCGCTTCATTTGTGGAACCCAGGATGTGCATAAAAAATTAGAAAAGCGGTTAAGTAATTTTTTAGGAATGGAAGATACTATTCTTTATTCTTCTTGTTTTGATGCAAATGGTGGATTATTTGAAACATTATTTGATGCTGAAGATGCAATTATCAGTGATGAATTAAATCATGCAAGCATCATTGATGGAGTAAGATTATGTAAAGCGCAGCGTTTTCGTTACAAAAATAATAACATGCAGGATTTAGAAGAAAAATTAAAACAAGCGCAAAATTGTCGTTATCGCATTGTTGTAACTGATGGCGTATTTTCAATGGATGGAATTATTGCAAACTTGAAAGGCATTTGTGATTTAGCTGAAAAACATGATGCATTGGTGATGGTTGATGATTCACATGCGGTTGGTTTTATGGGAGAAAATGGTCGTGGAACGCATGAATATTGTGATGTGATGGGGCGAGTAGATATTTTAACTGGAACTTTAGGGAAAGCGATGGGAGGAGCTTCCGGTGGATATACAAGCGCAAAAAAAGAAATTGTAGCTTGGTTACGGCAACGTTCGCGCCCATATCTTTTTTCTAATGCATTAGCTCCAATGATTACTGCAGCATCAATTAAAGTATTAGATATGTTAGAAGGTGGTGGAGATTTGCGAAAAAAATTACGCGACAACTCCAAATATTTTAGAGACAGAATGCAAAAGCTTGGATTTAATTTGGTGACGGGCGATCATCCAATTATTCCAGTAATGCTGGGTGACGCTAAACTCGCATCCAACATGGCAGACTCTTTATTGCAAGAAGGAATTTATGTAATTGGATTTTCTTATCCAGTTGTACCTAAAGGAAAAGCACGTATTCGCACACAAATGTCAGCTGCACACGAGAAAGAACATATTGATCGTGCGGTTAATGCTTTTGCAAAAGTAGGAAAAAAATTAGGGGTTATTTAGAAGTTGGTGATGGTTTGCTTATAAATTTAGGAGAAAAATAATGAAGGCGTTAGCAAAACTAAAAAAAGAGCCAGGCATTTGGATGTATGACACTCCTATGCCAGAAGTTGGTTATAATGATTTGTTAATTAAAATAAAAAAAACCGCAATTTGTGGCACCGATATTCATATTTATAATTGGGACGAATGGGCGCAAAAAACTATACCAGTTCCAATGACTACCGGGCATGAATTTGTTGGAACGGTAGAGAAAATTGGCGGAGGAGTAACTGGATATAAAATAGGAGATCGAGTCTCGGGTGAAGGACATATAACTTGCGGATATTGCCGTAATTGCCGTGCGGGAAAGCGACATGTATGCCGTAATTGTGTTGGTGTTGGTGTGCATCGTACGGGATGTTTTGCTGAGTATTTGTCAATTCCCGCATTTAATGCGTATCGTTTGCCGCCAGAAATTAGTGATGATGAGGCGGCTATTTTTGATCCATTTGGTAATGCAGCGCACACGGTACTATCATTTGATTTGGTAGGAGAAGATGTTTTAATCACTGGGGCTGGGCCGATTGGAATTATGGCAGCGGCAATTGCGCGACATGTTGGTGCTCGTCATATTGTTATAACAGATTTAAATGATTACCGCCTAGATTTAGCAAAAAAAGTTTGTCCAAATGTTCGCACAGTTAATATTACCAAAGAAAAATTACCAGATGTAATGACAGAATTGGGAATGATAGAAGGATTTGACGTTGGTTTAGAAATGTCGGGAAGCAGCCAAGCATTTGCTGAAATGATTGATGTAATGGATAATGGTGACGAAATTGGTTTATTAGGAATAGTGCCAGATGATACAACCATAGAGTGGAGCAAGCTTATTTTTAAAGGATTAAAAATAAAAGGCATTTATGGCCGGGAAATGTTTGAAACTTGGTACAAAATGGGCAGCATGTTGCAAAGCGGGTTAAACATTAAGCCGGTAATTACTCACCAATTTAAGGCCGAAGAGTTTCAACAGGCATTTGAGGTCATGAAATCTGGCAAATCCGGAAAAGTTGTTTTGAATTGGGATAACTAAAACTGGATTCAGCAGCAAAATTGTGCTTATAATTAAATAATTAGTGAGTAACAGGGTGTTGGCATGAAATATTTTCTCTCAATGTGTTTTTTTGGAATTATGACTGCCTTAGTGGGTTGTTCTTGCCAAGGCAATAATGTGACGGCAGCGCACTGTATTCATTGCAAAATACCAAATGCAGTTACGGTATTTCCACTAGATCCTATGTTAACTCAATTTGGAGTACATTACGTCTATTTACGTGGGAAATTAGTGATTTTAGTTCCAACATTAGTATTATTTGAGCCAATTAGCAGTGAAATAAAACCACATGCATATCCAGTTTTGGATGTATTAGCAAAATATTTACAACAATATCCAAACGCAAATATTTTAGTTGCTGGCAACGCTAGCCCAATAGTGGATAGAAAACTTTTTGAGCCTGGCACAATTTCATTACGCCGCGCGCGCAGTGTTGCAAAATATTTTAAATCTCATGGAATTCTTCCAGAATGCCGCACATTGCTTTACACAAGTTATGGAGCAAAATATCCGATCGCGACTAATGAAAAAAATTCTGGGTTAACTGCAAATCGGCGTATTCAAATTTTAATTTATCCGCAAAACACTTTGCCTTATGCTGGCTGCAAAAAACCACCAAAAGTTATTTTTCATCATTGGTGATTTTTGTTAAAACTGATGCCGCTTAATTTGTTTCATGGCCATAATTTTAGTGGCGATTTCTTCGATCGAAAATACAGTTGAGTTTAAGAATGGAATGTTGGCGCGTTTAAAAATTTTTTCGACCATAGATAATTCTTTTTGGCATTGCGGCAGCGATGCGTAATTACTGTTCGGTTTTCGTTGTTGGCGGATTTCGTGTAAACGTTGTGCGGTGATGGTCAAACCAAATAGTTTATTTTTATATGCTTCTAAGCTTTTTGGCAAGGTGGCAATTGATAAATCTTCTTCAGTCAATGGATAATTTGCGGCGAACAATCCAAATTTTAATGCTAAATATAAACTGGTTGGTGTTTTGCCACAGCGTGAAACGCCAATTAAAACAATATCAGCACTTTTGTAATGATTTATACCGACTCCATCATCGGTGTTTAATGCAAATTCGATTGCGGAAACACGGGCGTCATAAGTTTTAAAATTAGCAATTTTGTGCAATTCGCCGATTTTCTGCGCGTATTTACTGTGTAATTCTTCTTCTAAAGCTGGAATAAATGCGTCAAAAAAATCGATAAACAAACAGTTGCAATTACGCATAATTTTGCGCATTTTTGGATTGGCTAAGGTAGAAAAAACCAGTACTTTTGAATGGGCTTCATTACTTGCTTGATTGATTTGTTCTAGAACTTGTTTAGCATTTTCGACCGTATTTACATACGGAATGGTGGTTTGCTCAAACTCAAGATCTTTAAATTGCGTCAAAAGACTGCGTCCCAGTGTTTCGGCCGTAATCCCAGTACTGTCAGAAATAAAAAAAACAATTCGTCGCATGTAGGTAGTTTACGCTTAAACTTTTTAAAAAGCAAAATCAAAAACCACGTAGTTTTTACGCTATTTTTGTAAATTCAAAAAGAAAAATGGTTTTTCTCGGTTATAGATGTTGTTCAGGTGCTAACGCAGCAGTCAGATTATCAGACAGCTAGGAAATACTGGAACAAGCTTAAGGAAAGGCTTAAAAAGAAAGGAAGGAAATCAGTCGGTGACAAATTGTCACCGACTGAAGTTAGAGGCAGCTGATGGCAAGAAATATTTGACCGATGTTGCCAATGCAGAGACTTTGTTGCGTTTTATTCAGTCAGTTCCGAGCTCTAAAGCAGAGCCGATTAAATTATTATTTTCTGAGCACGAAAATATTGCCTAAAACTTCTTTATCTTGCTGTAGACGGGTCGGGCATATTTTGTGACTCAAAATTTTAAAGCCAATTTTTTTAGCCAAATCTTCAATATAATTTTGTGAATGGCAAAAACGTCCCGAAGGTTGCATCGCAAAATCTTGTTTTTCGCAAACCTCGGTAGAAAAAGCTAATAACCCATTTTGTTTTAATGCGTCAAAGCATGCGGTTAAGATCGATCGCAAATTACCAACATAAACCAAAACATCTGCTGCAAGAATTAAATCAAAAACATTTTTTTTGAGCCTTAAATATTCTAGATTTTCTGCGACAACTAATTCACCATAAATGTTTTTTTGTTGTGCTGCTTCAATCATTTTAGGCGAAAGATCTACGCCAACTAATTTTTGCGCGCGCGTTTTAAAAACTTCACCGCAAAGCCCTGTGCCGCAGCCTAAATCCAAAATTATTAAATCTTTTTTGTCGGTTGCGTGGGAAACTGCATCAAAAAGCAGCTCAGGAACTTTATATTGTAAAGCTTTTCTAACATGCACATCAAAATGATCGGCATAAGCATCAAATAAGTTTTGCACGTAAGTTTTTGGGGCTTTATCCAATGGCATTTTGCCTTCAATCGCATTTAATGTATATTGGATTGCTTCGTTATCCGGCTGCAGTTTTAATGCTTGTTTAAAATAATATTTAGCTGCATCAAGATTGTGGTTTTCTAAATATAAAACTGCCAAATTATTTAATGCAGGAAAGTAATCAGGTTTAAGTTGTAAAATCAACAAATAATGATTAATTGCATTTTCTTTTTCATTTAATTTCGTTTCGATTACCGCAAGATTATAGATGACCTCGATGTTTTTAGGCTGCATTTTTAATAATTTTTCGCAATAAATTTTTGCTTCGCTAAAATGTTTATGTATAAGCCATTCTTTGATAATGCTGGTTAAAATATCCGGGTCATTTTGTTCAAGCTCGATAATTTTTAAGAACTCTTCGTTTGCATCGTGAGACAGTTTTTTAGCTAGAAAAAATTTCCCTAATTCAAAATGTGCGCGCAAGTTTTTGGGTTGTGCTTTAATCACGGTTAATAAACACGCAATCCCCTCTTCTTCTTTTGTTTGTGCGATCAATGTTAAACCCAAATTTATCATTGCATCTATGTAATCTTGTTGATGTTCCAGAGCTTTACGAAATTGTTTTTCAGCGTCAGCAAATTTTTTTTGCCGGTATAAAAGTAATCCATAATGATTTAATAAAAAAACGGAATTTGGTGCTAAAGCCAAAGCACGGTCAAAAGTTTTTTTTGCATCATCGAATAAATTTTGCTGCATATAAATAAACGCAAGCTGATGTAAAGCTTCAATATCATTAGGATTTTTTCCTAATGATTTTTTTAGGTCGGATTTTAATTTTTCGATTTCGATGATGCTATCTCCAACAATAATTTTAATGCTTTGCCGCGATGGCTAATTACATTTTTTTCGATAGGCTCTAATTCAGCCGCGCTACAATTAAATTCCGGTACAAAAAATATTGGATCATAGCCAAAGCCTTTATCCCCGCGCGAAGAGGTTAAAATTTTTCCTTCCCAAACACTTTTCACGATAATTGGCGCGGGATCAAATTCATTTTGTAATAAAGCCAAAACGCAATGATATCGCGCAGTTCGTTCTTCCGCTGGTATATCTTTCATGGCATCTAATAACGCGTTAATTTTTTGTTGTTGGGTTGAATCTTTCCCCGCAAAACGTGCTGAATGAATTCCTGGTTGTCCATTTAATGCGTCCACGCAAAGGCCTGAGTCATCAGCAAGCGATGGTAAATTAGTATAATGACAAGCGTTGCGCGCTTTTAAAATGGCATTTTCCACAAAAGTTAAACCGGTTTCCTCGGTTTCTGGTACTGGAAAATCACTTTGCGGAATAAGTTTTATTTGGGTGTCAGCAAAGATATGCTGAAATTCCTTTAACTTGTGCAAATTGTTGCTTGCTAGGATGATTATCATGCTAAAAATAATATCATGAAGGTGGTGATTCCTCTACACTTTTTAAAGAGCAGCTGATAGTATCATAATATGAGTTTCAGATTTTGCATTTTAAGACAATTGATCTTCATATTCTTGTTGTTTATGAGTGGTATAGTTAGCGCAGAAGTGCGTGGTATTTATGTTTCGCAGCCAACTTTAGAGAATACTTCCACTCTAAAATATTTAATTAGACAATCTAAAGCAGTCGGCATAAATACTTTTGTAATAGATTTGAAGCGTATATCAAGAAGATATAATCAGAATATACCTCTAGTCAAACAAGCTAATTTGAGATATGTAGCTAGAATAGTAATTTTTCCTCATGGTGGAAATAGAGCTCAAGTTTTGTCTATTCCTTATCGGCAGCAAAAATATAAATTAGTTAAGCATGCAATTGCATTGGGAGCTAATGCAATTCAGTTAGATTATATTCGTTATCATGATAAAAGTCGTGCGGTGTGGCAAAATGTGAAAGATATTCATCAAGTAATTAAGTGGTTTCATGATCGTTTAAAACCCCAACATATTCCTTTGCAAATTGATATTTTTGGAGTTGTAACCAAGCGCGATTTATTAAGTATTGGGCAAAGTGCGCGTGCGTTTGCGAATGTGGTGGAAGCAATGTGTCCTATGGTATACCCTTCACATTATATTCCAGAGCATTACCATTCGCGCCGCCCTTATCAAACGGTTTTTTCATCTTTGCAAGCGCTAAAAGCACAATTTGGCGGTCATCCACCATTTAGAATTTATGCGTTTATTGAAGTGTCTAACTATATATATCGATATTCGGGGCAGCAAAAATTACGATACATCAATGAGCAGTTGCGGGGCGTTCGGGACAGTCGGGTTAGTGGCTGGTATGCTTGGAGTCCGCGTAATCGATATAATGCGTTATTTCAGGTGTTGCGGTGAATATACCGATCTCCAATGATGTCTATAAAATTTTTATTGGAACTCGCGATTTTACAACCAGTTTATTTTTGTAAAATCGCGAGTCAGCAAGCATGCAAATAACTAAAAAAGAACGCAAATTTATCATGCGCGGTAGCTGCTACAGAAACTTAATAAGTAATTTGTCAGTTACAAATATCGCCTCTTGAAGTGTAATAATGAAATGGACCCACCCTTTTAAAACGGCATCAAAAGTGCCAAAATGATATTTTTTAAATTTCATTTAACATAGGAGGGTCCGGGATGAATATTACTACATTAGGTATAGATATAGCAAAGG